>JBDTTE010000068.1:0-14654 GCA_039930785.1 Betaproteobacteria bacterium | reverse complement strand
GACCGGCTCCTGCTTCTGGTAGATGCAGGATTTCATGCAGTCGTTGCAGATGCGATGCCCGGTCGCGGCGGCCATCGGGTTGTCGAGCGTGATCATCGCCAGCGCGCCGATCGCCACGCCTTCGGTCTTGAGCTTCTGGAATTCGGAAATGCGTTCTTCCAGCGGACAGCCCGCCAGCGGTACGCCGAATACCGTTTTCTTGAATGCCGGTCGTGCGCCGGGCGAGGCGGGCTTTTCCTTCAGACCATGCGAGCAGGAATCCTTTTCCTGCTCGTGGCACCAGATGCAATAGTTGGTTTCGTCGAGCGCGCCGATCAGGTCCGTGCCCGAGTCGGTCAGCGCGAAGCCGTGCCGCCGGCGAACGTGCGATAGCGTGTGCGTGGTAACGCCGTCCACGATGCTGGTTTCCACCGGTACCAGATGCTGGAAATCGAGTTTCTTCGGCAGCTTGAAGAGCACACCGCTGCGATGCTTGTGCTTGCCGGCGTCGGTATGGACTGCCCAGGCTGCGTAGCGCATCGCGGCGTCGAGTTTTTCCGCATTGGCTGCTTCGTCCTTCAGCCACGCGCTGACATGACGGGCAAATTCGAGTTCGCCGAATCCCGTGCCCAGCCAGGCGGCCAGTTGCGCCTCAAGCTGTGCTCCATCGAAGGTCGCCGCGACGTCGGCTTTGTGTGCGTTGGCGGCCTTGCGTTGCACGAACAGGCGCTTGCACGAATACAGCGGCGCGAGCTCGTTGTGACGCGCGGACAAGGCACCGACCTGTTCCTCGATGCCGAACAGGCGGGCGGTGAAATCGTCCAGATGACGGGATAGCGCGATCAGGAATGCGGAAACTTCCCGTGGCGGCGGCAAAGCGTCGCCGCTACGCAGCGCTTCGAGGCGTTCGCGCAGGGCGGCGTCCGCCGTTCCGAGAAAATCCAGGAAGGCCGCGTCGACCTTAAGGAGGCCCTCTCGGCGATAGAGGTCCTCAAACCGCAGGTCGAAACCGAGATTCAGGGAAGGTGCGCCGGGAAGGTCGACTCGGGTGTTCATGCGACGACGGAGGGCGCAAGGGCCCGCGCAAAGCCATGCATTATAAACCCCGGAACCCGCGTTCTTATGCGTGCTGGCGCTAAGGTAATAACGGCGCGCGCAGTCAATGTGATGCGGCGATGGCCCGCGCCGCGTCGCCGATCAGCGCGGGGCCGGAATAGATGAGGCCGCTGTAAAGCTGGACGAGCGTGGCGCCGGCGGTGATTTTTTCCACGGCATCGTCGGCGGACATGATGCCTCCGGCCGCGATGATGGGCAGCCGTCCGGCGAGCGCGGCGTGCAGCTGGCGGATGATCTGCGTCGAACGCTTCGTCAGAGGAGCGCCACTGAGTCCACCGGCCTGCGCCGCATCGGGCAGGCCTTCCACGCCCTCCCGGGACAAGGTCGTATTGGTGGCGATCACCGCATCGATGCCGAAATCGACGAACAGCGCGGCCATGCCGGCGACTTGGTCCGCGTCCAGGTCCGGCGCAATCTTGACCGCGAGCGGCACGCGTTTGCCGTGGCGCGCGGCGAGTTCGCTGCGCTCGGCAGCAAGCGTTCCCAGCAGGGCGGCCAGCTCCCCGGTCTGCTGCAATTGACGCAGGTTCGCCGTATTCGGAGAAGAGATGTTGATCGTGACATAGCTGGCGACGGGGTAAACCTGGCGCAGGCAGTAGAGATAGTCGTCGGCGGCGCGCTCGATGGGCGTGTCGAAATTCTTGCCGATATTGATGCCGAGGATGCCGCGATAGCGTGCCCGTGAAACATTCATGAGCATGCGCGCGGCACCGTCATTGTTGAACCCCATGCGGTTGACGATGGCGCGTGCCTGCGGGATGCGGAACAGGCGCGGCTTTGGATTGCCTGGCTGCGGCCGCGGTGTGACCGTCCCGATCTCGATGAATCCGAAGCCGAGCGCGCCAAGCGCGTCGATGTGGTCGCCGTTCTTGTCGAGTCCGGCGGCCAGGCCGACCCGATTCGGGAATTCGAGCCCCATTACGGAGACCGGCGCCGGCGTTGGGCGGCTTGCAACGAACCGGGACAGACGCAGGCTGTCGACTCGATCGAGCGCCCGCAAAGTCAGGCCATGCGCTTGTTCCGGATCGAGACGGAACAGCAGCGGCCTTACCAGTTCATAAAGCATCTGCGTTGCGTGCGCGGGCACGCAAATCGGGGGTTGCAGGGGGCCGACTCAAACCGACTCGGGCGGCGAAGCGTCGCGTGGCAGGCGCCGCCACTGGCCGTCGATCAGGCCTTCCAGGGGCTGGAAGTTGATCTTGTAGGCCATCTTGCGGCTTTGCGCGATCCAGTAGCCCAGATAGAGATAAGGCAATCCCAGGCGCCGGCACAGGTTCGCCTGCCAGACGACGTTGAAGGTACCCAGGCTCGCACCGGCGACTTCGGGTTCGAAGAACGTATAAACCGACGAAAGGCCGTCTTCGAGGCGATCGACGATGCTAACCATGCGCAGGCGCCCGTCTTCGCGGAATTCGACCAGGCTCGAACGCACGTTGCTTTGCAAAAGGAAATGGCGGTATTGCTCCCGGCTGTCATGGTCCATGCCGCCGCCGCTGTGGCGATGCGACTGGTAACGCAGGTACAGGGCGTAGTGTTCTGGATGGTATTTGAGCTCCAGCATGCGTGCTTCGAGCCGGTCGTGGCGCGCAAAGGCCCGGCGCTGCGAACGTTTGGGAACGAAATCCGCGGTGACGACGCGCACCGGGACACAGGCGCGGCAATGGTCGCAATACGGCCGGTAGGTGAAGGCGCCGCTGCGGCGGAAGCCGACCTTGACCAGCTCGCTGTAAACCTGGCTGTCAATGGCATGGCTGGGCGTCGCGACCTGCGAGCGCGCGAGCTTGTCCGGCAGGTAGCTGCACGGATAGGGCGCAGTCGCATAAAACTGCAGTACCGAGAAGGGCAGGTCGTTGAGCTGTGTCATCGCCGTGTGGTTGCCTCGGTCCCGGCGGCCAGCGGGGTAGGTGAGGCCGAAATGCGCCACGGTGCCGGAACTGGTGGGTAGTGTATCAATTCCCGCAGGCGGCGCGTGAACTCGGCGCGCGGAATTTCGCGCGCGCCCAGGGAGGCGAGATGGGCGGTGTTCATCTGGCAATCGACCAGCCCGAAGCCCCACAGTTCGAGCTGGCGCACAAGCGCGACGAGCGCAACCTTGGAGGCGTCGGTCGCGCGCATGAACATCGATTCGCCGAAGAACGCGCGGCCCAGGGCGATCCCGTAAAGCCCGCCTACCAGCTCGCCGTCACGCCAGGTCTCAATGCTGTGGGCGACGCCTTCGCGGTGCAATTCGCCATAGGCATCGATCATCGCGGGCGTTATCCAGGTGCCTGGTTGTTCCTGCCGCGGCTGGCTGCAACTTTCGATGACTTCGCGAAACGCCGTGTCCGACCGGATCTCGAATCCCCCGTTGCGCAGGGTTTTAGCGAGGGAACGCGAGACCCGGAGTTCCGCCGGAAACAGCACCATGCGCGGATCGGGGCTCCACCATAAGACCGGCTGGCCGGCGCTGAACCAGGGAAAAATACCGTGGCGATAAGCTTCGAGCAGGCGCGCCACCGATAGCTCCCCGCCCGCTGCGAGCAGCCCGTTGGGATCGAAAAGCGCACGTTCGACCGGGGGAAAGGGATCGTCCGCGACCAGCCAGGGAATCAATTTTGGTTGCGCCGACCGCAGTGGCCCGCGACGTTCAGAAGAACTTGTCGGGATTCTTGCTGATCAACCCGCATGCGACTCGCGCGCCGGAATGACCGGTGGGCTGGGTTTTTAAATCGTCCTCGTCCGCATGCACGATGACCGCACGCTTGAGAATGCTGTTCTGGCCGATGCCGAGCGAAATGTCGGCGACTTCAGCAGTCAACTGCGCGTAGCCGTTTTCATCCGCCGTGAGATTGCCAAGGTCGCCGCCATGCCGTGCGCCACCCGCCGGACCGCCGTGAACCGATGCGGTCGGATTGAAATGGCCGCCGGCGCTGGATGCATCCGCCGCGCTGCAATCGCCTTTTTCGTGGACGTGGATGCCGTGGACGCTGTTCGGCTTAAGGCCGTTGATCTTGGCTTCGACCACGACCACGTCGCCTTTTTGCGTGAAGTTGACGATGCCGCTGACACTGTTGCCCTTTGTCGGGGCGATGATCGCGGTGGCCGATTGCTTCTTGGCAAACATGCTTCCGCCGCCGCATGCCGTCAGCAGCGCACAAGAGCAAACCAGAATCGAAACGGATCTCATCGCATTCTCCCGATTGACGTGCAGCCGCACACGCTTGAAGGACAGCGCGTTTTAGCATTCGACCCCCCGGGTGTCAAATCAGCCGACGGGTTGCGAGCAAGCGATAGCGGCAGCCCTTGCCGTAAACTTTGAAGATGGAAATTACGTTGCACGACGACTTGCCCGTATCGCCCTGGGTCGAGCGCTGGTTGCCCGGGATCGCCGTTGGCGGAGAGGTGCTCGACCTGGCGTGCGGCAGCGGCCGACACAGCCGCATGCTTGCGGCCGCCGGTCGGCGCGTTTGCGCGGTCGATCGCGATTCCGCAGCACTCGGCCTGCTTAATGCAGTCAATGGCGTCACGGTGATGCAGGCCGACCTGGAGCACGCGCCGTGGCCGCTGGCGGGCCGCAAGTTCGACGGAATCGTTGTCACCAACTATCTGCACCGGCCGCTGTTCCCTCACATCATCGATGCGCTCGCTCCACAGGGCCTGCTCATTTACGAAACTTTTGCCAGGGGAAACGAGCGCTTCGGAAAACCTTCGAATCCTGAATTTTTACTGCGGCCCGGCGAACTGCTGGAAATCGTGGCTGGCCGGCTGCGCGTGATCGCCTTCGAAGACATGGAGGTTGCAAGCCCCAGGCCCGCCATGATCCAGCGCATCTGCGCTCGCCTGTTTGCGACGTAGCGCCATGCGCATCCCCAGAATGGAATCGGTTAGAATCCGGCTTTCCTGTTGAGGGAGCCGCCATGCTCAAGGGCAGCCTCGTCGCCATCGTTACGCCCATGCTGGAAGACGGCAGTCTGGATCTGCCGGGACTTCGCAGCCTGATCGATTTTCACCTCCATGAAGGCACCAACGGCATCGTCATCGTCGGAACGACGGGCGAGTCGCCGACGGTCGATTTCGAGGAGCATTGCCTGCTCATTCGCACGGCAGTGGAGCACGTTGCGGGTCGCGTGCCCGTGGTCGCGGGTACGGGCGCGAATTCCACGCGCGAAGCAATCGAACTGTCCGCTTACGCCAAGCAGGCGGGCGTCGACATGAGCCTGTCCGTCGTTCCGTATTACAACAAGCCGACCCAGGAAGGCCTTTACCGCCATTTCCGCGCGATCGCCGAAGCGGTCGAGCTGCCGCAGATTCTGTATAACGTGCCGGGTCGCACGGTTGCGGACATGCAGAACGACACGACTTTGCGGCTTGCGCAGGTTCCCAATATCGTCGGCATCAAGGATGCAACCGGGAATATGGAGCGCGGTGCCGAGCTTCTGCGTCGCGCACCGAAGAATTTCGGCGTCTATAGCGGCGACGATGGCACCGGCCTCGCGCTGTTGATGCTTGGCGCACACGGTGTCATTTCCGTGACGGCGAATGTCGTGCCGCGCTTGATGCAGGAAATGTGCGCGGCGGTTTTCGCGGGCGATTTTGGCAAGGCCAGAGTCCGCAATAACAGCATGCTCGGTTTGCACCGCCACTTGTTCGTCGAAGCCAACCCGATACCAGTCAAATGGGTATTGCAACAAATGGATTTGATCGGCGAAGGTATCCGCCTGCCGATGACACCCCTGTCGTCTTCCTTCCACGAAGGGTTGCGCGGGGCCATGGAGCAGGCTGGCATCGACGCGCCTGCGTTCCTCTCCGCGATGGCCAAATGAGCCTTCGCGTCAGCTTGTTCGAACTGAAAGATTCCCCAGAATGAATGCAATACAACGATTCGCCGTCCTTCTGACGGCGGCGCTCGCGCTTGCGGGTTGTTCCGGCTCGCTGATCGAAGGCAAGAAGATCGACTACAAATCGGCTGGAACGGTCAATCCGCTCAATGTGCCGGACGACCTCTCGAAACCGCCCACCAGCGATCGCTACAACATCCCGGATTCGCCCTCGGGTTCGGCGACGGCATCGGAATACGTCGAAGGCCAGGCTAAACCCGGGGCCGCGCCGGCGCCTACGGCGGTATTGCCGGTGCAGGAAAAAGTTCGCTTCGAGCGCGCCGGCAGCCAGCGCTGGCTGGTGGTCGATGCCAACCCCGATGCGCTGTGGCCGGTGATCAAGGAATTCTGGCAGGACAACGGATTTCTGCTGGACGTCGAATCCCAGAAGACGGGGGTCATGGAAACCGACTGGGCGGAAAACCGCGCGAAGATTCCCGACAGTCTCATCCGCAAGGTAATAGGCAAGGTGCTCGACAGCGCATATTCCTCGCCCGAGCGCGACAAATTCCGCACACGGCTGGAGCGCGGCCAGAAGGAAGGTACGACGGAGATCTACATCAGCCATCGCGGCATGGCAGAGGTCAATACGTCCAAGGATCGCTATACCGACAAGACAACCTGGCAAGTCAGGCCGGTGGACCCGGATCTCGAAGCCGTGTTCCTGTCGCGACTGGCGTTGCGCCTCGGCGCGCGCGACGAACAGATCCAGACCCAGGCCAAGGCTCCCGAGCAACCGAAGGCGACGATCGCAAAGAGCGGCGAACTGCCGGAGGCGTTGCTGCTGGTGGACAGTTTCGATCGTGCGTGGCGGCGTGTCGGCCTCGCGCTCGATCGCGTAGGCTTCACTGTTGAAGATCGCGACCGTTCGAAAGGCCTTTATTTCGTGCGCTACGTGGACGCGGACGCTGCCGACAAGGAAAAAGGATTCTGGTCGAAGATGGCGTTCTGGCGCGATGACGGGCCAAAGAAGGACGAGCAATATCGCATCAGCGTCGCTGGCGCGAACGCGGGCAGTGAAGTCAAGGTACTCGATGCAAAGGGGCAGAAGTCGAGTTCACCGACCGCCGGACGCATCCTGGCCCTGCTGCAGCAGGAACTGAAATAACGCCCGGTTCGACACTGATGGCGGCCGGGGGCTGAATGCGATTCGCATCCCTCGGCAGCGGCAGTCAGGGCAATGCGCTCGTTGTCGAGGCCGGCGATACGCGGGTTCTGCTGGATTGCGGGTTCGGTTTGGCCGCGACGGTCGCCAGGCTGGCCCGCCTCGGGCTTGCGCCTGGAGATCTTTCCGCAATCGTGGTGACCCATGAGCATGACGATCATATCGGCGGCGTCGCACGTCTCGCGCGCCGCCACGATATCCCGGTCTGGCTCACGCCCGGTACCCTGTCAGGGTTCGAAGCGTTCTTCGCCGACGTGGCCGACGTGCGACCCATCCACAATTATGCGGCCTTCGCCATCGGCGACCTTGAGGTGGCGCCTTTTCCTGTGCCGCATGACGCGCGCGAACCGGCGCAATACGTATTCGGCGACGGCTCGCGGCGCCTTGGCGTGCTAACCGACGTGGGATGCACCACGCGCCATATCGAACGCATGCTGAGCGGATGCGACGCGCTGGTGCTCGAATGCAACCATGATCCGGAATTGCTGCGCATGAGCAGCTATCCGCCGCGATTGCGCGATCGCATCGCCGGCCGCTATGGCCACCTCGACAATGACGCGGCCGCGCAACTGCTCGCGAGACTCGATAACGGCAAGCTCAAGCATCTGGTCGCCGCCCACCTGAGCAAGGAAAACAATCGGCCCGACCTTGCGCGTGCCGCGCTGGCGGCGGTGATGAACTGTGCACCGGACTGGATCGCGGTGGCCGACCAGGAGGAAGGCCTCGGCTGGCGCGATATCGATTGAAGGAACGAGCTTCCGCGAGAAAATCCGGGGTGCCAGAAATGAAAAGAGCCGGTCAACGACCGGCTCTTTTCATTGATGCGTACTGTCTGTTTACTTCTTTTCGGCGGGCGGCGGCACGGTGACCGGCGCGCTGGCGGCCGGTGCCATGGCATCTGCAGGCTTCATCGCGTCGGCGGGAGCCGGCGTCGCTGCAGCGGGAGTGGGTGCGGGCGCCGGGGGCGCTTCCTTCTTACCGCAAGCGGTCAGTGCAAGTGCGAAAAGCGCGGAGGCGACGAGCGTACGATTCATTTTGCGTGTTCCTCGAAGTATTTTTTGACGGGATTGGCGGACTGCGTGGCGTGTAATCAAGGGGACGCCCGAATCCGGCGCGGATTTTAGCAGAATCCCGCTACGTATTACGAACTGTGTCCGCCACGGCACAACGCATTACAGGCCAAGCGTGGTGGCCGATACCGCCGGTGACGAGGCTTCCCAGATTTCCGCGAAGCGCTCGACGAATGCGTGCGCCTCAAAGGGGTCGTCAAGTGCAAGCAGTCCCCGGACCTCGTCGAAGTGGAAGCGATGCACGAAGCTGTGATCGTCCACCACGATGAACGGATCGTAGACCGATTTCGCTGAAAGTTGCGTCTCATGGATGCTGATCGCATGGCCGTGCGCCCGCAGCAGGGACAGGAGTCGCGGGCAGTAGCGATCCATGCTTTGGGTGTCATGCAATACGATTTGCAGCGTATTACGCCTGTTTGCAAGCAGGAACTTGCGGATTGACTCGGTCCGCGCCACCGAGTTGTAGCCCTTGCCCAGCGAATGGTCGAATAGGAGGATGCGTTTTTTGGCCTGCTGCAATATCGTGTCGATCGCCTTCTCGTGGTCGACCATGCCGAGCAGTTGGGTATGTTGCGGAGCCGGTTCCGTGTCCATCGGTCATATCCTTCGCTTCTTCCGTAAATAAATATAGCCGTTGCGATACCACTGGTAAAGCACGTCCATGGCCGCCGCCGTGGCGCGGTGGCCTTGTAGCCGGCGCCGGTCCGCGAGTTCTCGCAGCGGGGCGCCGTTGCGCCCGTCGACCCGGTGGCTTTCGCCATTGATGAAGACTTCCGATCCGGAATGCAACATGAGCGTTCCACCTGCGAGCTCGACACCGGCCTGTCGCACGGCTTTCGAAAACGCCGTCCGGGTAAGCGCCCGGACCGGTGAAGCAAAGACAACCTGCGATGCCGGCTCGGTCAGATAGCCTCCGACGAACGCCACGACATCCCGGCGCGACCAGGTGATGGAACCCAGTACCGCTTCGATTTTGGCGACCATGCCGATATCGATGTGGGCCGGCCGAGCCTGCGCGCGCAAGTCCGGATCGGCGTAGCGCCCGTCGATCTCAAGCCCGTCGTCCAGGTGGGCCAGGAAGCGCGATACCAATTCCCGATGCGATGGCGCACGAAATCCGATCGAGTAGGTGAAGCAGGCGTCCAGGGCGACGCCCTCATGCGCATATTCCGGGGGCAGGTAGAGCATGTCACCTGCAGAAAGTACGCATTCTCCATCGGGCGCAAAATTTCGAAGTATTTTCAGGGGCGCGCCTTCGACGAGGGAGAGGTCGCGTTGCCGTCCCACACGCCAGCGCCGCTGGCCCGGGCCTTGCAACAAAAAGACGTCATAGGAATCGAAATGCGCGCCGACGCCGCCGCCCGGTGGGGCATAGCTGACCATCAGGTCATCGAGCCGGCTATACGGAATGAAATTGAAATGCGACAGTAATTCGCGGGCGGCGGGCAGCACTCGCTCAAGCCCTTGCACCAGCAAAGTCCAGTCACGGGCCGGCAGGCGCGACAACCTCTTGCGGGAAAAGGGGCCGTGCTCCACGCTCCAACGTTGGCCCTGGCGCAGGACGAGCCGCGCGTCGCACTCTTCCCGGCACGCCAGTTCCTGCATTTCATCGAGGTCGAGTACGCCTTCGAAGGCAGGGAACGCACCGCGCACGAGCAGGGGCTGCTTTTGCCAGTGACGGCGCAAGAATGTGGTTGCGTTCAGCCCGCCGAGGAGATGTTTGGACACGGCGCGCATTCTAGCGCCTCGCGACCGTGCGGGCGTTCGACGATCGCGTTTTCGAATTCGGTTAGAATCCGCGCTGAGCGCGACCGGAGACATTCATGCTGAAAGTGGGACAGCCTGCCCCCGCTTTCGAGCTGCCTGACGGCGACATGAACGTGGTGAGCCCGAACGGCTATCGTGGCGTGAATAACGTAGTGCTGTATTTTTATCCGAAGGACGCCATGCCGGGATGCACGCTGGAAGCCATCGATTTCAGCGATCTGCAGGATGATTTTCTCGAAGTGGACACGGTGGTGCTTGGCGTGAGCATGGACGATTGCATGAGCCATGGGGCGTTTCGCGACAAGCACGGTCTCGCGGTGCAATTGCTGGCCGACGAGGGAGGCGAAGTCTGCGAGCAATACGGCGTCCTGCAGGACAAGCAAATGGAAGGCTGGGGCGTGAGGCGCTGCATCGTGCGCTCGACCTTCGTCATAGACAAGAGCGGCCCGGTGCGCCACGTGCTGTAAGGCATCAACGCGCGCGGACACGCATCGATAATTTTGAACCTGGTAAAGGAACTGGAGTGAGCATGCAGATCGGCAAGGATACGGTGGTGTCGCTAAATTACGAGTTGTCGGATGCCAGCGGCAAGGTCATCGAAAAAACGCAGGAACCCGTCACCTACCTGCACGGTGGATACGACGGCATTTTTCCGCTGGTGGAAACCGCGTTGCAGGGCAAGGCCGTGGGCGACAAGTGCAAGGTTACGCTCGCGCCGGACGACGCTTTCGGCGAATACGAAGCCGACATGGTGCGCACCGAACCGAAAAAACTGTTCCCGGACAACCTGTCGGTCGGCATGCAGTTCGAAGGTGCGGCCGAGGGCTCCGATGACTACACGCTCTATACGGTCAAGGAGATCAAGGGAGACGATGTCGTCGTCGACGGCAACCATCCGCTCGCCGGGCAGACCCTGGAGTTTTCCGGCACCGTGACCGAGGTGCGCGCAGCCACCCGCGAAGAACTCAGCCACGGTCACGTGCACGGTGCACACGGCCACCATCACTAGCAGCTAGTGATGGTGTCAGGCGCTAGGCACGAGGCTCTAGGCACGAGATTTCGAATCCCTCGCGCCTAGTGCCTAGTGCCTGCCGCCAGGCGCCTAGCGCCTGGTCGTCAGGACCCGGATCATCGGTTCGTAGGCGCTCTCGCGCGAGAAGCGCCAGCTCGCAACGAGCAGCGCGGCGGCCGTAAAGCCAGCTAGTACCGCGATATCGGTCGAGATCGCGAAGTCCGCTCCCATTCCCGACGCCAGCTCGCCGGTGACCGCGTGCTTGAGCAGGTCCACCCCGTAGGTGTAGGGATTAGCCAGAGCGAAGGTCTTCAACGCGATAGGCAGCCGGCCGACCGGGTAGAGCGATCCCGACAGGAAGAAAACCGGGAAGATCACGAAGTTCATGATCGCCGCGAAGTTGTCCAGCGTGCGCGTGAATGCCGCCACGAGGATGCCGATGCCCGCGCACGCCATGGAGGTCGTGAGCAAAGCCAGCGCGAGCAACCCGATGCGCGTCTGCGCGTCGAGATAGCCGAGCACTACGAGCACTACCAGCAACAGCAGGGCCTGCAGGAGTGCGGCGAGCGCGGCCGAAAGCCACTTGGCCACGACAATCCAGTAGTGCGGAAACGGTGCGATGATCAACATGCGCATGACGCCGGATTCCTTGTCGTACACCATGGTCAGCGCGGCGAGCATGGCGCCGAACAGCATGGTCATGCCGAGCACGCCGGGCACGAGGAACTGCTGATAGCTGATGCCGTTGGCCTGCTCCAGCACCGCGCCGAATCCTGCGCCGATGACGAACAGCCAGATCAGCGGTCGTACCATCGCGGATACCAGCCGCGTGCGTTGGCGAAACATCCGCACGACTTCCCGCTGCAGGACGGCATAGATCGGACGCCAGTGCGCCGTCACGATTTACCCTCCGCAACCCACATGAACACATCGTTCAGGTTCGGCTGGCGCCAGCGCAGCGCGCTGATGCGAATGCCGGGCTCGGACTGCAGGCTCGCGAGCCGTCCGACGTCGTCACTCGCGTAGCGAAAGTGCGCGGTGTTGCCTTCGCGCAAGCAGGCGCCCATCGTGGGTTCGAGCTGTCGCGCGAGCCCCTCTACATCCGGGCTTTCAATCTCAACGACGAAGCGTCCCAGGCTTGCGATCATTTCGGCCGGCGTGCCGCTACTGACCAGCTTGCCGCTTTTGATAAAGGCAACGCGGTCGCAACTGTCTGCTTCTTCCAGGTAGTGCGTCGTCAGCAGCACCGTCATGCCGGTTTGCGCGCGCAGATTTTCGATGAAGCGCCAGATCTTTCGGCGATTCGGCAGGTCGAGGCCGATGGTCGGTTCGTCGAGGAACAGCAAGCGCGGATGATGAATGACCCCGCGCACGATATCGAGCGCGCGGCGCATGCCGCCGGAAAGCGATCCGACCGGCCGGTTGCGTTTGTCGGCGAGGCCGAATAATTCAAGCAGCCCTTTCGAGCGCTCTTCGATGATTTTGCCGGGCAGGTTATGCAGCATTCCGGCGAAGCGCAGGTTCTCCGCAATCGACAGCGTGCGATCGAGCGCCGACTCCTGGAACACGAGGCCGATCGATGCGCGGGTGGCGACGGCGTCGCGCACGACATCATTGCCGAATATCTTTGCGGTCCCGTCGCTCGGGCGAATCAGCGTGGCGAGCATGTGAATCGTTGAAGTTTTGCCGGACCCGTTCGGGCCGAGCAGCCCGAAGAATTGTCCTGCCGGGATATCGAGGTCGAGGCCGTCAACGGCGAGCACATCGCCGTAGCGTTTGACGAGGCCGCTGGCCCGGACGGCCAGCGACGTGGTGGGCGCCGTGTTCATGGCGCGCGAGGGTAAGCTAAACCGGGGCCTTGCTCAAGGCGCGCGAGTTCTTGTCGTCCCTGAACAGAATCGGTTTCACTTCGACCTTTGGGGCCTGCGGCAACTGGGCTTTGTCGACGACATCCGTGACCACATGATGCAGGGGCGACAGGCCGCAGACCGGATCGGTATTCGTGGCATCGCCGGTCAGCATGTACGCCTGGCAACGGCAGCCGCCAAAATCCTTGGCCTTTTCCGGACAGGTGCGGCAGGGTTCTTTCATCCACGAATCGCCACGATAGGCGTTGAATCCGGGTGAGTCGTACCAGATCCATTTGATGTCATGCTCGCGCACATTCGGGAACGTCAGTCCCGGCAGCATGCGGGCTTCGTGGCAAGGGAGCGCCAGCCCATCGGACGTGACGGTCAGGAACAACGCGCCCCAACCGTTCATGCACGCCTTCGGACGTTCTTCGTAGTAATCGGGGACCACGAAAAAGATTTTCATCTTCTTGCCGACGCGCTCGCGGAACTTGTTCGTCACTTCCTCGGCGCGCTTGAGTTGCTCTCGCGTGGGCAGCAATTGATCGCGATTGACGTAGGCCCAGCCGTAGTACTGTGTGTTCGCCAGCTCAACGTACTCGGCGTCCATGGCTTCCGCCATTTCGAGGATTTCCTGCACGTGATCTATGTTGTGTCGATGCAGGACACAGTTCAGCACCATCGGATAGTCGTATTTCTTGATGAGCTTCGCGACCTTTTGCTTGAGGTCGAAGGTTTTGGTGCTCGACAGGAAATCGTTCATCTCGCGCGTCGAATCCTGGAACGACAGCTGGATGTGATCGAGCCCGCCTTCCTTGAAGGCGGCAATGCGCTTCTCGTTCAGGCCGATGCCCGACGTGATCAGGTTGGAGTAGTAGCCGAGCTTGCGCGCCTCGGAAACCATGATCTCGAGGTCATCGCGCATCAGCGGTTCGCCGCCGGAGAAACCCAGCTGCGTCGCGCCGAGCTCGCGGCCCTGGCGCAACACGCGCAACCAGTCCTCGGTCGACAGCTCTTCACCGTAACGCGTGTAGTCGATCGGGTTGTAGCAGAACACGCAGTGCAGCGGGCACTTGTACGTGACTTCAGCCAGCAACCACAGCGGATTACCCGGCTTGCTTGGTTCTGATCCAGCCTTTTCCATGGACATGCTCCAGAAAGCCGATGACGTCCCCTCGCAGGTCCATCCCGGGAAATGCGGTTTGCAGGTCTTCGACGATGCCACCGACGCTCAGCTTGCCGTCGATGCGCTTCATGATCTCTCCCGAACTGCCCGGCAGCTTCACCATGCCTTCCGGGTAGAGCAGCACGAATCCCTGTTGCGCCGGCTCCCACTGGAAGCGGAAGTGGCGCTGCAGTTCGAACACGGTATCGTCCGTGAACGTTGGGGCTTCAGACATATTTGGTATCGCCGATGCCGTAATTGATCTGCATGGCGTCGAGCATGCTCCATAGCACGTCGAGCTTGAATTGCAGGATGGCCAATGCGCGCTCCTGTTCGCTGCGCGTCTTGAAATAGTCGAGCGTGATCTCCAGCCCGTGTTCGACATCGCGCCGCGCTTCCGCCAGCCGCTTGCGAAAGTAGGCATAGCCCTCCGCGTCGATCCACGGGTAGTGTGTCGGCCAGCCTTCCAGCCGCTTCTTGTGGATTTCCGGCGCGAACAGCTCAGTCAGCGACGAACACGCCGCCTCCTGCCACGGTGCGCGACGCGCGAAGTTGACGTAGGCGTCGACAGCGAAGCGCACGCCAGGCAACACATACTTTAGCGATGTCACGTCCTCGCGCTTCAATCCGCAGGCTTCGGCCAGCCGCAGCCACGCCTCGATGCCGCCTTCCTG
>JBDTTE010000067.1:0-14664 GCA_039930785.1 Betaproteobacteria bacterium | reverse complement strand
GCGGCATCGAAGGCGCGCCGAATGAGCCCGCGTCCCGTGTTCAGGTGCTGCCGCCACGGCATGATGCAGAGACCAAATCGCAAATAGACGCGCGCCTGGTAGCGATGCAATCCGGGCTTTTCCACCAGGTCGTGGCCCAGCTTCCCGAGCTGGAATCCGGCTTCGTAATTCCCGAAACGCGCCCCGGCGAGCGTACCCAGCGATACATACGCGAAGCACGATGCATCGCCGTTGCCATGCTCGAGGCTGAGGCTGACCATCCGACACAGCACGAGCGCGTAAAAATTCGGATCCGTGAAGATCGCGACCATCACGACCTCGGTTAACACATTGAGCTCATCGAGCACAGCCGGATCGGTGACCAGTGGCAGGTCAACGAGGTGCTCGATTTTTCGAGCGTGGATCCGGGACATGACCTGATCGTATTCCCGCCTGACTTCTTCGTCGGTCGGATGCGGCGACCATTCCTTCCCGCTGCGCCTCTGGTATTCGATGAACACCTCCACACCGCGCTTATCGCCCGTCATGATGTAGAGCGTTAAGCGCAAATGCGTGACCACGGCGATATCGTGTGCGCTTCTCGCCCGCTCGGCCAATCTGGAAAGCCGCTCTTCCGCGGCAGTCATGTCAGCGGTGACCAATTCGCATTCGGCCAGGAGATATTCGATCGCGAAGGCCAGGCCGTAGTTGCGATCCCATGTCTCGTCGGTCAACAAGCTGCGTGCGGCGTGGAGATACCGCAGTGCCGAATCGTACGCCGTCGAAGCCTTTGCGCGCCTGCCCGCGATGAGATTCAGCTCGGCGATGCGTTCACGCTCGGCTATCGAAGTGACCAGGTGAGATCCACGATTGAGCTGGTTGACGATCTCGAATATTTTTTCCTCGAGCGCATCGGGCGACGTATGCGAGGCCATCAGCGTGCCGATTCGAAGATGCGCCTTCGTGCGCAATTCCCAGGGAATCAGCGAGTACGCCGCTTCCTGCACACGGTCGTGGAGGAAGCGGTAGGAATCCTCGGAACGGAAGATGAGGCCCGTGCGGACCGCCTCCCAAAGGTGTTCGTGCATAGCGTCGGACTGGCCCTGGCAGACCGTATGCAATAGCCCGAAGTCGGCGCTGTTCCCAAGACACGCAAGTTGCTGGAGGGCTTGCTGTGTCTCGATGGGCAGCCGGTTTAACTTTTCCACCATGAGGTCAACTACGTTTTCGGTATAACCCCTGGCGTGGATGCGCGCGAGTTCCCACAACCACCGTCCCTGGATGTGATCGAAGGTCAGCAAACCTTGCTCGAAGAGCGCGGAGAGGAATTGAATGGCGAAGAAGGGATTGCCGTTGGTCTTCTCCTCGACCAGTTCCGCCAATGGTTCGGCGCGCGCCCATTCACAATGCAGCGATTCTGCGATCAGCTCCTTCAGGTCCTGACGCGACAGCGGTGCCAGTACGATATCAAGCACTATCGCTTCGGCCTGGCGCATGGCGCGCAGCTTGCGCATCAATGGATGTCCGGGGGCGACTTCGTTGTCACGATAGGCGCCAATCAACAGCAGGTCTTTCACATCCGGATGCGTCAGCAGATCCTCCATCAGGTCCAGCGTGGCGGAATCGAGCCATTGCAGATCGTCCAGGAAGAGCGCGAGGGGATGCTCCTGCGTGAATGCGCCGATGAAGCGACGGAATACCAGTTGGAAGCGGTTTTGCGCATCCTGCGGCGGAAGTTCCGGAACAGGCTGCTGCTCCCCGATGATGAGCTTCAACTCCGGGACGAGATCCACCATGAGCTGACCATTCGGGCCGAGCGCCTCGCGGATCGCATCGCGCCAGCGGCCCAGTTCTGCTTCGTCCTTCGCCAGGATCGGACGGATGAGGTTCTGGAAGGCTTGCGCGAGCGTCGCATAAGGGATGTCGCGCTTGTACTGGTCGAACTTGCCCGAAGCAAAAAATCCCCGGGGCGGGACCAGCGGTCCATGGAGTTCGTTGACCACAGAGGATTTGCCGATGCCCGAGTAGCCTGAGACGAGGACGAGCTCGGCCCGGCCTCCGCGCCGGACGCGATCGAAGGACGCTAGCAGAGCCTGGATTTCGGATGCTCGGCCGTACAATTTCTCGGGGATGAGCAGCCGGTCCGGCATGTCGTGCTCGCCAATCGGGAACGCGTCGATGCGTGCATGGGCCTCCCACTCTCCGAGACATCGCTGCAGATCACGCTCCAGCCCCACCGCCGTCTGGTACCGCTCTTCAGCGGTTTTGGCGAGTAGCTTCATGATGATGTTGGAAACTGCTTCGGGAATCCCTGGCGCCCGTTCGCGCGGCGATACGGGCTGCCTCGCGATTTGGCAGTGCACCCATTCCATCGGATCGGAAGCGACGAAGGGGAGCGTACCCGTCGACATTTCGTACAGCGTGACACCCAAAGAATAGAGATCGCTGCGGGAATCGATGGAGCGGTTCATTCGCCCAGTCTGCTCGGGGGCCATGTAGGCAAGTGACCCGGCGATGAATTCCGGGGATGCGGGGGCCTGACGCTCGCGGGGCAGCCGGGACGCGATGCCGAAGCCGGTAAGCCACACGCGACCGAAGTCATCGACAATGGCGTTGGCGGGCTTGACGTCCTTATGGATGAGGCCTTTCCGATGGGCGTGGCCAAGTGCCACCGCAAGGCCGATGGCGGTGCGCATGAAACCAGCCAGATCGAGCGGACGTCCTTTCTGCTGCTCGATGATCCGATCCAGATGTTCACCGCCTGGATCCCGGAAACTCAGGGCGACGCGCCCGTCATGACGGGTCAGCGCGAGCGGCTGGGCGGCCCACGCCGAATCGAGTTCGGTCGCGAGCGACCATTCGTGTTCGAGGCGCCGGAGGCTTTGCGAAGACGGATCGTCAGCGGCGAGCGCCAGCGCCAGGACCGGCATTGCATTGCCGACATCGCGGCCGCGGTAAAGAATGAAATCCGCGTCCTCGCGAAGCGGCTCCAACACGTATCCGAGATCCGCTGCCATTCAGAACACCCGTCTCGTCAGAAAGGGAAGCCGCCTCTGTCACAGGAAAAGCATGAAGCCCGAAATTCCGCGATCGGGGGCGATGCTTTTGCCGGAGCCTGGGGGCCTTCCGACCCATGATCCTACCCTTGTTCCCGGGCTCGTGATCCGCTGCGCAGACTTCGCGCAAAGGCGCTCAGCGTGCGCCGAGCGCCGCATCCAATGCCTTCAGCAAGGCATCCTCAGTGAAAGGTTTGTAAAGGAAATCGACCGCTTGCGCGGCGAGCACGCGTGCACGAACGGCACGGTCCACGGCTGCAGTGATGAAGATGATCGGAATCCCGCCGCGACCGCTGTGAGCCAGTTCGGCCTGGAGTTCGGGTCCGCTCATGCCAGGCATGTTGATATCGAGGATGAGACAGTTGGTCTGATCAACGCAATCGGACGCGAGGAATTCCTCGGCGGAGGCGAATGCGCGGACGGCGTAACCGTATGCTTTCAGCAATTCGGGCAGCGATTCGCGTATCGACCGGTCATCGTCCACCACCGACACGAGCGGGAGCGCACGTCCCGGGACTTCGGTGTGCATGGCGTCAGTCCAAATCGGGTCGGTAGCGGCTCGAGAAAGATTTGGCCAGGATCGGGGGGGCCACGCCCAGCCTGTCGGCCATGTTCACCAGGTCGGGGAGTGACCGCGCTTGCATCTTCCGCATTGCGCTCCCACGGTGTGCCTTGACCGTGATCTCGCTGATGTGAAGCTCGTCACCGATTTGCTTGTTCAACAGCCCGGCGACCACCAGCGCCATGACCTCCTGCTCGCGGCGGGTAAGCGTTGCGTACCGGTCGCGCAGCGCAGTCATCTCGACTTCCTGTTCCAATTTGGCCTGGCTGCGCTCGATTGCGTTCGAAATGGCGTTCAGCAGCACTTCGTCGCCGAACGGTTTGGTGAGGAAATCCATGGCGCCCGCCTTCATCGCTTGCACTGTCATGGGTACGCTGCCATGGCCGGTAATGAAGATGATGGGCGTCACCGCTTGCGCCCCGACTATGCGTTGCTGCAGGTCCAAACCGTTGAGATCCGGGAGATTCACATCCAGAATCAAGCAACTCGGCCCAGGAGAATGCGGGCGAGCGAGGAATTCCCGCGCGGATTCGAAGGTTTCCGTTTGCCAGCCCGCCGAGCGAATCAACGATTCGAGGGATTCGCGCACGGACACGTCGTCATCGACGACGAACACGATGGGCGTCATATTCGACAAGGGCGATAGTCTCGGGTCAATTGCAAGCACCATTGATGAATTCATGCACGCCTCCAGGGTCAGCCGCCGAGCCTGCGCGCAGCAATCGGATGATTTCGGAGCGAGGACTGCAGTTCCGCGCCCGAGCGCCCAGGCAGCCAGGATTCTGTAAGGCTGCGCCTCATCGGGCGCCCACTGCCATGATACTTTGGTATCGGTTTTTGACGCGCTGGCATGACCGGGGGGGCCAACTCAATATCAATGCCGAAAGCCCAACCCTGTATTTTGTAGACGCGATTGAAAATTACGCGTGGCCTCGACGCCTTGCACCCGTGAATTCAACTGTTTGGCGCTGGCCTGTGTATTGCGTCGGCGTCAGGATGGCGATCCCGATCGAGACCGCGGTCCGAAGGAGGAATGGATATGAGTAAGCTCATTCTGGCTTTATTGACGAGTGCGACAATATTTTCCTTGGGCGCGACGTCCGCGCGTGCCGATGCGGAGAAGCCCTCTTCGCCGCTAAGGCTTGCTGCCGAGGGCGGTGGTGCAGCGGGTGGCACGGCAGGCGCCGCTGCGGCCCCAAGTTCCCCTGCCGGGCAAGTGACTTCACCCAATACGGGAACGGTGAGAAGCGATCCCTCAACAGTAAACGCACCGCCTGCGTCCGTGATAATTCCCGATGATGGCGTTATGCCCGAATCGAACGCGCCCGTGCGGCGGAATGCGCCCGACGGCAATGTGCGATCGCGGGCTGGGAAACCGCGGTTACGAGATTAAAAGAACGGCTAAAAAACAGGACAGGCGTCTTGAATCATTGGCGTGTGAAGGCGCCGGCATCAGCGAATTTCGCTGGCACTGGCCTTCCCCGCATAGAACGTCGCGACCTCGTCGATCTCCTGCGCCGTCATGGCCCTCACCATGTTGCGCATCTGAAACAAACAGGGTCGTAGTCGAATTTAATCCAGGCTTACCCGAGAAATCGACTCTGATCCCATTTACGCCACATCCCCCTCTCCCCTGGTGGGACAAGGGCGCGCTTGAAGCGCAGCAGAGGGATGGAGAGGGGGGATCTCGTCGTGGAATCCCGGTCAATAACTCAAACCTTCAGCCAACCCGCGACGCGGGTTTCGTTTGCCTGCATCCAGCTGCGCGCTGCCTCGCGCGGATTCTTTTTCTCGACGTTGACGAGCCAGTCCATCTCGGTGACGCCATCGAGTCCGAGGTCGATGCGCGCGAGTGCGGCGCGGGTCGCCGGAGGTAACGCCTCGAAGCGGCCGCGAGGCGCGACGAGCGAGGCGTGGTTCACACCGCCAAGAATTCCGCGCGGGTCCTGCAGCGGCCGCAGCTTGCCGCCGCGATTCAGGTATTGCGGAGCCCACGTCGGAAAGACGATCCACCGTTTCTCGGCGACGGCCGCATCGTCGGCCCCGGTCCATTCGGCGGGTTTCCCCGGCAGCAGCGAATAGCCGAGCGCGTCGAGCCCGTAATCGTTGACCGCCTTTTGCGAAACCGTCGTGATGACTGCGGCCGTGCCGATGCCCTGGATCAGTTTGGTCATGCGTTGCGCCACCGCGGGCTTCGCCAGGTCGGCGATGGAAGCGACTTCGCTCTCGGGCACATAATCCGGCACGGCCCAGAAGAATCGCGCTCCGTCGTAGAGCTTTGCAACTTCCACGGCATTCGACCCGTACTTCGCCCAGTAAGCCGCGTGCCCCTCGGGAAGCCAGCACGCCGCCATCAGGTCGATTGCACCCTCGCCGAGTAATGGAAACATTTCGTCGTGCGGGCCCTGCCGCACCTCGACGGTGTGGCCCAACCGCTCCAGCACTTCATGCACGACGGCGCCGGTGACGGCGTAGAAGCTCAGGGAAACCTGGCCCAGGATGATTGGTTTATTGCCGTCCGCCTTTGCCCACGGAGAAGCCGCTATAAGCGCACCTGCTCCCGCAATGAGAAACGAACGGCGCGTGACTTTTTTGGGTCCAGCACCAGCATTCCGCTCAGAGTCTTGCGGGTCGACGCATTGCGATGAATAAAACCGACTGTCACTCATCATGGATTCCAGATAATCAGAGGAACATAAAAAATAAATCGCCCATCGCGCTCACGTCAACTGCGCCGGTGCAACCAGATGTAAACCGGTCTGCCACTAATCGAAATCGCGCCTGCCGTAAGCGTCGGTAATCCGCTCTGCTTTTTCGCCGTGCAAGCCTGACTCATCTCATTGAACCGGACGCGCCATCCTGCAGGTCGTGGGCAGAGCGGTATCCTTTCCCTCGATTCGCACGTCGCCCCGCCAGCCCAGGCCGAGATTCTCGACGTCGTATTTCACGCCCTTGCCCACTCTTGCGAAGGTGGATACAAACAGGGGCTGCATCAATTGGTGGTCGTCAGCCCGCATCCAGAGTTCGCCGGTGTCGCCCTGCCACTTCATGCCTTCGAGGGCCATCGCGACCCGCAGGGGTTCGGTGGATTGGGCAATCTTCATCGCGTTGACCAGCATGTCGAGCTCAGTCTTGGCGTTGTTGAACCACATGTCTTCGCCGTACCGGCTCTTGTATTCGGTTGCGAATTTTTCCAGCTTGTTGGCCGGAAGATTCAATTGCCAGGCCGAGAGCGTCTTCACGCGGTTCACGCCCGATTCTCCAATCGCAGTCGGGCTGCCGGGAATATAGGCATACAGCGCGTAGTAGTCCGTTGCCAGCCCCGCTTCCTTGCCCGCCCGGATCAGGAGCGAGAGATCACTGCCCCAGCTTCCAGTCAGTATGGTGTCGGCGCCGGATGCCTTGATCTTGGCCACGTAAGGCGAAAAGTCTTTCACTTTTCCGATCGGATGCAGATCGTCGCCGACGATTTCAATGTCTGGCCGCTTGCTCTTCAGCAATGCCCGGGCAGCCCGACTGACGGCCTGCCCTTGTGCGTAGTCCTGGTTGATGAGATAGACCTTGTGAATGCCCTTCTGCAGTTTCATGTAATTGGTCAAGGCTTCCATCTTCATATCGACGTCGGCGTCGAAACGGAAGTGCCAGAAGCTGCAGTTTTCGTTGGTCAGCGTCGGATCGATTGCGCCCAGGTTCAGGTACAGGATGGCCCGATCCGGGTTCCTTGCATTGAACTTTGTTACGGCTTCGGATAGTGCGTGCGCAATGTTCGAGCCGTTGGCCTGGGTGATGTAACGGATCCCCCGGTCGATCGCCTGTTGAAGGTCGAGGATGCTCTCTTGCGGGCTGCTCTTGTCGTCGAGATTGACCAGTTCGATCCTGGCACCATTGAACAATCCGCCGTTCGCGTTGATCTCGTCCACCGCCGCTTGAAGGTGCCTGCCCAGGGATTGGCCCACGTTGGCGAATGGTCCGCTGAGAGGATCGATGTGGGCGATCCTCACGGTTTCCGCAGCCGGGAACGCATAGAAAGATTGCAGGAGTAATACGAACGCGACGATACGAAACAACATGGCCGGAATTTCCTTTCGAGGATGCCGCGGAAGATGACCAACTGATCGCGACAGGGTATTCACCTCGATAGTACCGACAATCATGTGACGAGGAGGTATTCAATGCGGGGATGCGGTCTGGCACGGCATTGGTGCGAGCGATACCTCCAAACTGAGCGCGTGGATTTTGATGGCGTTACGCGGCGGCTCATGCATCTCAAAGCTAACTCCAGATCGTGTTTGCAAGAATTAACGATGCATGCGCCGGTGCGCGTTCGGCGTTTCGCCGAGAATCCGCGTGAACACCCTCGTGAAATGGCTCTGGTCGAAAAATCCCATGTTGAGGGAGATATCCGCGAGGGTGCGATTGGTGTCCTTGATCAGTCCCGCCGCGACGGCGATGCGCCGATTCAGCAAGTACTGGTGGGGAGGCTGTCCCGTGCTTTCCTTGAACGCGCGTGCAAAGTGGCATCGGGATACGCCCGCAACCGCCGCCAGTTCCGAGAGTTCGACTCGCTCGGTCAGTCGCTGCTCTATGATCTCGCGCACGCGGCGCAGCGCGCCGGGCGGCAAGCCGCCCCTCGGCTGCAGGTTCACGGAGGAACGAGGCTGCCCGTCCAACGCGACGCCCTCGATCATCGCGCCACTCCTGCCGGCACGGTGGCCAGCGTGCACTGCCTCAAGGCAGCCGTCGACTGCATCGCGACAATCCGCGATATCTGTCGAATCATTCCGGTCATAGTTTGCTCTTCCCAAAAAAATTGACGCTGAAGCATTAGAGAATTCCCCGCTGCCATCAACAGGACCGATGTGCGCCAGTCGGGGCAGTTGCAAGCAGTGTGAGGAAGTTGCGCATGCCCGACCATCGCCCCTGCGGAGGGTCAGCGCGTGCCTCATTGGACGCCTGCGGGATTGTCACGATTGGGAGGGGAATGTCTCTCTCATTCGAGAGAGACGAACGACAACGGGATCGCGGTCAGCGTTGCACCAGGCCTCGGCGCGCCGCAATTGCCGCAGCCTCGGTGCGGCTCGCGGCGCCGAGTTTAAACAGCACGCTCTTCACGTGCGTCTTCACGGTGCCCTCGGCAATGCTCAGTTCACGGGCGATCGACTTATTGCTCTCGCCCGCCGCCATGAGCTTGAGGATTTCCAGCTCCCGTTCGGTCAGGCGCTCGCCCGATACCTGGGCTGCGAGCTTGGCCGCCACGTTCGGCGGCAGGAACGTGTCGCCCGCGTGCACCGCGCGGATGCACTCGAGCAGCTGTTCCCGCGGTGCATCCTTCAGCAGATAGGCTTTGGCGCCCGCCCGCATGCCGCGATAGATGTCCTCATCGCCATCGAAGGTCGTGAGAATCAGGATGCGCGCCTTGGGGTCGAGTGTGCGCACCTGCGAGATAAAGCCGACACCGTCCAGCCGGGGCATGCGCAAATCCACCAGCGATACATCTGGACGCTGGTGGCTCCATTGGTTAACGGCTTCCATGCCGTCGGGCGCTTCCGCCACCACCCGCATGTCCGGTTGCCGGTTGATCATCGCCACCAGGCCTTCCCGCACGACAGCATGGTCGTCGGCGATAAGTACGCGAATTTGCGTAGCCGGAACACTTGGCGCCGGCGGCGGATTTTTTAGAATTTCCATGTTTTATGTCGGAGCAATGATTCCGGACCCTCGGCCGACTTCCAGTGCAAGCATCACCCGCACGCGCACACCTTGGCCGGGCGAGGCAATGAGTTCGAACCGCGCCCCGATGCGGTTGCAACGTTCCTGCATGCCGGTGAGCCCCATGCCTTCGGATTGCCGGCCGGGATCGAAGCCGATCCCATCGTCCTGAACCTCCAGCACGACTTCTGTCGGCGAGAACCGCAGCATCACGTCGATGCAGCCTGGCATGCCGTGCTTGAGCGCGTTGCTGAGCGCCTCCTGTCCGATGCGAAGCAGATGCTCCTCACAGTCCAGCGCAATCGGGTAGTCATCCCCTTCGGTTCGTGCGCGGCCGCGTATGTCGGTGCCGGCCGTCATGTTTTCGAGCATTGTCGACAGCGCCACGCTCAGGCTCCCATGCTCGAGCGCCAGGGGACGCAACGCGTGCACCGAACGGCGCGCCTCGGCCAGGCTCGAGCGCGCAAGCGAAGCGGCCCGCTCTATATGCGCGTCGGCATCCGCTGCGCGCTGCAGGCCAATCGCATCCTTGGCCGCTTCGAGTTGCACAATGACGCCCGTAAAGCCCTGGGCCAGGGTGTCGTGGATGTCGCGGGCCATGCGGGTGCGCTCACCGAGCACGGCCGAGCGGTTGCCTTCGACGGCGAGTCGCGTCAT
Source organism: Betaproteobacteria bacterium (assembly GCA_039930785.1). GTDB lineage: Bacteria > Pseudomonadota > Gammaproteobacteria > Burkholderiales > JACQAP01 > JACQAP01. The sequence goes on along the minus strand of JBDTTE010000067.1, from coordinate 4,701 downwards.
GTGAATGGCGAGCGCGACTTGGTTCGCGATCGATTGCATCAGTTGCAAATCGTCCGCGCCGATCTTCCGGACCGTGTCGAATCGGATAACGAGGCGGCCAATCACGTGCAAACCGATCATGAGCGGCAAGTTTGCGATCGTTCGCACGCCCATGCCGCGCAATGCTTCCAGCAACGCCGGCGTCCAGGGTAGCCCGGCATCGACATCGTAGACACGGGCCTCCGGCCTTTCGTACGTGTCCCGGACACTTGCAACATCGACCGACTGTTCGTAGGCGCGGACCAGCGGCGAACTGGCGTACTCTTCGGCCGAGTACATCCGGCCCCCTTCCCAGTTCTGGAGGAACAGGATGCGGGTCCTCGCCGCGTAGAGCACCTGGAGCGAACAGCTATGCGCTCCGAAACGCTCCGCGACGGAATGAAGCACGAACGACACGAACGCATTTAGTTTCGGTTCCGACGTCAGGAGGTGAAGGGCTTCCTGCAGGATCCGGTTGGCGTCACCCAGGTCCGCCGCGCGGCGGCGCGCTGCCTCTTCCCGTTCACGCAGCACCGCGGCCTCCCGGGCTTCATTGCCTAGCCGGGACAGCTGCTGGGCAAGCGTGGCGTGCAACGACAGCATCCGTGTGAACGCCAACTCGTCAGAAGAGAAAGCGTGTTCGTCACTGAAGCGGATCGCAAGCACACCCGTAAGGCGGCTGCGGTAGATCAGCGGCAGCACGAGTACCGTGCGGATGTTGAGGCGTCGCATCCACGGACGAAACTCCTCATAGGACGGATCCGTGTCGAGGAATGCCGCATCCAGGACGATCGGATGCGGGTCTTCGGTATCCCACAGCTTCATCTGCAGGTGCACGTTGGCGCGCGCAATGCGGCCGGGATGATCGATGTCGTCGCCGCGACGAAACCCGTGCTGATCGAAATCGAGCACCACCCGTCCATAACCATCGTCCTTCTCAGGAATCCAGAGGGAGGCGCCCATGCCGCCCAGTTGTTCGACGATGGTCTTGAGAACCTCCTCGACGAAAGTATCGACTGATGGCTGCTCGCGGATAGAATCCAGCGACCGCAGAATGATGGCGGCCTGTGCCCTCGCCATATGTTCCGCACGGCGTCGCTCCGCCACTTCCGTTTGCAATGCCTCGTTGAGCACACCCAGCGCCGCCGCGCGTTCCTGTGCGGCGCGCTCGCGCTCTTCGGCGAACGCGGCTTCGCGCGCCCTTTGCGCAAAGCGCACTAGCTGCAAAGCCAGGGCGGCCTGCATCGAGAGCGCGGTGGCCAGTCGCAAGTCCTCTTCGTCCAGCAGGCGCCGTTGCGTCCATCGGACCGCACAGGTTCCGAACAGCCGCTCGCCGAGAACCAGCGGTATCGTCACGACGGTCCGGACTTCGTGATCCAGGTAGAAGTCCCGGCAGAACGCCAGCGAGGCGCTCTCTACGTAGTCTTCCTTCTGGTAGACCACGGGATCATAGCGATGCAGTCGCCAGTGTGAGGCCAGCTCCTCCGGGATGGGTCGCGGTTCGCGACCCGGATGAGAACTGTTTTCACCCTTGACGATGTGTCCTGCCTCGAACGCGAGGTAGATGCGGGCGACCAGCTCGTCGTCCTCGTCGCACAGCCAGAAGGCGCCGGAATCGGCCCCGAGCTCGGTGACGATGGTACGCAGCAGCTGCTCACACAGCGCTTCCAGCGAAGCCTTGTCCGCAACAGCGTGCAGGCTGCGCTCGATCACATTTGCGTGGGCGCGGGCGAGTTGGTTCGCCCGTTGCAAGGCCGTTTGCAGTTCGCTGATGCGTTCCTGGCTCGCGCCCGCGCTCCGGTGTTCGTCTCGGTCTCTCATATCCGGTGTTCGCGTCATCCGCCGCTGTCTCCCAGGGTGCTCGATCGCGCGCATTTCTCCCCGCATTCTCCAGATTGGAGGCGGAGTATGGCGTCGCGCCAATCCCGAGAACCATCTCCCTTTCGAGAGAGTGTAGCCCCGATCCGGCATTGCAGAGCCAGGACGGACCGTCGCGCGTTGATGGCGTCGACCACGCTCAACCCTCTGTGGCACCGTCCCCGCATCCGATCGGCAAAAACCGCAATTTCGTCCCATGAATGAGCGATTCGTGAAATACGCAACCGATTCGTCCGCCGATCATGCGACCTGCGCGATACGAGACGGAGCATCGCCGGCACGATGGTCCAGGACCAGCCCGCTTTTTCAACACTGACGAGGAGTGACCCATGAGCAGGAAAGTAATCGGCATGACCAGGAGTGCAGCGGGTGATGACACTACAAGCGCGTTCTTCGGAGCGACATCCATCTACGGCATCGCGGTCACTACTGTCTTTCTTGGGTTGATCGCAGTAAACCAGGTACGCGCCGAAGACGCGCAACAAAAGGCAACGCCCGCAGAGATGGTCGACGCGCTCAACGGTGTGTTCGGCAAACAGACCTATAACCGCGCCGTCCATGGCAAGGGGATTGTGCTGGAAGGCAACTTCATCGCGAGCGGTCAAGGTGCCGATTTGAGCAAGGCGCCCCATTTCCAGAAAGGCACTTACCCGATCACGGTGCGTTTCTCCGATTTTGCCGGCGTCCCCGCCATTCCCGACAATGACGGGCTCGCCGCGCCGCGCGGCATGGCCCTGAGGTTCAATCTTCCAGGAGGGGCGACGTCAGATCTGGTCACGCATTCGTTCAACGGATTCCCGTCGAAGACGGCCGATGAATTCCGCGACCTGCTGAATGCGATTGCGGCCAGCGGTCCGGGCACCGCGGCACCGACAGCGCTGGACACTTACTTCGGAGACCACCCGATCGCCAAGACGTTCCTCACGACTCAATCGCCGCCGCCCGTCAGCTATGCCACGGTGTCGTACTTCGGGGTGAACAGCTTCAAGTTCACGAACGCCAAGGGACGCGTGCTATTTGGCCGCTACCGAATCGAGCCCGAGGGTGGCAATCATTATCTTGGCAAGGAACAGGCGGCAGGCGCCGCACCGAATTACCTTTCCGAGGAAATCCGCAAGCGCATGGCGAGCGGACCAGCCCGGTTCAAGTTCGTCGTGCAGATAGCCGACAGGGACGACAAGATCGATGACCCGTCCATCGCATGGCCTGAAACCCGAAAGAGAGTCGAACTCGGCGTCATCGAAATCAACAAGGTCGTTCCGGATAGCGATGCAGCCGAGCGCGCGCTGATGTTCCTGCCCCTTGCGCTTCCCGCGGGCATCGAACCAGCCGATCCGATGCTCGCGGTGCGTAACGCCGCCTACCCGGTTTCGCTTTCACGCCGGCATCAGTAGTCGTGATGCAGTAAAAAATGGGGCGGTCGCGTTTGCGGCCGCCCCGTTGCTCTCCAGGGAAGGCCGATTACGAGCGAGTGAGATCGTGTCAGGTGCAGGGCGAACCGTGCCTTCGAGTAGCCAAAAGACGATCTGTAAAAATTACGGAAGGGGACTAAACTCGTTCAGGGGCGTTACGTCATTCACCGCCTCTCACGACGGAAATGCTTTCTCAAAAACGGGGAGTGGCAATGTCGATCCTGGACAGCATCAATCATATTTCCGACTATCTGCTGAAATACGCCATTACGCTTGCAGCCGTGGCCGCCTTGACGATGGCGCTTCTGGAAGCCTGGAAGAAGCTTTTCGACACGATGGCCAAATTCAACAGGCGAAGCATCCTGGGATGGATTCAGGACGAAAAAGGCAAGTCTGGAAAACACTATCTCGTCAAAGCAAAGAACAGCAGGGATTACGTTCCGAACAAGGCCTATGCACAATTGCTGTTGCTTACCACCGGGCTGGGAGATGGGAACGGCGACGACATGCAGATGTCCGTTGATCTGGACAAAGCGAGCAAATACGATCGCTCTTTAGAGTTTGCCCTGTTCGAGCTTGAGATCGATCGACTAATGGGTCAGATCCAGGATGCATCGGACGTTGCGCTGAACAACCCGGCTATCTATCAGGATCTTTTCCTGTTCCTCACCCGCAGCGCCCTGAAAGAGGACGTCGAAGAATGGCAGCGGGATGTCAAGCAATCCATGTCTGCGCAGGTCAGTGACGACAATCGCAAGGAACTGGCCGATCGCTACGCCCGCCTGAAACAACTTGTTCGCCGTCATCTGGATAGCTTCCAGATTGTCACGGCCATGCGATGGCGTGAGTGGAATCAGTTCTACGCAATCGTAGTCGGCGCTCTTCTGCTTGCCATCGCGCAGCTCATTCCGGAGATTCAGAAAGGCGCACTTTCCCAGATGGAGCCGTCATTCTGGGTCAACTTGATTGGAAGTTCCCTCTTTGGCGGGATGCTTGCACCTGTTGCCAAGGATCTGGTGGATGCATTGGGCAAGGTGAAATCCCGTGGCTAGATTCAAGGGGCTTCCCGCCAACTACGATCCATGGTTGGCGCTTTCCCTGAAAGATGCTCCCGAAGGCGGAAGACTCACCGACAAGGTCATTAGCGACCCCGCATCGCCGCCGAGTGCTGCACATGAAATGATCATTCTTGTGCATGGCTTCAATAATCACATGGGCGAGGCAGGCGAAAGTTACCAGGCGTTTCGCGATCGTCAGTATCCTTTGAATCAGGTCATCCCGCCGGCGCTTGAAGGTCTTCTTGGCGACTTGTTTTGGCCCGGCGACGCAGCCTGGGGGGTTTTCGATGCAGCCGACTTTCTGGTCTATCCCGAAGCCGTGAATATCGCACCGG
>JBDTTE010000066.1:0-14838 GCA_039930785.1 Betaproteobacteria bacterium | reverse complement strand
CTGCGAAGGCTTCACCAGACCCGATACGATGTTCAGCAGCGTGGTCTTGCCGCAGCCCGAAGGACCCAGCAGCGCATAGGCGCCACCGTCTTCGAAGTTCATCTTCAGCGGCAGCAACGCATAGTCTTCATCGCGCCGGGGATTCGGCTTGTACGCGTGCGCGAGATCGAGTTCGATGCGAGCCATGTCAATGCCGGGTGTTGCCGATGACCGCGGGCGCGACCAGCAGATCGCCGGCCCCATCGAACACATAGGCCTGTCCCGGATCCATGTAGAGCGTGAGGGCTTCGCCGAGTGAGAACACATGCACGCCCGTAAGCTGGGCGACCAGTTCGCCGATCTGCGTTTGCACGTGGACGAAGGTGTCGGAGCCGGCGATCTCCGCGAGTTCGACCTTGCCCGTCAAGGCGAGGTCGCGCTCGCGCGGCTGCACGCGCAGGGCGCCGGCACGAATCCCGAGCGTGAGCGCTTCCGATCGGGTCGGAGGCAGGGCCAGCGGCAAAGCCACGCCACCGGGCAGAACAACGCCGTTCGCGCCGGCGCTGCCTGCGACCAGGTTCATCGGCGGATCGCTGAAAGCCCGCGCGACACGAAGCGAGAGCGGCCGGTGGAACACCTCTGCCGTCGGCCCATACTGCAGCAGTTCGCCGGCGTCCATCACCGCGGTGTAGCCGCCGAGCAGCAGCGCTTCGGTCGGCTCGGTGGTGGCATAGACCACGGTGGACTGGCCGCTGGCGAACAACTGCGAGAGCTCATCGCGCAGCTCTTCGCGTAGTTTGTAGTCGAGGTTCACAAGCGGTTCGTCGAGCAGCATCAGCGGGGCGCTCTTGGCCAGCGCGCGCGCCAGCGCCACGCGCTGCTGCTGGCCGCCCGACAGCTCGGCGGGAAGCCGCAGCAGAAACGGTTCGATGTGCAGCCTGGCGGCGATTTCGTTGACCCGCGCGTCGATATCGCGTTTGGCAAGAGTGTCCTTGCGCAGCCTGAGCGGCGAAGCGATGTTGTCGGCTACCGTCATCGACGGGTAGTTGATGAACTGCTGGTACACCATGGCTACATTGCGTTCGCGCACCGGCTTGCCGGTGACGTCGTGCCCGTCAACCTTGACGCGGCCCTTTGCGGGCGCATCGAGCCCCGCCATCACGCGCATCAACGTGGTCTTGCCGGCCTGCGTGGCGCCCAGCAGCACGGTCACGGCGCGCGGCACCAGCGTCAGGTCGAGCGGGTAGAGATGCACCTGCGCGCCGACCCGCTGTTCGATGGCTTCGAGCATCAGTTCCATACGCTCTCCGTGTTCTTCGAAGAAACGGCCAGATACTTCAGTGATCCGCGCGAAAGTATGCGGGGTGCGCTCGACAGGGTCAACTGTGAGTCGTCACATGGCGTGGAAATTCGGGAGCGTCGCAGCACGCGTAATTGATTTCGCGACTATCAAGTGCTAACGTGCCGTTTCGCGCAAGGAGAACGTCATGAAAACCAGGCTTCCACAGGTGCTCGCCCGGGCGGCGGTGGCGGTATTGATGGCTGCGCCGAATCTTGCGGCCGCCCTTTGCGCCGCACCACCTGAGAGTGGACGCTGGCAGAACATGGATGATGCGGGTGATCCCTACCGGATAGTGATCACGCTGGATGATTGCGGCGATCAAGTGCTCAATGGCCAGCAGACCCAATCCCGGCTCGGCCTGCGTGCATGGGTGAAGCAGAGCAGCGGCCAGCTCTATGGCCGGCCCAAGGTACAAGCCCGGTACGTCGTAGACAAGGGCAAGCGCTGGCTGTTTGCCAAAGTGCCCACTGGTGGCTATGTGGACAACATTTGGGCGCGCCGCGACGACCGGGGCGGCGCAAAGCAGCTGTACGTGTTCATCCGCCACAAGTCGCTGGACAGCAAGCCCGACGCCGAATCCAAATTGCGCTTCAAGGCGCTCTAAAACTTTCTGGCACGAGCGCGTGCTAGTCCGGCATCGACGTTCTGCCCTTCAAGTGTAAGACGACTTCGATCCAGGATTCATTTACCGACCACTCGAACACGCCACGTGTGCCCAAACCTTCATGATCAAAGAAGGTTGGCATGACGAGCGGCGAGGTCGGCGTTGCTGCGACCGAGGATCGCCATCAATTCGACAACGGTCAGGTCGCAAAGCAGTGCAAGGGCAACCTCGAACGGACTGCCGAGCGGCAGGATGCTGGTCAGCGGATCGGCCATCGTTTGCGCCGGCAGGGGGATTGCGACGTCAGCCCCCTGGACCAGCTCGGGCCGCGCCGAGATTGCGACGATGCGCGCACCGGCCGCCTTGGCGGACCCAATGAGGGCGTCTGCCGTGGGCAAGCGGCCCACGGCCAGGGTCGTCAGCAGCAGATCACCCTTGCGGATCGGTGGCGCCGAGAGTTGCCCGACATAGTGCCCGTCGAGTCCCAGATGCATCAGTCGCATTGCGAACGCCTGCAGCACCAGGCCGGTTCGCCCGACGCCGTACACCAGGACGCGGTGTGCGTTGGCGATCTCACGCGCCAGTTGCGGTACGGCGTCGGCCGGCATGCGCGCGAAAACGCCGCGCATCTCTGCCAGGATCGCCTCGAGGTTTTCTGCAGTGCTCATGCGGGGCTCTCGCTGAAGACGCCGCGGGCCAGGAAGATGCCGGTCACCTTGTTGGTCGCAGCGCTGAATTCGGCGCTCTGGCGCGCTGCAACGCCGCGCGGACGCGGCAAATCGATATGCAGGATGGTCTCGATCCGCCCGGGCCTCGGCGACATGACGACGACGCGATCGGACAGCAGGACGGCCTCGTCGATCGAGTGGGTGATGAAGAACACGGTCTTCTTCGTCTCGAGCCAGATCCGCTCGAGGTCGAGCCGCATCTGCTCGCGAGTGAGCGCATCGAGCGCGCCGAATGGCTCGTCCATCAGGAGCAGCGGCGGTTCATGCACGAGCGCGCGCGCAATCGCCGCGCGCTGCTTCATCCCGCCCGACAATTCGTAGGGACGCTTGTCGGCGAATTCAGCGAGCCCGACGGCGGCGAGCAGCTGCAAGGCGCGCGGACGATAGGCTTTGGGATCAAGCGAGCGCATGTCGATGTTGAACAGCACGTTTTCGACAATGGTGCGCCAGTCGAGCAGGATGGGCTGCTGGAACACGATGCCGCAATCCGTGACCGGACCGCTGACATCCTTGCCGAAGACGGAAACCGATCCCGCCGTCGCCGGTGTCAGGCCGGCAATGATCCGGAGCAACGTGGATTTGCCGCAGCCTGAAGGTCCGACCACCGCGACGAATTCGCCCGGCTCGATGTCGAGATCGATGCCGTCGAGCGCAACGATGGCGCCGGCGTCGCCGCCGAACGATTTGCGAATGCTACGGACGCTTATGCCGCCGCTCATGCGCAACCTGCCGGCGCAAGATTCTTGCAGCGCAATGCCATCGTCGGGTTAACCATCGGACAGGTGCTCAGTGGGGATTTGACGGTCTGCACGTGGTGATAGACTACCCGATCGACAAGAATCGCAGATTGACCGCCAAATCCGTGCCTGTCAACATCGGCCCCAATGGATCCAGGCGGTCCCAGCCGGGGAAGCGGGCGATGTCCTCCACGCAGCGACAAAACACGGGCATTCGTGCAAAGGTGGGCGCCTCTCTTGCGGCGCGTTCGCGCACGGTACTGAGCTTTGCGCTGCTGTTGGCGGGTTGGGAACTACTGGTGCGCCTGTTTGGCGTCAAACTTTACATCCTGCCGCCGCCTTCCGCGGTGATCATGACGTTGTGGACCAAGTGGACAACCATCGGCGCAGCGGCGTGGTACACCGCGCAGCCGATGCTGATCGGCTATGGGTTTGCGGTAGCGGTCGGCGTTGCGCTGGCGCTGTCGTTTGCGCTGTCGCGACTGGTCGAATCGATCGTGTATCCGCAGATCGTATTCCTGCAGATCATCCCGAAAATCGCGATCGCGCCCTTGTTCATGATCTGGTTCGGATACGGCCTGACCTCTAAGGTACTGATCGTCTTCCTGCTTTGTTTTTTCCCGGTCGTCGTCTCCGCGGTCCAGGCATTCCGCTCGATGGATCCCGACATCCGCGACCTGACCCGCATCACCGGTGCGAGTCCGGCGCGTACGTTTTTCAAGGTGCAGGTGCCGCACGCGTTGCCGACGATGTTCACCGGCTTCAAGGTAGCAGCCGCGCTCGCATCGACGGCCGCCGTCGTTGCCGAGTTCGTTTCATCCGACCGCGGACTCGGCTATCTGCTGGTCGACTATACGAATCGCTTCGACACGCCGGGCGTGTTCGCCGCCATACTGGTGTTGAGCGTCATGGGCCTCACGCTTTATGGGTGCGTCGAAGCCATCGAACGCATCTCGATTCCCTGGCACGTGTCGCAACGCATCGACGCCGGGATGGGGACGGCAACGTGATCTGCAACCGAGTATCGACAAACCACAGGAGGAAACAATGCGCTGGAAAATGATTCTCTGCGGACTGATGGCGAGCCTGCTGGCCGCGACTGCGGCACAGGCCCAGGACAAGGTGACGTTCCGCCTGAACTGGCTGCTCTACGGATTCCACACGCCGTTCTATCTTGGTCTGGAGCGCGGGTATTACAAGGACGAAGGCATCGACCTGACGATCGGCGAAGGGCAGGGCTCGGTGCGCGCGGTGCAGACGGTCGGCGCCAAGGGGGACATGTTCGGACTGGCCGACGGCGGCAGCGTCGTCGCCGGCGTTTCCAAGGGGGCGCCGGTGAAAGCCGTGATGGCAGTCACCAACTCGTCGCCGTATTCGCTCGCCGCGCGCGCGGATTCCGGCATCAAGACGCTGAAGGATTTCGAGGGAAAGACGATCGCCAGCGCCCCGGGCGAAGCGGGCCTGCAACTCCTGCCGGCGCTCTTCGCACGGAACGGAGTGGACATTGACAAGGTGAAGATCCTGCGCGTGGAAGGTGCGGGGAAAATGGTCGCCATCGCGGAAAAGCGCGCCGAGGGCGTGATGGCGGGTCTCGACAACCAGTCGCTCACCCTGCCCAAGGAAGGCGTACCGATCATCGATTTCGCCTACTCCAAATACGGCACCAATACGGTGGGATTGACCATCTTCACGAACAACGACCTGATCAAGGAGAAGCCCGATCTGGTCCGGCGCTTCGTCAAGGCGACCGTACGCAGTTTCGAAGCGGCAATGAAGGAACCGGAAGCCTCGATCAAGGCGGGCCAGAAAGTGAAGCCGGATCTCGAGACGAACTTGTCGCTGGCACAACTCAAGGTCGGAATCGGCCTGATGAAGACCGAGGCAACGGCGAAACTGCCGACCGGCCAATTCGCGCAAAAGGACTGGGAAGACACGCTTGAGCTGATGAAGAAATACATGGCGCTGGAAACGTCGATGAAGGCGCCGGATTTCTTCACCAACGAGTTTCTGCCCAAGTAATCTGAGATCCAGAGCCTCGATCTGCGGTGCCGCTGTTGACCGCCTGAGCGTGTCAACATCGCGGGGCTATTCGGATCCTCGGGCCTGAACGATGGAACCGTCTCGGTCATCGATACGCTGAGTAACAGTGTCGTTGCCAATTTCTCCGCGGGCAGCACTTCGCTTGAGGGCATTGCTGTCGACGCGGCCGGAAGGTATGCGTATCTGGCGGACTTCTCCGCGCAGACCGTCCGGGTCATCGATCTCACAAGCCTCAACGTCGTTGCCAACATCGTTCTTGCCGCCCGTCCTTTCGCTGTCGCCATTCATCCGGGCGGGCAGTTCGTCTACGTTACGACGCAAGGCTCCAACGCCGGCGGGCACGCATTATCGGTCATCGAACCGTCAACCAATGCGCTTGTCGCCACTATCGGCACCGGACCACGTACTCCCCTTGGCCTGGCGGTCAACCCGGCGGGCACCCAGGTCTTTGTTGCAGCCACCAACTTTGTTGCAAGCACCTCACCAATGACCCGGCCGAACAGGCATCGGTCGATGCGGGCGGTGCAGGACGCTTCTTGCGCACCGGCAATTCGTTCAAGCCAGGCGGAACGAAACCGCTTTGCCGTTTCTACGGTAGCGTAATTCCCGGTCCGAATTCCCACTTTTTCACGATCAATGATGCCGAGTGCGATGCGCTAAAGGCCGCTCAGGTGATCAGTTCCACCGGAACGGAATGAGGGTCGGCCCGCACGCATGATATTCGTCTGCGTGCTCCACCTCGGCGTGGTGACCGAGATGCGCGCAATACCAGACTACGACATCGGACTTCTCGATGATTTCGCCGTTGATGAAAGCCGCGAGTCCGTCATCGGATGCGCTGCCCTGCTGACCATGTTTGTCTTCGGCCGAATGGTAGGCCATTACGAAGAGGTCTCGCGGGGCGAATGCGTCAGCGGTGCCATCGTTCGAGCCGGGGATGATGTGGTAACCGCGCATCGTGCCCACGTCCATCACTGCCCAGCTACGGAGCGTTGGCGGGTTTTTCACGCGCGTGATCTCGCTGTGTTTGACGTGCCAACCGGGACCCCAACCGAGATCCGGTGTGGTCGTGTTGTATTCGAATACCGTGTCGTTCGGCGCGCCTTCGATGTCGAAATCGAACCGCCAGTAGGGGTGGTGACGGTGATCGATATTGCACTGGAGCCCGGCGCTGTAGAGTCGCGGCGTGATGCGGCCATCGGCCCAGAAGGTCCAGCGCTCGGTCAACTTGTAGGAGCCAATGGTGTGGAAGGCCTCTACCACGATGCCTGACAGACCGCCACTCCAGACCGTGTATACCTTCACTCGATTCGAGCCGGAGATTGCCTGGGCATTGTTGTAGGTCAAGGGGTCTTTGTATGGCCCGCACGTGCTGTTGTACTGCACTCGCAAGGAAGGCAGGCTGCCTTTGTACAGAACCTTTCGACCTCGGAAGGAGGCATTTGTTATGGCAATGCCCTCGGCGTCGGGAGAGTCGGCCAGTGTGTAACCGAACTGCCACAAAGGAGTGCCAGGACTGGGCCAGGTGACAAATCCAGACTCGCTCATGATTGCACCCCCCCGCTCTGGCCGCAGCACTCGCACGATTCGCCCGCATGCAGCACGCTCTCGGTCCCGAGATCGACCCAGGCACGATACTTGGGAAGCCGTTCGGTGCGACAACCAAAGAGAACCTCGATGACGCGCCGATTCACCCACTCGTTGTTTGCACCGGAAAACGGAATGGCCATGGCCACGAGCCCGTCTAACTTTGTCGCCAAGCGATCGTGGGCGCGTGCCAGTTCGATGGCTCGGTCGATCTCGCTTTGTATTGGCGGAGGCTGATAGTGCTGGTCACTGATGCCGAGCAATTCACCCTGCTCGTCGAGGCTGATCTCTACCGCTACGTTGGCAGTGTAGTCGTAGGCGACAACCAGATACGTACGGCGCTCGCCTTTGGCAAGCTCCCCGCGCCTGCTTACGCCGATCGGCGTCACCCGGCCGCGGCCGAGCCTGTCGCGCACCTTTTGCATGCCGAAGGCTCGCTTCGACATCTCCTGCGCTTTCGCTTCGTCGAATGCGTCATCGAGCGTCTTCACCGGATGCGCCTCAATTTCGTCGGGCAACGCGCCACCATATGCGGCCAACTTCAGGCCGCCAAGGTGAGGCAGCGCCTCCGCCGCCGCGATGAGGCGTGGTGGCGGTTCAATGTAGCGATCGAATGTTCCATGTTCCATTGTCGTTCTCCCGTTGGAGGTGTGTCGCGGAACTGACACGCGCCGCACCGCGACTTGAACTTGATTATCTACGCCGAGCAGCGGGAAACAATGTGAATATTACCGAACAGAAACCTTGCGTCTGCCCCCTGCGCACCCATCCATTTCTTGCTAGAGCGCGGCGTATCCGTGAGGACCGAAGAGTCGGCCTAGGCACGGCTTAGGCACGGCTTGGGCGGATTCTTTCGGCCGGTGACGCTGCATTGGATTAGCATTGACAGCATGAGCGACGAGACCTACGACTACATCATCATCGGCGCCGGAACGGCCGGCTGCGTGGTCGCCGGGCGCTTGTCCGAAAATGGCAAATTCAAAGTCTGTGTCCTGGAAGCCGGCCCGCGCGATCGAAATCCATTCATTCACATTCCGGCAGGTGTTCTCTACACGTTGCGAAATCCCTCCATCAACTGGATGTACAAGGGGACGGGCAGCCCCGGGCTGAATGGACGCGCCATCAATCAGGCGCGCGGCAAGACGCTCGGCGGTTCCGGTTCCATCAACGGCCACATCTACAACCGGGGCCATCGCATGGATTTCGATGGCTGGGCGCAGATGGGTAATCGGGGCTGGGGCTACGAGGACGTGCTTCCTTATTTCAAGAAAAGCGAGAACAAGAGCGGTGCGGGCGACGAAGGCTATCACGGCTCCGGCGGCCCCTTTACGATCACTGACATCGATCAACGAGATCCCCTCTGCGACGCTTTCATCCGGGGCGCCGAGTCTCTCGGCGTTCCCAACAACCCCGATTACAATGGGCGCAGCCAGGAGGGGATCGCGTACGCCCAACGCAGCGTCTTTCAGGGCCGCAGGGTCAGTCCGGCACGGGCTTTTCTCTATCCCGCCATGAAGCGCGGCAACACACGCGTCATTACGGATGCCCATGTTGAGCGCATTCTCTTCGAGGGCGGGAAAGCCACGGGTGTTCGCTTCAGGGTCGGTGGCCGGGATGCTCCCAGCCAAACGATGAGGGCCGGCCGCGAAACCATTCTCTGCGCCGGCGCCATCGCTTCCCCGCAGATTCTGCAGCTATCCGGCATCGGACGAGGCGATCACCTGCAGTCCATCGGCATTCCTGTCGTGCATGAATTGCCGGGTGTTGGACACAACTTCCGAGACCACTACGCCGTCCGGTCTGTCGTTCGCATCCAGAACATGCCGACCATCAACGAACGTGTGCGAGGATTGCCGCTGGTGCGCGAGGTTATCAACTACGCATTCACGCGGCGTGGCGCTTTGGCCCTGACGCCAACCCTGGTTTATTGTTTCTGGAAATCCGATGAATCCCTGGAGCAGGGCGACATTCAACTTACCTTCACGCCGGCCAGTTATCCCGACGGTGTTCAGTCCGGCCTCCACGATTTTCCAGGTGCGACGGTGGCCTGCTGGCAGCAACGCCCGAAGAGCGCCGGTCATGTCCGGGCGACGTCGCCTGATCCGTTTGAGCAGCCCGAGATTCAGGCCAACTTTCTGGCCGAAGCGGAGGACCGCCGGATATTGCTTGCGGCGATGCGGTTCAGCCGCCGCGTTCTGGAAAGCGATTCGTTCAAGCCCTATGTCGTCGAGGAGTTGTGGCCCGGCGTGGATCGACGCAGCGACGAGGAACTGCTGGACCATGCACGGCGCACCGGCAACACCGCCTACCATCCGATGGGCACGTGCCGCATGGGCCCGGCGACCCAGCAGAACACAGTCGTCGATGACGCGTTGCGTGTCCACGGCGTTCATGGGCTTCGCGTCGCCGACGCGTCGATCATGCCGATGATACCGTCCGCCAACCTCAATGCGAGCACCCTGATGATCGGAGAGAGGGCCGCGGATATGGTGATGGCGGCCAGGTAGCATTCATCGAGACGGGGCAAAGTGCTGATCGTCGATGGTGGCATCTACCGCCACGAATTCGTGTCGGAAGCCGTGATCAGCGGCCTGATGCGCGTGCAACTCGACACCGAAGTGCCGGTCATCTCTGCCGTGCTCACGCCGCAGCGTTTCCATGAGCACGAAGATCATCGCACCTTCTTTCTCGCGCATTTCAAGACAAAGGGGCGGGAGGCCGCTGAGGCTTGCGCCAAAACCCTCGTCAACCTTGCCCCGGGGACCGCGAAAGTCGGTGCGAAGCGCGGGGTGGAATGATTCGTAAGCCCGGGGCGAGAGGGGTCTGGGTCAAATGTACTTGAGAATTACTCCATTTTTGGCTAGCTAGGACGTGCCTTTTTTCTTCCCCACGCCAGGACTGACCTTCTTCACGTCTTGCCTGCCGAGCTCCTCCTTGGTCAACTTTACTTTCTTGACTTTTTCCGTCTTGATTTTTTCCTTTTTCACTCGTTCCTTCTTCACCTTTTCCGGCTTCACGACAGGTCCCTTCAAACTCTGATTCAACAGCCTCTTTGCTTCCTTCGCAGCCTTCTCGATGAGCTTCCTGGTTTTTTGATGTTGCCGCCTGGCCTTCAGCATCGTCGCGTGACTCAATTTTGCCTCCGATTGATGAACGATTGATCTGTGCTGCAGTTTGATCCGCTTTTGCGTTCTTGGCTACGCCCTGAGTGGATCTCCCGACGAGCCTTGAGTCAAAGAGCGGGAATCGTCGTTACTTGTTTCATTGCGGCATTAACGATTGGATATAGGCCTCGATATCCACGGCGGTCGTGCGGGTACCGAGCGGATCAACCGCGTTGGCGATGAGCGCATTGCCACGCAGGCCAAACATGTACCGCAGCAGCAGCAAGCCGTCGGTCAGCGCGTCTGAAGACCCATTGCCATCAATATCGATCGAGCTCCGGATACCATCCAGATACCCCAGGATCGCCGTCTGCCCGGTCCTGGTCGCCGTGCCTCCCAAGGCGCCGGTCGTCAGCGAGGTCCCGGTCAGTCCGAACAGGTAGCGGATGATGAGCAGGCC
Source organism: Betaproteobacteria bacterium (assembly GCA_039930785.1). Lineage (GTDB taxonomy): Bacteria > Pseudomonadota > Gammaproteobacteria > Burkholderiales > JACQAP01 > JACQAP01. The sequence continues at coordinate 4,257 of JBDTTE010000066.1, read as the reverse complement.
ATCGGTCAGCGCATCGTACTGCGATGCGGTGATGCTGGCATCCACATCCAGGGAGCCCGCAAGCAGCGAATGTGTATGCGTGTTGACATTGCGCTGACCTGCCAGCAGGTTGTCGGGAGTTCCCGGTAGCGAGCAGCCCGTCAGTGTCAGCGCGCTCGTGCATGAATAAGTGAACGGATCGGCGGGCGTCCCGGTGCCGGTGACGAAAGAGCAGCCCATGAATGGCGGTGATTGCAACTTGCAGATCCCGAAATCGCCGATCTGAATGGTGGTGGGACCAATGAACAGGATTGACCACATGTAATTCGAGTTGGTCGCCCCCATGGAGTGGGAACTGCTGACCGAGGTGGTTGTCGTGCCCGTGGCCAATGCCATGAGTGGAAGTCCGAAGGCGAGTGCGGTGCCGCTGACGATGCTTAGTGCGCTGCGCATGGTGTCCTCGTTCTCTCTCGATAGACTGCCGGTCCGATAGCACGATGGGTGCCTGCTTGGAAGGATACCGCCAACCTCACTGATTGCGGAAAACCCGGTTGGGCCACCACGGGGATCTACATACGGGGCGGCACTGTTTTTACGGCAGCGCAGTCACCATGCCATAGGGCTGGTCAATGAAAAGCCTCCGCAGACGGCAACAACCCGGTACTCGATGCAACCGTCGGATCCCGATACACATCCCACAGCAGCCGACTGAATGCCGCGACCCGCTGCGGTTCTGTCGGCCCGATGATCCCGTTCTGCTGCAGAACCGCGATCAGTTTCACCGGCGCCACACGATGGTCGCCGACGATCTCGACATGGCCCGCCTTCACTTCCACGACGGTGGTGGCGGCGTCACGATCGACCGCCGGGTTGCGCTGTTCGGCGAGAGTGAACGTCAGGTCGTCCTCGACGCACCGGCCATCGAGCAGGCGTCGACAACTGCCACGCTCGTCCGTGTCGAGCTTCAGATGTCGCACGACCTGTTTGCTCAAGGCACCGGGATTGCGGATAAAGTCCGACGAGTAGGTAATGTCCGCCCACTTGTCGCCCGTACCGAGTCTGCACATCGGCGCAATGAGTCCAAGACTGAGCACGCGGACGATGGGCGAGCCGCAGGCGTCGGCGGCGGCGATGCCGGCGAAGGGTCCGGAGATCGTGACCAGTCCCAGTTGGGTGTCACCAGCGCCGATCACGAATGGCTTACCGGTTGTCACGGCGCGTCGGGCGACCAACGCACCTTGACTATGGCCGATGATGGTCACCGGCGGTGCAGGCGCCGGCGTCGTCATCAGTTTCAGCAGCCGATCGATTGACGCCGCCAGTGCCGCCGCGCTGACATCCAGGGCGGCCCGGTCGTCGTAGGTGAAGCACGCCGTCTGCTGTCCGTGAAACGCCAGAACCTGCGCCAACGCGCGAAACTGTCCCGACGACCCGTAGCAGCCATGCACGAGCACGGCGACCGGATGCCCGGAATTGAGGTGCAACGTGCGATCAGGGTTGTCGGTACACGGGCCCAGTCCGGGAATGTTTGCCGCAATGTCTGTCCGGGGCAACCTGCTGTCGTCGATGGAGATCAGCGTTGGATCGACGGCGCTGCGCAGCGTCGAACAGCCTTGCAGGAGCGCCGCCATGGCTGCGATCACCAGAATGCAGCGACACGAACTCATTCCCCCACTTCCGAGGCAGAGTGTTGCCGGCAATGGTGATGAAACGCCGCGAATATGGAGTCTGTGCAAGAGAGGACCGCCCTGGTATTGAATATCATACAACCAGTCGGTTCCGGGAAGCTGCGTGCCAACTGTTTCTTTCCAAAAGTGGCCGTTCGATACGCGCAGAGCGCTCCGTTGACGAGCGTGCAGCGTCCGCGGATACTCTGAACGCGGTTGGATTTATGTTCCTGTCCGAAGGGTGCGTTGCGCGGGCTGGGCCGGGCATGAGTCGGCCTCCACTTCGATCGCCCACTCATTGACGAGGTATCCATGAAGATCTTCCTGGTCGGGTGATGAAGGGAGCTTAACGTGCTCTCGATGAACTAAGCCCCATGCAGATGAGGAGCAAAGCAACTTGGAAAAGCTAGACATCCAGTTCACTTTATTTTCCGCGTTCTACTCGCCGCTCATTTCGACCATGTCCGGCGGGTTCCTCAAGGCAGAAGGCCTGGATCCGGTTTGGTCGGTTGCGCCGCCGGGCGTCTCGGCAATTGCCGCGTTGAGAGATGGCGCCGCTCACGTCGTCCAATCGGCCCCGAGCGTGGAGTTCGCGGCACTCAATGAAGGGAAGATGCCGGCTGCGGTCCATTTCGCGCAGGTGAACGAGATGGATGGGTTCTTCCTGACCGGACGCGACGCGGATCCCGCCTTTACGTGGGACAAGCTGGAAGGCGCCGAAGTCGTCATGTTCAAGGGTGGCCAGCCACTCGCGATGTTGAACTACGCCTGCTACAAGGCAGGCATCGATTTCAGGAAGATAAAGCCGGTCTGCCCGGGTGGCGCCGCGGAAATCGACAAGGCCTTCCGTGATGGGCACGGGCAGTATGTTCAGCAGCAGGGTCCGTTCCCGCAGCAACTGCAGGCCGATCGCATTGGACATATCGTGGCCCAGATCGGCAAGCAGATCGGACCCTGCGGTTTTTCCAGCCTCGCGGCGACACCGGACTGGCTTGAAACTGACATGGCGAAAAGGTTCATGCGCGCCTACAGGAAGACCCGGTTATATTTGAATGAGACGCCTGCAGCCGAGATTGCGAAGGCCGAGAAATCGTACTTTCCCGGTATCGAAGAAAACGTCCTCGCCGAGTGCATCGCAACGTATCAACAGCTCGGTTGCTGGACGCCGCATGTGGAAATCACGCGTGCGGCCTATGAAAAAACGCTGGATATTTTCGAGTACAACGGCTTGCTGAAGCAGCGCCATCGTTACGAGCAGATCTGTACCGCACCGCCGGCAACCGATTGAAAACGCCGGACGACGTGGCGATTGCTTGACGAAGCTTGCACCTGGCGCCCGGATGCGAATTCATCGCGGCAGGAAGCTCACTCCGTAGTGCCGGGCTTGCCGAAAACCCGCAACCACGCATAGCCTAGAATCCCTGCGAGCAGGGACGCCAACAGGATCGCAATCTTCGAGGCGTCGATCACTTCCGGGTGGCCGACGAAGGCCAGGTTGGTGATAAAGATCGACATCGTAAAACCAATGCCACCAAGCAGCCCGGCCCCGACCAGGTGCGGCCATTGCAAATCCGACGGCAAGCGGCAGAGACCGACGGTCACGGCAATCAGGCAAAACAGCGTGACGCCGAGAGGTTTTCCCAGCACCAGCCCCAAAGTGATGCCGGCGCTGTTGGCGCTGAACAATTCGTGGAACCATCCGCTCCCGATGATCACCCCGGTATTGGCCAACGCGAAGACGGGCAAGACGATAAACGCGACCGGCTTGTGCAACAGGTGCTCGAGTCGATGCGACGGCGAAGCCTCATCTTCCGCCTTCGCTGTGAAGGGAATGGCGAAGGCGAGGAGCACGCCTGCAATCGTCGCGTGGATGCCGGACTTGAACATCAGAAACCACATCAGTGCACCGCCGATGAGGTAAGGGGTGACCGACATGATCCGGAGAAAGCGATTCAGGACAACCAGGGCGAAAAAGACCAACAACGCTCCGCCGAAGTGCCACATAGACAAGCTGGCGGTATAAAAGGCCGCAATGACCAGGATGGCCCCCAAATCGTCGATGACGGCGAACGCCACGACGAAGACCTTCAGTGTGGGCGGTATGCGATTTCCCAAGACGGTTAAAACGACGAGAGCAAACGCAATATCAGTGGCCATCGGGATACCGAATCCGGCTTGCGCTGCACCGCCGCGGTTGAGCAAGTAATGAATCAGTGCCGGAGCGAGCATCCCTCCGACCGCCGCGACCACAGGGAGGAGTGCGCTTTTCAGGTCTGATAGTTCGCCCACATAGAACTCGCGCTCCAGTTCCAGCCCGATCAGGAGAAAAAATACAGCCATCAGCGCATCGTTGATTGCATGCGTCAGGCTCAACCCAAAAACGTTGGTCTCCCAGAAGGACAGGTACTGCGGTCCGACTGGGGTATTGGCAATCGTCACCGATGCCAGAGTGCAAAGCAGCAGTACTATTCCGCTCGCCTGTTCCGAGGAAACAAATTTCTTGAACGTGATTGACAGGGGCGGCTGCGGCATCGATTTCCGCTTTCAGAAAGACGCCGAGGGAGAGTCGGGGTGTGGAGTCCCGAGCAATCAACACGCGTGCTCTGCCGCC
>JBDTTE010000065.1:0-14854 GCA_039930785.1 Betaproteobacteria bacterium | reverse complement strand
CTGTCATGGGACGTCGCTGGGCCAGCCACAAGGCGGCCAGTTCGAAGCAGCCCAGATGCGGGCTCAGGTAAATGATGCCGCGTTCGCGGCGCTCGGCCTCTTCGGCCACGTCGACAGGACTTGAGCGGACCACCAGGCGCAGCGAAGCCGCGACAGGCCGGAACCAGACCGCGACCAGTTCGCTGCCCGCCTTACCGGCTTCTGCGATGTTCCGATGCAGGATGCGCCGGAAATCCTGCTCATCCCGGCACAATCCGCTCTGCAGGAGGTTCTCGCGCAATCGCGCGGCGTACGCCGGGGAGAAGAAGTAGACGATCCAGCCAATGAGGGCGCCGGTGGCCTGAATCCAGGAGAGCGGCAATTTTGACAGCTGCCGCAACAACCCTATGAGCATGAACTGGTTAGATTTTCCGTTTTGTTCTTTTAATTGGATTTTGCTATCCTGATCGACCCGAGAGTCAATCGAATACTGAGAATGAACGATTTCTTTTTCACTTCCGAATCCGTTTCCGAAGGCCACCCCGATAAAGTAGCCGACCAGATTTCCGACGCAGTTCTGGACGCCATCTTAACCCAGGACAAATACGCACGAGTAGCGGCGGAAACCCTGGTGAACACCGGCCTCGTGGTCATGGCCGGTGAAATCACCACCAATGCGGTGGTCGATTTCCAGCAGGTCGCGCGCGAAACCATCAAGCGCATCGGCTACGACAATACCGATTACGGCATCGATTACCGCGGTTGCGCCGTGCTGGTCGCGTACGACAAGCAGTCGCCCGACATCGCGCAAGGCGTCGACAAGGCGCAGGACGATCCGCTGAACCAGGGCGCCGGCGACCAGGGCCTGATGTTCGGCTACGCCTGCGATGAGACGTCCGTGCTGATGCCGCTGCCGATTTACCTTTCGCATCGCCTGGTCGAGCGCCAGTCCGAATTGCGTCGCGACGGCAGGCTTCCCTGGCTGCGGCCGGATGCCAAGTCGCAAGTCACGATCCGCTACGTCAACGGCCGGCCCGATTCCGTCGACACCGTTGTGCTTTCCACGCAGCATTCGCCGGACATCTCGCTCGAGAAAATCCGGGAAGCCGTGATCGAGGAAATCATCAAGCCCGTGTTGCCGAAGAACCTCATCAAGGGCGAGGTCAAATTCCTCGTCAATCCGACCGGCCGCTTTGTGGTCGGCGGTCCGCAAGGCGATTGCGGTTTGACCGGACGCAAGATCATTGTCGATACATATGGTGGCGCGGCCCCGCACGGCGGCGGCGCTTTTTCCGGCAAGGATCCTTCGAAGGTTGACCGCTCGGCCGCTTATGCCGCGCGTTATGTCGCGAAGAACATCGTCGCCGCGGGACTGGCGACCAAGTGCCAGCTCCAGGTGTCGTATGCGATCGGCGTGGCGAAACCCACCAGCGTCATGGTGACGACGTTTGGAACGGGGAAAATTGCTGACGAAAAAATTGCCCAGCTCGTGCAGCAGCATTTCGACCTGCGTCCCAAGGGCATCCTGCAGATGCTCAACTTGCTGCGCCCGATCTATGAAAAAACTGCCGCGTACGGCCACTTCGGCCGCGACGAACCGGAGTTCTCGTGGGAAAACCTGGACAAAGTGGAATTGCTCAAGTCGGAAGCGGGCATCAAAAAAGCCGCTGCATAATTTTTAAGGTCCCGCGATTTATCCTATAATCGCGGCTCGCTGAGGGGCGCTGCGACCTGTTTCGGACAGGCCAGGCTCAGCAAACGATCCAACGGCGCTCACAATCATTAAACCGGTTGTGAGCGTCGTTTCCATTTCGGCGCTCCGTTTTAAAGGAGATGTCGATGTCCGCAGTTCCGCACACCAAGAAATCCGGCGATTTTCATATCGCCGACATGACCCTTGCCGACTGGGGTCGCAAGGAAATCCGTATCGCCGAAACCGAAATGCCGGGGCTGATGGCGATTCGTGAAGAGTATGCAGCCACGCAACCGCTACGCGGCGCACGCATCACCGGTTCGCTGCACATGACCATCCAGACCGCCGTGCTGATCGAGACGTTGCAGGCGCTGGGTGCACAAGTGCGCTGGGCATCGTGCAACATCTATTCGACCCAGGACCATGCCGCCGCGGCGATAGCGGCAACCGGCACGCCGGTGTTCGCGGTCAAGGGCGAAACGCTGAAAGAATACTGGGACTACACGCATCGCATTTTCGAATGGCCGGACGGCGGACATTCGAACATGATCCTGGACGACGGCGGCGATGCCACGCTGCTGCTGCACCTGGGCGCGCGCGCCGAGACCGACGCGACATTGCTCGGCAAGCCCGGCAGCGAAGAAGAGATCGAGCTCTTCGCGGCGATCAAGGCCACGCTCAAGCGCGATCCGAAGTGGTATTCCACGCGCCTGGCAAAGATCAAAGGCGTGACGGAAGAAACCACCACCGGCGTGCATCGCCTGTATCAGATGCACAAGGACGGCAAGCTCGCCTTCCCGGCGATCAACGTCAACGACTCCGTCACGAAATCCAAGTTCGACAATCTTTACGGTTGCCGTGAATCGCTGGTCGACGGCATCAAGCGCGCGACCGACGTCATGGTGGCGGGCAAGGTCGCGGTGGTCGCTGGCTACGGCGATGTCGGTAAAGGCTCCGCGCAGGCGCTGCGCGCGCTGTCCGCGCAGGTGTGGGTCACCGAAATCGATCCGATCTGCGCCCTGCAGGCGGCGATGGAAGGCTACCGCGTCGTGACCATGGACTATGCCGCCGACAAGGGCGACATCTTCGTCACCGCCACCGGCAACTATCACGTGATCACCTTCGATCACATGAAGAAAATGAAAGACCAGGCCATCGTCTGCAACATCGGCCACTTCGACAACGAAATCGACATTGCTTCGCTGGCCGCTTGCGAATGGGACGAGATCAAGCCGCAGGTCGACCACGTCATTTTCCCCGATGGCAAGCGCATCATCATGCTCGCCAAGGGACGCCTGGTGAATCTCGGCTGCGGCACGGGCCATCCGAGTTACGTCATGTCTTCGTCGTTCGCCAACCAGACCATCGCGCAGATCGAACTGTTCGGAAACACCGCGAAGTATCCGGTCGGCGTCTATACCTTGCCCAAGCACCTGGACGAGAAGGTCGCGCGCCTGCAGCTGAAGAAATTGAATGCGCAGCTGACCCAGCTGACCGACGCGCAGGCGACTTACATCGGTGTGTCCATGCAAGGTCCTTATAAAGCCGACCACTACCGGTATTGAGCGAGCGGCAGGAGCACGCGGGGAAAGGGGCGAGATCATGCACGGCGAAACTGGCATTTTCGGACGAATGGTGAAAGACCTTTGACTGCCTCGCCCGATACGTCCCGTCCTTCCAGAAACTATTCCTTCGAGTTTTTTCCGCCGAAGACGCCGGAGGGGAAATCAAAATTGCGCGCGACCTGGCAACAGCTCGCGCAGCTCAAGCCGCGTTTTTTCTCGGTGACATTCGGCGCCGGCGGCTCGACGCAGCAGGGCACGCTCGACACGGTGGTGGAGATTCGCGGGGCGGGCCACAACGCCGCGCCGCACCTTTCCTGCGTGGCATCGAGCAAGGCGGAGATTGCTTCGACACTGTCTCGCTATCGCGAGGCGGGCATCCGCCATGTCGTCGCATTGCGCGGTGACATGCCCTCGGGGCTCGCCTCCAGCGGCGAGCTGCGCTATGCGAACGAACTGGTGGAGTTCATTCGGGCGACAACCGGCGACTGGTTCCACATCGAGGTGGCGTGCTACCCGGAATACCATCCGCAAACGCGTAATCCCGGGGATGAGCTGAAGAACTTCAAGCGCAAGGTCGACGCCGGGGCGAACTCGGCGATTACGCAGTATTTCTACAACGCGGAAGCGTATTTCCGGTTTGTCGACGAGTGTTCGGCGGCCGGCATCGATATTCCGATCGTTCCCGGCATCATGCCGATCGGCAATTTTTCGCAGCTCGCGCGCTTTTCCGATGCCTGCGGCGCGGAGATTCCGCGCTGGATGCGCGTAAAAATGGAAGGCTTCCGCGACGACACCGCGTCCATTCGCTCGTTTGGGCTCGACGTCGTCACCGCGATGTGTGGAAAGCTGCTGGAAGCCGGTGCGCCCGGCCTGCACTTCTACACGCTCAACCAGGCGGGGTTGGCCAGCACCATCTGGCAACGGCTGGGCCTGTGATCCAGTCGCGACCCAACCCGGCGGCATAAACCGCTTTTGCGTTTTTGCGGCGTTTCTTTAGACTCTTTCGTGTGACCCGCACTCCTGTTAAGCCGCTGACCGTCCTGCTCGCCGTCTTCATGATCGCGGCCGCGGCAGAATTTGTCTGGCTCGGCTGGTTGCGGCCGGCGGAAGCCTGGTTCTCCGATTTTTTTATTGCGGCGCAGGCCGGCAAGGTCCAGCCGGATCCCGACATCGTCGTCGTCGCCGCGGATGAAAGCAGCCTCCAGCGATTGACCGAAGATGCAGGGCGCTGGCCCTGGCCGCGTTCCCTGCACGGCGAAATTGTCGCGGGCATCGAGGCGCAGAAACCGCGCGCGATTGTTTTCGACATCATGTTTTTCGAGCCGGACAAGTTTCGGCTCGATGCCGATGAAGAATTCAACAAGGCGGTAAACCGGTACGACAATGTTTTTTTCCCGACCGTGCGCCAGGATCCCGCGGGCGATCCGCATGGCGTACCCATCGCGGAAATCAAGGATGCGATCGGCGCCGTTGCTGCAAGTCCCTCGGCCGATCCCGCCGCCACCGTCAATATCGCCCTGCCGAAAGCCCTGGATCGGGTGAATTGGCGACTCGGGACCATCGATTTTCTTGCCGACAGCGACGGCGTGGGGCGCAGATATTTCGTCTATCAGGATGCGCACGGCTGGAAGATCCCTTCGTTGCCGACGCGGGTGGTCACGGCCCTGGGTATGCCGGTGCCCGACGCAGGGTCGATTCTGCTGAGTTGGCCGGGCGGCAAGGCCGCGCGGGCGCATGTGTCTTTCGCGGACCTCTGGGTCGAATTCAACAGCCAGAAGCGCAAACGCGATCCGCACGAGTTCAAGGACAAGATCGTCGTCATCGGGGTAACCGCCACCGGATTGCATGATATCCGGCCGACGCCGGTCAACTCGCTGTACGACGGCGTGGACATTGTTGCAACGACACTCGATAACCTGAAGAACCGGAATTACCTCCGGGAGGTTCCGCCCGGATGGTTCGCGCTGTTGACCCTGGCGCTGCTGGCAGCGCTCTACGCTGGATTCCGTTCCCGGTTGCATACCCTGAAAGTCGGCGCGGTGCTGCTCGCCGTGTCCGCGTTGTTGCTATTCGCGCAATACGCTGCAGTCGGTGAGTTTTTTGTGATTCCGATGCTGCGGCCCCTGCTGTTCGCGTGGGCGTTCTATTTTATCGGCGCCTTGCAGGAGTACCTGCGCGAGCGGCGCGAACGCGAGCAGGCGGTGCGCGAGTTCTCGCGCTTCGTCAATCCGCACGTCGTCAAGGAACTGATGGCGCATGGCGGCCTGTCGCGCGAAGGCGAAAGCCGCCAGGTGACGATGCTGTTTTCAGACATCCGCGGATTCACCACGTTGTCGGAATCGCGCACCCCCCAGCAGATCGTTGAACTGCTGAACAGCTATTTCACGCGGCAGGTCGCCGTCGTGTTCCGCAATGACGGCGCGCTCGACAAGTTCATCGGCGATTGCATCATGGCGATCTGGGGCGCCCCGCTCGACGATCCCAAGGGCGCCGAGCACGCCATTCAATGTGCGCTGGAAATGGCTGAAACGCTGGATGCGTTCCGCAAGGAGCTGGCTGACCCGAATGCTGATTTTGACGTCGGCATAGGCATCCATTCCGGACCGGCTGTCGTCGGCCTGATCGGTTCGGATCAGCGGCGTGAATACACCGCGATAGGGGATACGGTAAATGTTGCCAGCCGGATAGAAGGTTTGACCAAAGGCGTCGCCCGCATCCTGGTCTCCGAAGACACCATGCGAATGTGTCCGGATGCCTTTGACTTTATTCCCCGGGGACTTTATAAAATGAAGGGCAGGGCACAAGAGGTCCAGTTGTTCGAACCCAGAAAAAGGAAGTCCGCATGAAAGCGGTCCCGACCAGAACACTTTCCCGGCTGGCCATCGCCTGGACGCTGCTGATTCCCCTGGCATACGCGGCGGAAACCGGCTACACGCTCAAATCCACGGAAGTCCGGGACAAGCCATTCCTGGACGCGACGACCGTGGCCACCTTGCCCGAGAAAACCGTGGTCGAGATCCTGCTGCGACAGGGCGGCTGGATGCAGGTCAAGTCCGCGGACGGCAAGCAGGGCTGGATACGGCTGCTCTCGGTCGCACTCGGTAGCCCGGACAAAAAGCAGCAAACCAGCGGCAACATGCTGTCGGCACTGAGCTTTGGCAGCCGTCCCGCACCGTCCACCAATGCCACGGTCACCACCGGCGTGCGCGGCTTCTCCGAGGAGGATCTGGCCAAAGCCAATCCGAATCCGGCCGAAGTCGAGAAGATGATCAGCTTCTCCTCTACGAAGGAACAGGCTAACGCTTTGGCCGAAAGCGGCAAGTTGTGGGTGAAGCAGGTCGCCTACTTCGATGAGAAGGGCAAACCGCTCAAGGTGAAGAAATGAACCTGTCGAGAACGCTAATCAGGTTCCTTGGGGCGGCGACAATGATCGTTCTGGTACTGGCTGGATGCTCGTCGGGTATCGGCATACGGTTGCAGAAAGTCGATGTCAACAACGTCGTCAAAAGCGTCGGCAACCTGCGCGAAGTCAAGGAGCCCGAGGAGATCAAGATCGGCCAGGGCATGGCCGAGACGCTGCTGGGGGCTCGGCCGCTCTACAACGATCCGGAATTGCAGCGATACGTCAACGAAGTCGGCCTGTGGGTCGCGCAGCAATCGGATCGCCCGAACCTGCCCTGGCACTTCGGCGTCAACGATTCGGACTACATCAATGCGTTCGCCGCGCCGGGCGGATTCATCATCGTCACGAAAGGCATGGTCAAGCAGCTTCGTAACGAGGCGGAACTCGCTGGCGTGCTGGGCCATGAGATCGCCCACGTCAACCAGAAGCATCACTTGATAGCACTGCGCAAGTCGGCCTTCGCCAACCTGTTATCGGAAGGCGCGGCCGCTAGCAGCGACAAGAAACAGGAAAACATGGTGAGAATGCTGTCCGCACCCACCAAGGAGTTGTACGCGCGCGGTCTCGATAAATCCGACGAATTCGAAGCCGATCGCATGGGCGTGGTATTCGCCACGCGGGCTGGATACGATCCCTACGGCCTGCCGGCGGTGCTGACGACACTCGCGACCGCCGATCCAAAGGACGGGTATCTCAAGCTGCTCTTCAAGACCCATCCGCTTCCGCAGGCGCGCCTCGACGCCCTCGCCCCAGGATTGGGCACATTGGACGGCATCCAGGCGCCGCAGAACGCCGATCGTTTCCTGCAGTACACCAGAAAGCTCAAGGTCGCGACGCCTTAGCCGTTTGCGTCCAGCATGCGAGGCTGGATTCTCTTGCCGTTCCTGATCGGCGTTTGCGCGAATGTTGTCGCGGGCGGCGAGTCCGGCTATCTGCCGAAAGCCGCTGACCTCCTCGATGGTCCGGTCGCCGGGGCGAAGGTCGTTGCGAAGCTCTCCAGCAAACAATCGGCGGAAATCCTCGTTCGCAAAGGCAGCTGGACACGCATTCGCACCGGCAATGCGAGCGGCTGGGTCAGGACCATAGACCTGCGGCTGGATGCACCTCTGCAAACGGCAAAACCTGCCCCGCGCGCGAAGTCTTCCAGCCACAGCGGAATCCGCGGCTTCTCCGAAGAGGACCTGTTCTCCGGATCGAGCGCCCCCGTCGCAATGGACAGGCTCAAGCACCCGGGCATTTCCGCTAAGGACGCCGCCGTCTTTGCGCGTTCCGCCGGCCTCAAAGCGCGCAAGCGGGATTATTTCGAGGGCGGGGATTACATCACGCTCGACCTGCCGGACGATTTCTTCGATGAATAAGCGCCTCAGCGTCGCGGTTGCGCTGGTGTTCGTCCTGGTCGCCGGCTGCGGGGTCTCGCGCGGACCTTCGTCCGAACAAATGCGCGCGCAGCAGGAAATGATGCAGCAGCAGATGCAAATGCGCACCGATGAGCTGGAAACGCAGATGCGTGAGATGCAGGAAAAAATGGAAACGGCAAACCAGCCGCGTGAGCGCGCAACCACGGCAGAGAACGAAGCGTCCGCGAATCCGGACCTGGCCCGCCAGCGGCGTGAGCAGATGCAGGAGGCGAAACGCCAGCGCGAGGAATCCCTGCGCGAAATGCGCAGCGATCCCGACACGATGCAGGCGCTCGAGGAGCACAAGAAAATGATGCGCGCCAATCCGTCCGGCGTGCAGTCGGAATTCAACCTGGGCGACCGCGAGGAAGCCGCGCTCGGGCTCGAGATGGCGGCTTCGCTGCTTGGCGACCAGAAGCTCGTCGAGGATCCCGCCCTGGCGCAATATGTAAATCGCGTCGGCATGTGGGTCGCGCAGCAATCCGAACGGCCAGGGCTGCCCTGGCAGTTCGGGGTGATCGATTCCGATTCGGTGAACGCCTTCGCTGTGCCCGGGGGATACGTCTTCGTGACGCGCGGCATGCTTGGATTGCTCGAAAGCGAGTCGGAACTGGCCGGCGTACTCGGCCACGAGATATCGCATGTGGTGCGCAAGCATCACCTGCGCTGGATCTACATGAACCGGGACATGCAGGCGTCGTCCTCGCGCGCCAAGGCGTCGATCCGCAAATTCAATCCGAAGATGCTGGGAGAGTTCGATCGCATGGATCGCCTCATGGCGCAGCAGGCGGCTTTCATGAATTCCGGCCCGATGCGCGCGAACCTGACGCGCAGCGAAGAAATGCAGGCGGACAACGATGGGGCGGTCCTGGCGTGGCGCGCGGGCTACGAATGTTGGGGGCTGGTATCGGCGCTACAGCGCTTCGAAGCCTGGCAGCGCCCGCGACGCGACGCAACGCCGGCCAAAGTCGCCGATCATCCGGAACCGATCCAGCGCCTCAAGATGCTGGATGCAACCCTGCGCTCACGGCCGGAAAAAGAGACGCTGGGCGAGGTGGGCGATGAACGTTATCTCGGCGCCACCCGCGTCATCAAAAGCGCCGCGAACTGAGCGTCGCAATATCCTTCGGGCAAATAAAAAGCCGGCGCGAAGCCGGCTTTTTATTTGACTACCCTAAACGCGTCAGGCGACCGCGCGCACCGGCTGCAACCGCGACGGGTGTGCCGCGTAGGCGTGGTAAGCGGCCGCTTCGGCTTGGCCGAACTTGACCTTGGCACCCATGTCCGTGAACACCGTTTCCAGCGCGCACAGGCTCAACATGACGTTTTCCATTTTGCAGGAATAGCCCATGAGGCCGAAGCGCCAGATCTTTCCGGCGAGGTCGCCGAGGCCGGCGCCGATTTCCAGGTTGTAGTCCAGCAACAGGCGGCGGCGCACTTCTTTTTCGTCGATCCCTTGCGCGACCGACACCGCATTCATCTGCGGGAGGCGATAGGGTTCTTCCACCAGGTACTTCAGGCCCAGCGTCTCGAGCCCGGCCTTGAGCGCTAGATGGTTGCGCTGATGGCGAGCCCACGCGTTTTCCAGGGTTTCTTCGCGCAACATGAGCAGCGATTCGTGCAGCGCATACAGCGAATTTGTCGGCGCGGTATGGTGATAAGTGCGGTTCGTTGCACCCCAATAGCCGAGCAGCAGATTCATGTCCATGAACCAGCTGTGCACCTTGTCGCCGCGTTGCTTGACGCGTTCCACCACCCGCTCGCTGAACGTGATCGGCGACAGGCCGGGGGTGCACGAAAGGCATTTCTGGCTGGCCGAGTAAGCCGCGTCGATGCCCCATTCGTCGACCAGGACCGGCGTTCCACCCAGGGACGTCACCGCGTCCATGATCGTCAGTGCGCCGTATTTACGCGCCATCTCGGCCAGGGCCTTCGCATCCGACGCGACACCGGTTGAGGTCTCGGCGTGAACGAACGCCAGCACTTTGGCGTCGGGATTCGCCTTGAACGCATCCTCGACTTTTTGCAGGCTGACCGGGGTTCCCCAGCGGTCCTCCACCACGACGGCGACGCCGCCGCACCGTTGCACGTTTTCGATCATGCGCCCGCCGAAAACGCCATTGCGGCAGACGATGACCTTGTCCCCGGGGCTGACCATGTTGACGAAGCACATCTCCATGCCCACGGAACCCGGGCCGGAAACCGGGAACGTCAATGCGTTGTGGGTCTGGAATGCATAACGCAGCAATTCCTTGAGCTCTTCCATCATCTCGACGAACACCGGATCGAGGTAACCGATGGTCGGTTTACCCATCGCGGAAAACACGCGCGGATGGATTTCCGACGGACCGGGCCCCATGAGGTGGCGCTGCGGCGGGTAGAAGGAATTGATCTTGCGGTCTGGAGCGTAATCCTGAGTCGACATGGTTGTTCCCCGCGGAAGGTTCGGAAAGGGGTGACTGGGGTCGCAGAAAGAGGCGCAGTTTACAAGACGAGCCGGCACGGGCCAAGCCGAATTTGCCCACAAAACAGGCAATGGAAACCCTACGCCTGCCTTTGCCCACCGCCCGTAATCTGGATTAGAACCGCGTGAGGAATTTCAGAAGCACCGCGTCAGTATTCGAATACAGCGCGAGGAGGTGCTTACTTAAGCTTAAACGCTCACCCGCTTTAATTCGCCGATTTGAGATTCGGAAACTGGATCAGTCTCGCCGAGAAATCCTCTTCGTCGATGGCGAGATCGCCGTCCTTGAAAGCGTCGGGCTGCGTTTTGAGCCCGGCGAAATCGAAGAGTTTCGGGTCGAGCAGGTGCGACGGCGAAGCGCGTTGCAGGCTGGCGAACATCGTTTCCAGCCGGCCCGGGAATTTCTTCTCCCAATCCTGCAGCATGCCTTTCACGACCTGGCGCTGCAGGTTGTCCTGGGATCCGCACAGGTTGCACGGAATGATCGGAAACTCGCGCATTTTGGCGAATTCCTCGAGGTCTGCTTCCTTGCAGTAGGCCAGCGGCCGGATCACGATGTGCTGGCCGTCGTCGCTGACCAGTTTCGGCGGCATCGCTTTCAGCCGGCCGCCGTAGAACAGGTTCAGGAAAAACGTTTCGAGTATGTCGTCGCGGTGATGGCCGAGAGCGATTTTTGTCGCACCAAGCTCACCCGCCACCCTGTACAGGGCGCCGCGGCGCAGCCGCGAGCAAAGCGAACACATGGTCTTGCCTTCCGGAATGACCCGCTTCACGACGCTGTAGGTATCCTGCTCAATGATGCGAAACGGCACGCCGATCGAATTTAGATAGTCCGGGAGCACATGCTCCGGATAGCCGGGATGCTTCTGGTCGAGATTCACGGCGACGATTTCGAAGTCGATCGGCGCGTGATTCTTCAGCGATAGCAGGACGTCGAGCAACGCGTAGCTGTCCTTGCCGCCGGATAGGCAGACCATGACTTTGTCGCCTTCGCGGATCATCTCGAAGTCGGCAATGGCTTCGCCCACCTGGCGGCGCAGCCGCTTGGCGAGCTTGTTGCCTTCGTAGAGCTGTTTTTGCGCAGTCGTCATCTAGCGGGTACGAAAGATTTCGAAACCGACGGATTCACAGTCGGGATATACATCGGGCTTCTCGCTGGCAACGCGAGCGGCCAGCACGCCAGGCCTCGCCAGGCAGAGCGCGAGGATTTTTTCGCAGAACGTCTCCTGCAGGTGGAAGTGACCGCCCTGGGCCAGCCTGACAATCTCGCTGCGCACCAGGTCATAGTCTACCGTTTCGTCGATGTGATCGCGCTCCGTCTTGCCGTGCGGATCGAGATAGAGGTCCACGTTCAGGATCACGCGCTGTTTCGCCTGTTTCTCGAAATCGTGGATGCCGATGGAAACCAGCGTCTCGAAGTTCTTCAGGAAAATGCGGCGGGTGCCACCGGCACCGCTCGCCATGGCCACCGCGCCGCGGACACTTCCGGGATGCGTGCTCACGGCGCGGCACCGGATTCGAACTGGACATCGCGCCGCGTCGGCCACAAGTGCTGGCCGCCGTCGACGACCAGGGTCGTGCCGGTCATGGACGGCGCGTTCACGATAAAACGCACGGCGTTCGTTATGTCTTCAACGCTCGAGCTGTGGCCGAGCGGTGCCAAGGTGTGCGCCCGTGCAAACCCCTCGGCGGATTGCTCTCCGCTGACGAGCGTGATGCCAGGCGCCACGCCGCAGACGCGTACTTTCGGCGCCAGCGCCTGCGCCAGCACGCGCGTCGCGCCTTCGAGACCGATCTTGGCAATCGTGTAAGAAAGGAAATCGGGATTCAGGTTGAACACTTTCTGATCGAGCATGTTGACAATGCAACCGGTTGCGCCGGCGGGAAGCCGCGCGGCAAATTGTTGGGCCAGCAGCACCGGCGCGCGCAGGTTGACGTCCATCAGGCGCTGCCAGTGCGCCGGATCGAGACTGGCGATATCGTCGTACTCGAACAGCGACGCGTTGTTCACCAGGCAGGTGACCGTGCCGAGCTTGCCCTCGCAGTCGGCGATCAGGTGCGTCACCTGGGCGGCATCGGCCAGATTGCAGCTGACTGTCGCAGCGCGGCGGCCCGTTGCCGCGATTTCGTGCGAGAGCGTTTCGGCTTCGCTCGCCGAACGATGATAGTGGAGCGCCAGGTCCCAGCCGTCCTGCGCCAGCGCCAGGGCGATGGCGCGGCCGATGCGCTTGCCCGCCCCCGTGACCAGGGCGACCGGTCGTTCACTGCCTGACGGGGTCATGATGCGATCGAGTTGCGCCGTCGGGCGCAGCTGTTGTTGAATGGGAATTGTAGCCCACCATCTACCCCTGACCCCGCCTTGCCACCTCAATTAAACGGCGCCGATTTGCCGGAACCGTCGGCCGACGCGCGCTTGCACAGTGATCGCCTGAGCGCCGTCATCCGCGAAGAAATTCGCGCCGCCGGCGGCTGGATCGCTTTCGCGCGCTTCATGGAGCTGGCCTTGTACGCGCCGGGGCTCGGCTACTACGTCGCCGGTGCGACGAAACTGGGTGTCGACGGCGATTTCGTGACGGCCCCGGAAATCTCGTCCCTGTTCGGCCGCACGCTCTCACGCCAGATCGCGCAATTGCTGGAAACCGACAGCGATGAAGTCCTCGAGCTTGGCGCCGGCTCGGGCGTGATGGCAGCGGATGTGCTGGGTGAGTTACATGCACAGGGTCGGTTACCCAGACGGTACCTGATCCTGGAGCCCAGCCCGCAACTCGCACAGCGGCAGCGTGACACCTTGCGCCGGAAGCAACCCGCGCTGTGCGATCGCGTGGAATGGATAGCCGCATTGCCGGAAAACTTCAACGGCGTCATCGTCGGTAACGAAGTGCTCGACGCGCTGCCGGTCCACGTCGTGGCCTGGCGAAAAGCCGGTCTGTTCGAGCGTGGGGTGGGTTGGCAGGACGGATTTATCTGGGTCGAGCAGGCATTGCCGGCGGGCGAACTCCGCACGGTTGCCGAATCGATCGCCGTTGCCGAGGGCTACGTCAGCGAGATCTCGCTGACAGGGCCGGCGTTGGTGCGCAGCCTCGCCGGCACATTACGTCGCGGGGCGTTACTGTTGATCGACTACGGTTTCGGCCAGCGCGAGTTTTTCCACGCGCAGCGCTCGATGGGCACCTTGATGAGCCACTACCGCCATCGCGCCCATGAAAATGTGTTTTTCCTGCCGGGCTTGCAGGACCTGACTGCGCATGTCGATTTCACCGCGATCGCAGGTGCAGGCATCGACGCCGGCTTGAAGCTGCTGGGCTACACCACGCAGGCGCATTTCCTCATCAATTGCGGCATTACCGGATTGCTGGAGCAGCCGGGCGAAGGCAACGCGGTCGCGCAGTATGCGTCGATGGCGGGAGCGCAGAAACTGCTTTCTCCCGCCGAGATGGGCGAGTTGTTCAAGGTCATCGCGCTAGGACGCGGCGTCGATACGTCGCTGCTCGGGTTTTCGTCCGGCGACAAATCGCGACTACTCTAAGTCTTCAAAAAACATTTGCCACAGAGGCACAGAGAACACAGAGGAAAGGCGTCTCGTCAAATGCTTGAGGAGTGAGGGGTCAGGAGTGAGGGAGAGAGCGAAAAGCTCCAGGGCGTTTGCCCTGCGCAGATCCTCACCGTTCACCCAACCCCTCGATTTTCAATGGTGGGGGCTGTTTGTAATTCCCGGGCGATTTGCGTAACGTTGCGCGTCATTCAGATGCGGGTTTTCTCCGTGTCCTCTGTGGCTAAACGGGTTTATCTTTAAATGCATATCCATATCCTAGGCATCTGCGGCACTTTTATGGGCGGCATCGCCGTGATCGCGCGGCAGGCGGGCCACAAGGTCACCGGCTGCGACGCCAACGTCTATCCGCCGATGAGCACGCAGCTGCAGGCCCAGGGCATCGAACTCATCGAGGGTTTCGACGCGGGCCAGGTCAATCTCAAGCCCGACCTGTTCGTCATCGGCAACGTGGTGGCGCGCGGCAACCCGCTGATGGAGGAAATACTGAATCGCGGCCTGGCCTTCATCTCCGGGCCGCAGTGGCTTTATGAAAATGTCCTGCGCGGAAAATGGGTGCTGGCCGTGGCCGGCACGCATGGCAAGACCACGACTGCCTCGATGCTCGCGTGGGTGCTCGAGCATGCGGGCCTTGAGCCCGGCTTCCTGATCGGCGGCATCCCGTTGAACTTCGGCGTATCCGCGCGTGTTACCGATTCTTCGTTTTTCGTCATCGAAGCGGACGAATATGACACGGCGTTTTTCGACAAGCGCTCGAAGTTCGTGCACTACCAGCCGCGCACGGCGATCCTGAACAACCTGGA
>JBDTTE010000064.1:0-14933 GCA_039930785.1 Betaproteobacteria bacterium | reverse complement strand
ATGGCGAGCGCAGCCCAGGTAGCCCGCTGGATCCCTGGAACAAGGATATCCCCCCGGGCACGCCGGCCAACCTCGCCAACTACCTGCAGTCGGATGCGCCGGTTTTCACCACGCGCCGGGCGCATTCGGATCACCCGCCGTCCGCCATTCGCCCCGCGCGCAGGCCAGTCGTTGCGGAGCAATCCGAACTGCGAGCACCTGCAGGCTACGAGGATTCGCAGGCGCTGCCGGATACGGTAGCGGAACCCGCCCCGGCGCGTTCCGAACCCGTGCAACGATCCAGCGCCACGGCGTCGAATGCAGAAGATTCCGAGGCGGAGGAATCCGACCCTGCGGACGAAGACGAGCCGGCGCCGGCCGTTGCCACTGAGAAATCCGCGGCGCGCATGCCGGAGAAAAAGCCGCAGTTCAACTTGCCCCGCCGTTCGTATGGCGGCGGACCCAGCGTCAAACGCCGTTCGGTCAAGCGCTGAACGACGTCGCGCGGCGCACGAGCGCCGCGTTCACAACACTTCCTGCAGGAACTGAAGGATCGCCACTTCGTCGCGGCGCAATGCGGGCGTGGGCCGGTCGCGGCGATTCTTTCGCGGCTTGTCCAGGCCCGACGCTTCGGGGACGAGGCCCTGCATGTAGGCGTGCAGCAGGGCGGGATGCACATAATATTTCCGACACACCGATCGCGTGTTGCCCAGTCGCTCGGCAACGGCGTCGATGGCGCGAATGATGTTGCTCCTGGCTTCGCGTTGGGTGGGCGCCGCACCCATGGCGCGCAGCTTCACACCGGCCAGCATCGTGCCGCCCCATGTCCGGAAATCCTTTGCCGTGATGCCCTTCCCCGAAATTTCGCGCAGGTAGCCGTTGACGTCGTCCGACGTGACGGTCTGGCGCCGGCCGTCGTCATCGAGGTACTGGAAGAGTTCCTGTCCCGGCATGTCCTGGCAGCGTTGCACTACCTGCGCAATGCGCTTGTCCGTCACCGAAATCGCGTGCTGCACGCCGCTTTTCCCGCGAAAACTGAAACTCATTTTCGAACCATTCACGGCGACGTGTTTCATGCGCAGCGTGGTCAGGCCGTAGGACTGGTTCTCTCGCGCGTATTCGTCGTTGCCGACGCGGATCAATGTCTTGTCGAGCAACTGCACGACCGTCGCGAGGATCTGGCGGCGGCTGAACTCGGGCGCGCGCAAGTCACGCTCCGCACGTTCGCGAATCGCCGGCAACACCTCGCTCAACTCGATCATGTGGCGAAACTTGGAGCTGTCGCGCGCGTCGCGATAGCTGGTGTGATAACGGTATTGTTTTCTGCCGCGCGCGTCGCGTGCCGTGGCCTGGATATGACCTTTCGGATCCGGGCTGATCCAGACTTGGGTCCATGCGGGCGGAATGACCAGCGAGATAATGCGGCGGCGTTCCATCGGGTCGCTGATGCGCGCGCCGTCCGGATGGAAAAAGGTCCAGCCCTTGCCGGCGCGCCGGCGGGTGATGCCGACCACGCCGTCGGTCACATAGTTCAGACCGGCGCGGCTGGCAGCCTTGCGATGCTCGACGGTGCGCGATGAGGCGATCTGTCGGATCCTTCCGGCGTTAGTGCAGCACACGATATGCCAATGTCAGCGAAGGGTGCAAGTCCAGCCCACGCTATCGGCGGGCATTTGGAAAACTTGACGAGCCGATGCCCCCGGCTGGTATGCATTCGATGCCGGCTTGGCGGCTTTTGCGTCTAGCGCCCGATGGTTACGAACTGTTTCCGGTAGCCAACGACCTTGACCAGATACTGGCGCGTTTCCTCATAAGGCAGGCTCGTGCGCAGCTTTTCATAGACGCCGGGGGGCTCCAGCCCATTGATGCCGTTGACCGCGGCGACTTTATCTTTTGAAAATGCCTTGAGGACGTTCGACGGGCCGGTGTTGTAGGCCGAGATCACGCAGTATTCGCGCGAAGTGGCGTTCGTTACATAGTCGAGCTGCTTCGAAAACAGTACGCCCAGGTACGCGGTGCCCAGCTCGATGTTGTTCTCGGCATCGAACAGATATTCCTTGGTCGGTGCTTCGTCTCGCTTCTTGGCCGCGCGATAGCCTTCGCGCCCGCCGCTCGAAGGCACGAGTTGCATGAGGCCATAGGCCGGTGCGCCGCTGACCGCGAACGGATTGAAATTGCTTTCGGTGCGGATCACCGCAAAGACCAGGCTGGGGCTGACCTTGTATTGCGCAGCGTATTTATCGACGGCACCGCGATATTTCTCCGCCTGCTTGTTCTGGAAATTCGCCACCATCGCAATCGAAACATAGAGCGCGTCCTTCGCGCCCTCCTTCACTTCGACCTTGCGCGTTGCTGCCTGTTTCTCAAGCAGGTAATCGGCAAATCCCTCGGCCTGCGCCGGCGTCGAGACGGCTTTGCCGCGCTGGTCCTGCACGAGGCCAAGCAGGTAAGGCTCTTTCGCGCTGCTCAATGTAACCGGCTTGTCGGAGAACAGGTCGACGGCGCGCGGATCGTCGGGCGTGAGCAGCGTAGTAACGATCGCATTCTTCAGGCTGGCCCTGGCATTTTTGTCATCGACCGTTTCGACGACGATCTTGCCCGTATCGAAATCGACGATCGTGCGGCTTCGGTAGTTCTGCGTGTACTTGACGTAGCTGGTGCGGGTCGGCAGCTTCGTCTCCGTCTTGCCCCACGTCTTGTTCACGTTGCCGGTCAGCACACCCACGAGATTGTCGTACTCGCGTTTGAGCCCACGCAGGTCCTGAATGGCGGCTTGGGGATCGCGCTCGTAGAGTTCAGCACGGCGCTTCAGCCCTTCGCGGATCACTGCCTCGCGATCGTCCGCACGGGCGACGTCGCCGATACTCTTCGCGGTCGGCGATTTCGCGACCGCGATCGCGCGATCCGCGGAATTCAGGGTTTTATCGAAGCTCTGGCATCCGGCAACGAGCAGGCAGGCAATTGCTGCAAGGACGATTTTCTTCATGGCGGCATTCTAGTGAAATCGGCGACTGCGGCCCATACGGTAAAGCTTAAATCTCATCACGAAGAGCACGAAGGACACGAAGAAACACGAAGAAAAGCGAATCGGGGGGCGTAATCGTGAAGGCAATTATTATCTCAATGCGTCCGCTACAACGACTCGGCTTGTTCTTGTCCTTCTTCGTGTTTCTTCGTGTCCTTCGTGCTCTTCGTGATGAGAAGTAACCTGTAGACGTTGAGTTAATCCGTCAGAACGAAGAGCCCGGTGTTTGCAGGAAAGCGATCTCCTCTGCCGTCGATACCCGGCCGAGGATGCGATTGCGATGCGGGAAGCGGCCTAAGCGTTCGATGATCTCGTGGTGGCGCTCGGCGAAGCGCTGGTACCCGGCGAACAATTCCTTTGTCTCCGGACCCGCGTCGTGCGCCAAATCGGAGAACAACCTGACTGAGTCGTCTTGGTCCGCGAGCGATTCCGAATGTTCGAG
Source organism: Betaproteobacteria bacterium (assembly GCA_039930785.1). Lineage (GTDB taxonomy): Bacteria > Pseudomonadota > Gammaproteobacteria > Burkholderiales > JACQAP01 > JACQAP01. The sequence continues at coordinate 11,487 of JBDTTE010000064.1, read as the reverse complement.
CGGCAGATAGTGGAAGACGCGCTCGATGGGTCGCAACCGGGTATCGAAGCCCAGTGCAATGCCATCCCGGCAATGTGCCCTGGCGATCGAATCGAAGGCAAACGCGCGCGGGGTATTGCGGTGGATGTTGCGCGGCAGCTGATCCGACAAAAGGATCAGCGCAAGCAAACCGCGCGGGGTCGACGCCCATTCGCCCAACTCGTTGCGCCCGGCTTTTTCGACCAGGTCAGCAAAGCGCTTGCGCAGATCGTCGTCGACTGCGGGATCGCTTTTCCACCACAGGCCGGCCTTTGTGCTGGCGACGACGGAATCGTCCACGTCGGTGCCGAACCAGTATTCCAGGAGCGCTTCGCTCGACATCAATTAACCGCAGAGGCGCGGAGGCGCAGAGAAAACCACGCAGAGGAAAACGTAACCTTCATCCCGAAGTGTCCTTTTGGGCGGCAATCGATTTCGCGACATCACCTGAAATGATTCCTGTAGTAGCCGACAAATTCATTCTTTTGCGTTTCTCTGCGTACCCTCTGCGCCTTCGCGCCTCTGCGGTTAAGCCTTGGATGCGCCACGGATGGGACCCATGGTCTTGCGGAGCAAAAACTCGGAGTGCCCGGCAACGATGAAATCTTTCAGTTCGCCGACCGTCTCGTATCCCAGCTTCGCGTAGAAGGCGCGCGCCTCACGGTTGAAATCGGACACACAGATAAACACGTTCGGCGTTTCGCGGAATATGCGCTTCTCCGCGAAATCGATCAGTGCGCGGCCGACGCCCTGCCCGCGGAATTTCGCGGCGACACCGAGCAGCTGCACATAGCCGACGAACGCCCCTTGCATGCTGACGACGAGAAATCCCGCGGATTCGCCAGCCACCTGCGCGAGATAGCGCTCACGGGATTCGTTGCCTAACAAGGCAAGGCTGCGTTCGTAACCCGCGCCCAGCGTGATCCACGGTTCGGATTCCGCCATGGCATGCGCCGCCCACTGCGCGTCGGCAGTGGATGCGAAGGCCCTGATGTCGATGCCCGCCATAGATCGACTCGCTATCAGCCGCTTCTCAGCCGCGACCCTTGAGTTCCGGTACTTTGAAAAAGGGCGCCGGTTTCAGAATCTTGTTTTCCATGGTCAAGAGCAACGGCCCCGCCTGCTCGAGGTATTTCGCGAAACCGGGCTCGGCTGCCATTTTTGCCCGACGCGCATCACGGTCGGCGAAGTTTTCGTAAGCCCACATGTGCACCACTTGCGACAGCGGCCCGATCTCGTTCGATACATACCAGCCGACACAATGGCCGAGATGCTTGAGCTGCAAGGGCAGGCACTCGTTTTCGTAGAGTTTCAGGAACTCGCCGAGCTTGCCAATTTTGATGTTGTAGGTGCGATGGTCGATGATCATCTGGGTTCCTTCGGAACAGTGAGGGGTGAGGGGTCAGGAGTGAGGGGGAAGTCTAATGGTCGGCTGTCTGCACGCCAAGTATTGAGGAAGGCAATGTCTGGATTCCCGCCTTCGCGGGAATGACAGCTACCCCTCACCCCTTACCCCTATCCCCTCACGCCTCACGCCTTTCCAACGAACTCGCCAATCACCCTATTCAGGAAAGCGGCATCCGCGGCCTTCGTGCTGGTCGCAGCCTGATGTCCCTGCACGGACGGGATTTCCACGAATCGCGCGCCGGGAATCTGCGCGGCGGCGAAGCGTGCGGCGTCAGCGGGATTGAAGAGGTCAAGCGGCGGCGCAAGCACCAGCGTCTTCGCGTCGATCGAAGCCAGTGCTGCGGCGGTGTCACCGTTGAAGCCGCTGGTCGCGCCGACGTCGTGTGCTTCGTAGGCCCACGATTGGTATAAATAATCGTGGGCATCGAATCCGGTTGCGCGATTCTGCGCCAGCATCTTCTCGAACCACAGGTGCGCTTCGGCGCAATCGGGCAGGAACTCTGCAAGCGCCGCCGGGGTACGGCTTAGCAGCGCCGACATCAGCCCGGTGTAGGCACGCCAGCCACGCAAGGGCTCGGTCGCGAAACCGTCGCCCGTCCACGCCGGGTCGGCCATCAGGCAGGACCGCGCGGTCTCCGTGACCAGCACGGCCCATGGCGAGGTCCTCGCCATCGGGGTCATGGCAACGCACGCGCGCGCATAACGCGGATGGCTCACGGCCCATTGCAACGCCTGCATGCCGCCCATCGAGGCGCCGATCACGGCGCGCAATTGCGAAATGCCGAAGCTGCGGGTCAGCAGGCGGTACTGGCTCTCCACCATGTCGCGGATCGTAAAGCGCGGAAAGCGCATGCCAGGCTGGTGTTCGCTGTTCGACGGTGAAGTCGACAAGCCGTTGGCAATCGGGTCCGCAGCGATGATGAAATGCTTTGCCGGGTCGAGCGCCTTGCCCGGCCCGATCAGGAAATCCAGGCGATGGTGATTGCCGGTCAGCGAGATGCAGACCAGGATCGCATTGGTTTTTTCGCGATTCAGTTCACCGTGCACCGCGTACGACTGGCGATAATCGCGAATGACTTCGCCGGATTCCAGCTCGAGGTCGCCCAGTTCCGCGATGCGGTGCTCCGCGTCGACGTGGTCTGGCGCCAGAGGAGGGTGATTAAACATTCAAGCAAACATCTCGACGCAATGGCGCAAAGGACGCAAAGGTCGCAAAGAAACAGAAAGGGAGGAAAACGCGGCGAACGCACATCGAATGCGACGTCGGCGTCAATTGCGATTCCTTTTTCATTTCTTCGTTTCGCCCTTCCTTTGCGCTCTTTGCGTTCTTTGCGCCTTTGCGTCGAGATGCAGGCATCAGGCCTTAGTCAAACATGATCACCGTGCGTATGCCCTCGCCACGGGCCAGCGACGCGAAGCCTTCGTTGATGTCCTCGAGCCGGATGCGGTTCGTGATCAGTTCGTCCAGCTTGAGCCGGCCCGCGAGATATTCATTGGCGAGCCATGGAAAATCGCGACTGGGCCGCGCTTCCCCGTAGCTGGAGCGCACGATTTTCTTTTCGCCCATCAGCGAACCCCAGCGAAAGCTCACATCCTCGTTGACGTTGATCTTGCCCAGCCAGACGACCTGGCCGCCAGGTCGAACAGCTTCGACGGATAGCCGAAATGTGGCCTTGTTGCCTGCAGCTTCAAACACGTAATCCGCGCCCCGACCTCCGGTCAGGGCCTTGATCTGCTCGAGCGCATCGCCGCTGGAGCCGTCGATCGTGTCGGTGGCGCCGAACAACCGCGCGCGATCGAGCTTGGCCGCGCCCTTGTCCACCGCGATGATGCGCGCGGCGTCGGCCAGCTTTGCGCCCTGCAGTACGTTCAGGCCCACGGCACCGCAGCCGATCACCACCACGCTCGCGCCGGCCTCGACCTTCGCCTTGCGCACCGCGGCCCCGACACCGGTCATTACCCCGCAACCGATGATGCAGGCGCGGTCGAAGGGCATCTCGTGCGGGATCGGAATCGCACCGGATTCAGGCACCATCGTGTATTGCGCGTGGGTCGACGTCACCGAATAGTGGTGCACCGGCTCCCCGCCGCGCTTCATGCGCGAGTGCCCGTCGAGGAGGAAGCCTTTGGGCTGGTTGCGCGAGAACGGCTCGCACAGGATAGGCAGGTCGCGCTCACAATAAAAACAGTGGCCGCAGTGCGGATTCCAGGAACAGATCACATGGTCTCCGACCATGACCTGCGTTACCGCACTTCCCACTGCAACCACGATCCCCGCGCCCTCGTGACCCAGTACGATTGGCAGGGGATAGGCCAGTGAACCCTGGATGACTTCGAGATCCGTGTGGCACAGGCCGCTCGCGGCGATTTTTACCAGCACGTCGGTCGGCCCCGGTGCCGCCATCTCGAGCGTATCGATGGTCATCGGCTCGTTGACCTTGTTGAGCACTGCTGCGCGAAATTTCATTCTCTCAACTCCAGACTAATTCTGAACCACGGAGAACACGGAGGACACGGAGAAAAACAAAGACCGTGGTTTTGTTGACGTATCTCGCGAGCGGCGTCGGCCAGATACCCGGGATATTTCTGATCACGCATGCAGGGACTCATATTCTCGCTCTTCTCCGTGCCCTCCGTGTTCTCCGTGTTCTCCGTGGTTCATTGTTTCTTGCTTGAATAACACGTCCAGCAATGCCGGATGGAACGGCAGGCCCAGGAGGCGCTGCGCAAACGCGCCCGCGGCGATCTCGCCCAGGCTCGACAATCCCGATGTCCACTTCCACGGACCGATCGAAAATATCTTTACGGCGTGACGCCGGCTCAATCGCGCATTGCCGCGCAGGCAATCGAAGTGATGGTAAAGCTCGTGGGCGATGAATATCGACTTGATCGCCGCAATATCCAGGGCGGCTGCGTCCATCCTCAAGCCTGCGGGGAATTCGCTGATGTGGGCCTGCGCGAACGCACTGAGCCTGGCGATGGCCGGTCGATGCAGCGTTATGCGCTGCGGACCCGATGTATACGTCGCATAAACGACCACGCTGCCGTAACCGCCGTTCGCATCGGATTCCACGACGGGAATGTTGCGGCGGGCCGCGATGCCCGCGGGCTCGCTACCCCAAAGGCGCGCGATGCGCGACGCCACGGATCGCCCGTCGTCCAGCGCCGCCCCGACCAGCAGGACGCGATGTCCTACCGGGATGCGCTCGTATTGGGGATCTTCGCGTAACAGCGCCTGCCCCAGGGACAACGGCTCATGCTCTTCCATGAGCGAGGGCTTGTTCACAAGCCTCGCGCCCCCTGCATGCTGATCAGCACCACTGGCGCTTCCGGCGGCAGGCCTTCCAGTTCGCCACGGCTGATTGCGATGGCTTGATCCAGTGCCGTCACTCCGCAAAGGTCGACGATGCGGCGTCCGGCTACGACGAACATATCCGGCGCGATGATGCTGTCGCCGTTGTAGATCGTGACCGACTCCCAAAGGTTGCGCAGTTCCTGCAGGCTGTCCGCCGCGCGCGCCTGCATGACGACGCTGTCGCTACGCTGGATGCGGATCACACCTTCGCGGTCCACGGCGCGCACCGGCATGCGGCGTTTGGTGAAAATCTTCCATTTGCGTTCCTGCACATCGCCCTGGAAGACGCGCATGTCTTCGGTCGCGGCGGCAAGGCGCACGGTGCCGGCAGCGAGTCCCATGGATTTCGCCGCAATACCCGCCGCTTCCTCTTCGCTGACTTGCTTGCTCATGTCCTGGGCGCGCATTTCCGAAGCCCCCATCGCGGTGGCTCGCACGCGCTGCGTCTGCGGATCGACCTCCAGCGTGACCTCGACATTCTCCGGCGCGGCGCCGAGCCGGATCGCGGCGTCCATGGCTTCGCGCTTGATGCGTTGCAGATCTTCTGGCGTCGGGTTCGGAATGACGCGCTCGATGGTATCGCGCACCAGTGCGAGCGCGACGCCGATGGAGGAAATGACTTCGGCGTCCTGCGAGATCTTGAAGTCGAGCTTCATGATCTCGGCGACAAACGGGATCAGCGATGCGGCACCGCCACCTTCGCCGATCAGCACGGCCTGGTCGCGATCGAGCTTGTACTCGGCCACCAGGTCTTCAACGACGCCGGTCACTTTTGCGGCTGCCTTCTGCAGCACACGCCGTGCCGCCTCCTCGACACTCGTGCCGATGCGCTGCGCGAGCGGAGCGAATGCGCGTCGCGCCGTCTCGGCGTTACCGTGCGCATGCCAGCCGGGCTTCGCGTAACCGAGCACGTTGGCAGCGCAGGTATTGGTGAGCGCGTAGCGTTCGCCGTTGGCGCACCGAATGGCGAGGTAGTCGTCCGGGTCGCCTTCTTTCGGCCGGAACAATTCGATTTGCGGATCGACAATGTCCTCCGGCTTGGCGAACGCCGCGTAATGCAACCCCGCGATGTGCGCGCTGCGCGGACCCACGTCGTAAATATCGTTGCCGCGCACGCGCACCATGCTGCCGCCGGCGATGCCGATCACGCGCACATCGAGCGAATTCACGTAGGTATCGTGGCCGCCGACGCGGGCGTGCTTGATGGTCGGCCGGCCGTTGCGGATCACGCCGATATTCGTGCTGGTACCGCCGACCTCGAAATAAATGCCGTCTGACACGCGCAGATACATCAGCGCACCCGCGACGCTCGCGGCCGGGCCGGAAAGCATGGTGACGACGGGACGCCGGCGCATCTCCTGCACGTCCATCACGCCACCGTCGCCGCGCATGATCATCAGTGGCGCGGTGATGCCGGCTTCGCGCACGGCCTCTTCGGTCATGTTCGCCGTGCCGATCATTTTCGGCAGGATGCTGGCGTTGATCACTGCGGTTCGCGTGCGCGTAGTCAGACCATATAGCTTCGTTATCTCGTGGCCGCCTGTCACCGCAAGCCCGAGTTCCGCCGCCACGCGCATCACCAGCTCTTCCGCGCTCTGGTCATCCACGCTGAACGCACTGCTCGCGACGAGAACCTGCGCGCCTTCATTTCGCAGCGCCTCCAGCGTCTCGCGCACCAGCTTCTCGTCCAGCTTGTCGGTGGTGATGAATCGGTGCGACGGCCGCAGGAAGCGCCCCGGCGCGAGCTCGATGTCCTTGACGTTGCTTTGGCCGCGCGCAAGAACCGCTTCGACGCGGCTGGCCATGCCGATGACCCCCACCGCCGCGACATCGCCTTCCAGCAGGGCATTGGTCGCCTGCGTGGTCGAATGGGCGAGGAACACGACATCCTTCGGATCGACCGCGGAATTGGCTAGCACGTTGCGGAATACCTCTACCACGCCGGCGGCAACACCACGCACGTCGGCGTGGGTGGTCATGACCGAATAGCGGCCGATGACTTCGAAGCCCGCATTATCGATCAGCACCGCCTTGGTGAAGGTGCCGCCAACGTCGATGCCGATGCGATAAGTCTTGCGCTCGCTCATCTAGCGAATCCGTTCAACCGAACATTAAATAGCAGATCGCCGACATTACGATAACCATCAGGCAACCGAACGGCAGCGCGGTTTTCAGGAACTGCCCGTGCGGCACCTTGGCATATCCGATGGTCCACAACGTCCATGAATTAGTCGGATCGCAACTGCCCTGCATTACCGTGGGGGCCAGCCACAGTGCGTACAGGTACGGCACCGGGATCTCGTTGTTGGACAGGATGATCGCGAGCAACGCCGCGCCGGTGCCGACCACGACCAGCGGGCCGCGATAAATACTGCCGATGCCGCCGAGTACCGCGAAGAAAATTGCCGCCTGCAAAGTGGTGTGCGGCAGGATCGGCGCAAAGATCGGGCGCAGCGAATCGGCGATCTGCGGCATCTGGCCGGCGACGATGATCATGCCGCAGATGGTCCACAGGGCCGCGATCGTGGCGATGTCCGGGAAGGCATCGTAGAACGTCTTGTTGAACAGGTTCAGCGTGCCCTGGAAGCTGCGACTCTTCGCAGTCAACGCCAGGGCGAGCACAATGGATAGCAGAAACGTCGGAATGATCTGCCACTTGAACACCATGATCATCAGCACCGGAAACACCGGCACAAGATAGGTGTAATACGGCGTGCGCTTGCGCGGCGCCGGGGCAGCCGTGTCGACGGAAGCGGCGTGCACGCGGCCGAGCTTGCGCAGGTTGATCCAGATCATCAGCCATGCGATCAGCACGTATACGCCCATGCCGATGAACCAGTAGGTCAGCCAGGGCGCTTCGTACTTGATGCCCGGAAAAAGCTTTTCGAACGTGCCGAACTGCACGAGGTTGACGAATGCGCCGGCGCCGACGCCCATGGTGAACACAGGCGCCGCGACCCGCGCCGGAATGCCCTGGCTGAGCATGATCGGCAGCGCAATGACGCCGATGGCTATGGCCGCGCCGACACCGTACATCGACGTGAAGAGCAGCGCGGTCACCAGGTTGATCGTCATCGCCGTCACGACCGGGCGGTCGCCGGTCAGTTCGACCGCGGAGCGAATGACGCTTTCCGCGATGCCGGTCTGGATCAGGACCTGGGCGAACCACGCGCCGAACACGATGATGATGACCGCGGAGGCATATTGCACGCCGCCGCCCTGCAGGATCTTCGACTGGATGTCATTGACGCCGATCCCGGCCAGCAGCGCCCACACGATGGCCAGTACGAGCAGCATGATGATCGGGCTCTGGCCGCGCACGATCGCGAACACCACGATCAGGAATGCGATCAGCAGCAGAATGCCTGTTAGCATTTTCCCTCCCTCTTTCGAGGGGAGGGAAAAGGGACGAGGAGCGAGGGACGAGGGGCGAGGGAGAAAGAACGCGTGCTTTGCACGACGTAATTCTTGCCGACCCTCTCCCTACATCCACGCATTACTGCTTTTCCTCGCCCCTCGTCCCTCGCCCCTCGTCCCTGCTTTCCTATCCCTTACCGGTGCCCCGATAGAGAATCTTGTTCGCTTCGTCGTTGACGCGTTTGTGCGCCGCGACTTCGTCCGGGCCCATGTCGACCTTCGGCAGCGGTTCGTATTCGAAATGATGATAGTCGTCACGACCGCGCACCAGCGTCGCGTAGTCGCGCGGCCCTTCGGTCTGGCGCACGTACGTGGGCACGTAGCGAATGGCCAGTCCGAGCCGGCGATAGTGCGCGCGGTTGGGTTCGGAACCGTGCACGATGCGCACGTGGTGCAGCGACATTTCACCGGGTTCGAGGAGCAGGTCCACGGCGTTCTCGGACTGGACGGTAACGGCGACTTCCTGCCCACGCGTCAGCAGATTGTTTTCGGCGAACGTGTCGGTGTGCGGTAACTGGTCTTTCAGATGCGTGCCCGGCACGACGCGCATGGCGCCGTTGGGAATATCGCTGGGCGACAGCGCGACCCATGCCGTGACGATGTCGGGATGCGAGAGCCCCCAATAGGTCGAATCCTGGTGCCAGGATACATAAGCCGGATCGTTCGGTTCCTTGATGAAGAAGCTCGTGCCCCAGACCAGCAGGTTGGGGCCGAGTATGTCTTCGACGGTATCGACGATGCGCGGATGGCGGATCAGATCGTTGACCCAATTGAGTACCATGTGCGGTTTGGCGCGGTAGGGCGTCTTCATGATGAGGCCGTGCTCGAACTCGAACTCCTCGAGCTTCTCGCGATAGGCGTCCGCGTCCGCGGCCGACAGGACGCGCACGGGGAAGTGATAGCCATTCTCCCGGAACGCCTCGACCTGGTCTTTCGTCAGTACCTTATTTACCGTTTCGGCGACAGGGTGCGCGCTGCCCATGGAATATTCTCCTTCACAAAGAAAAAAGTCGCAGAGGCCATAGACCCCTGCGACCAACTTGCTACTGCGCGAAACTCAGGGAAGCTGATAACCCTTCTTCCCCACCCGGATCTTGTAGACGCTTTTGCCCGAGGTCAGGTACAACAGGTTTGAATCTTCTCCGCGCCCGAAGCCGACGTTGGTGGGCAGCTCCGTTCCAGTAGAGATATAGGCCAGTTCCTTGCCTTTCGGGTCCAGCACCTGGATGCCCGGCCGGTATTCGCAGCGCGAGGCGAGCCAGATGTTGCCTTCGGCATCAGCGATCATGCCGTCGGGACCGCTGCACGGTTTGTCGCGCGCCGTGTAATCGATCAGCACGCGGCGATTGCTCAAGCCGCCGTCGGCCGCGATGTCATAGGCTTGCAATTGGTGATGGCCCTGAAGGGACTTCTCACCTTCCTTGAGGTTCTGAAATTCGAACCAGCCGTTGTCGTTGCCGATGATGTACATCGTCTTCTGGTCGGGCGAGATCAGCACGCCGTTGCACTTGCCGCAGTCGGTTGCGGCACGCGTAACTTTCCCGTCCGGATCCAGGCGGTATACCGCATACCCGTCCTGGAAAATCGGCTCATGGCCGAGGTAACGCGGATCGGAGAAATAGATGCGGCCCTTCTCGTCGATGGTGACGTCGTTCAGCGCGTTGTAGGGTTTGCCGTCATAGAGGCCGGAAAGGATGATGCTCTTTCCCGTTTTCATGTCGGTCTTGATCAGCATGCGACCACCATAATCCGCGCCGAGTGCCGCGATCATGTTGCCTTCGCGATCGAACTTGATGCCGTTCGACATGCCGCTCGGGCTACGGAAAATCGTGGTTTCCTTGGTCTTCGGATTGTGCTTCCAGATATTGCCGGCCTGCAGATACTTGCCGGACGCATCCTTGCAGAACTTGGTGAACGTGATGTCGCTGAAATAAATCATGCCGTCATGGCCGGCGGCAACGCCTTCGGTCAGTGCGCAGCCGCCATCGAACACCAGCTCCAGCTTGGCGCCCTTCGGCACAAAACTGGCATCGCCGATCGGTGCGGGGAACGTCGACGGGTCGGCAGCATGGACTGCCGTCGACAGCACCAGCATGGCGCCCGCCGCCGTCATGGCGCGCTTGAGCGCGCCGGCATTCAACAATCTCTGATTGAACATTTTTGTACTCCTCCGGTATTTGACGATTCACGACCCCTAGAGGGTTCTGTGTGGGACGGGCTTGGCTACCATGCGGACCATCCTGTGGACCGCATGGTGGACCTCTGCCCTGCAACCTGACAAAGTCCGATACCTGCCATTTCGAATGGCTATTTTTTATGCTTATGCGCTTTTGTTGCCGCTTTTTTTGTTGCCGCGCTTTTTGTAACAACCGGTGCATCCGGTCACGGCCTGAATCCTTACCAGCAGTTTATATATAAAAACCGGTTTCAAATATAAAAAGTTGGGGGTCCACTTGTCAACACGTAAATCGCGTACCGACTCGCGTTACTCTGCGCCCGCTCTGGAAAAGGGGCTGGACATTCTCGAATTGCTGGCGGGGGAAGCGCACGGCCTGAGCCTGCAGGACATCGCGCGCCGGCTCGACCGGTCGCCTAATGAGCTCTTCCGCATGCTGGACGTGCTGGCCCGGCGCGGCTTCCTGGTTCGCCAACCCGACTCCGCATACGTGCTGACCTTGCACCTGTTCGAACTGGCGCATCGCCATCCGCCAGTCGATCGGCTGCTCGATTGCGCAATGCCTTACATGCAGGAATTGGCGCGGCGCACCAGCCAGTCGAACCACCTGTGCGTACACCACGACGCCCGGCTCGTCGTACTTGCCCGCGCCGAATCGCCGGAGCCGATGAGTTATTCCGTTCGCCAGGGCTCACATTTTCCCTTTCACGACGATCGGGTTTCCGCCCGGGTCATCACGGCATTCCAGGAAGGTCCGCGGCGCGAGTCCTACCTCGATGAACTGGTCGGAACCGGCCGCAACCTCGCCGCGCGCCGGCGCGAACTCGACAAACGCCTGCTGCAGATCCGCAAGCGCGGATACGAAGAGGGGCAGAGCGACACCGTCAGCGGCGTCGTCGACATATGCTTTCCGCTCTTCGACAATTTCGGCGCGGTCGCGGCATTGAACATCATTTACATGCGCCATCGCGACACGAAGGTGGCGGTACCGGTCGCTCGCGAAGCGTTGCGCCAGATATCGGAGCAGATTTCGCGTTCGCTGGGCGCGAAGCGCTAAGTGCGAGGGGCTAGGGGCTAGGGGCTAGGGGCTAGGGGCTAGGGGCTAGGGGCTAGG
>JBDTTE010000063.1:0-15003 GCA_039930785.1 Betaproteobacteria bacterium | reverse complement strand
GGCTTGCAGCGGAATGGCCTTGTCTACCTCGAAGACCAGTGCGCGATTCCCTTCGTACGTGAAGTCATCCGAAAATACTGTGCGGAAAGTCTCGACGAGACTGGTCTGGCAATTGAAGTACATGGCGTAGTGCGTCGGATCGGATTTCTTCCAGTCGATCCTCACCGTGCTGCCGCTACCCGTCTGCGCAGTCACGTACGCCGGTTCACCCCACTTCAGTGTTTCCTGCAAAGCGCCCACGCCTTCGGTGGCGGCGGCGGTCTCGAGGATCAGTCGACGTAGCGCCAGGAGTTTGCGGCGAACTTTGAGTGGATAGGATGCGAACTTGCGCGCGACCGCTGCATCCGTGACGGCTTTCATTCACCGATCCTGATCTTCGCGCCCATCGCTGAAGCAATCAGCGCGAAGTCTTCCGCCGGCACCTTGAGGTAGCCGAAGCGGAACGCCGCGCCCCAATGCGTCTTGCTACGAATGAAGGACAACTGTTCGATTAGCGGTTTGATCGCTACCTCTTTCGATTTGACGAATTTGAAGTCGACCCGGTACGGCTTGAAGTCTTCGGACATCGTGACCTGGTACACCTCGCCCGTCTTCACGGCCCCGATCGCCGTGAAGCACTGCAATGGCTCGCCGTCCGGGTAAGCCGTGCGTGGCGAATACATGACCAATCCATCGCCAGCATCCAGCCGCTGGACCGGCGCCTTCTTGCCATGGTTGAGCTGGATGAAGCCGCCCTTCACGCCGACATGCACATGATCGCGGGAAACGACGCCGATCCAGTAGTTTGTGGCGGTCATGGGGTTCGATCCGTCTTCTTGCTCAATAGGACATTCCGATCAGGCAAGGCTATTGTCGCGTGTCAGGCGATTGCGCGGCAAGACAGAACGAGTCGCAAGCCTCGCAGTGCGATTACTTGCTGATGTGGAGCCACGCGCTATTGGGCGGCGATCAGGCGCTTAAGCACGGCGATCAGCAGCCGGTCGAATTTTTCGCCGTCTTCGATTTGAGGGATATGGCCAACCCCCTCCATGACAATCAGGTCGGCCTTCGGCAGCAGCGCCGCGATCGCTTTTCCCTGCGCCAGCGGCGTAATCGAATCGCGCTCGCCCCAGATTAATGAGACGGGCATGGCCAACGATCGGTAGATGGCGGGATCCTCGCTCGGCGCGGGGCCGGTCGGCGCAAGCAATGCCGGCAGCCAGGCGCCGATTGCCGCCGTGCTGCCTTGTACGACCAGCGGTCGCTGGTAGATCTGCACCCAGTTCTCGGTGGCGCGCACCGGATCGTCAATGAACAACTGCAGCAGCTTGCGGGTGAACAGCGGATTGGTCAGGAAGGTCGCGACCACCGCATCCCTGATCGGACGCGCATCGAGCGCGGCACGCAGAACCGCCGGCGCGGGCTTGAACGCCTCCCCCGCGGCACGCACGCCCAGCGCGCCGTCGACCAGCACCATGGCGTGGACGCGATCCGGCGCAAGGAGGGCCGCTTCCACGGTGGGTCCCGCACCGAATGAATGGCCGACGAGGATGGCACGCGAAATCCCGAGCGTCTCAAGCAGGCCGGCGATGCGTCGCCCCTGCTCGACCTTGCCGTACTGCTGCGAGGGCGGCCGGGTCGAAAAGCCGAAAGGGGGCAGATCGATCGCGACGACATGGAAGCCCGCCTTGCCCGCTTCCGTCAACGTGCGGCGCCATGCGCCACTCCATGCACCGGTGCCATGCACGAACACCACTACCGGTTCACCCTCGGGCCCGTCTTCCTGGATGAAGGCCTGGACATCACCAGCCCGGACGTAGCGGCCGGCGAGCGGCGCAACCTTTGCCGGTTCGCGGATCTCGCGCCGTTCGGCCTGCCATCGGAAAGCCGCGCCGATCAGGACAACCAGGACCAGCAACGCGAGCAAAGCGATGGCAACACCCCGGACAAGCACACCGATCATCCGGCCCATTCGTGATTCCTAGAAGTCGTAAACGTGTTCGAGGACGACGCCGTTACCGCGCACGCCATTCAGGAATGCGCCGAGCCCGCCTATCGGCACTTCCACGGCGAAGCGCTTCTGCCCGGGCCTGGTGATGACCGGTTGGGTAAACAGCGACTTCGATTGGGGCGGGACGACCCAGTCGTCCGGGGCGAGAACCGTGACGAGGATGACCGAGCGATTGCCGGCGATCTCAACGAATTCCACGCCGTTTTGCGCCAGCGCATCCGCGTAACGCATGAACGCGTCGTAACGCGGCACGGTGGCCAGAACCCGTCCGTCTGGCAGCGTCGACAATATCGTCGTCTGCGTCAAACCCGGCGGCATCGCGCCGGGGTCCCGGGACAGCAATACTGCCGTCACCGGCAGCGGTGCGTCGTAACTCGCTTTCGTTCCCTTCTTGATCAACCATCCGTACCCGGCCTTGATCGCGTACTCGGTGGTCAGGGCGTACTTGCGTTCCCACTTGCGCAGCGGCGCCGGTCCCCACAGGGAGTTTTGTTTCCAGAGACCGATCAGTCTTCCAAAAAAATCGTATTCGTACCAGGGTTGCACGCGGATGAAATCCACATAGTCCCGCGCAACCGCGGCGCCGTAACCATCCTCTTCGCTCAGAACGCCTCCAGCCGTCAGGCCACTTAGCCTTCCGATGATCGTCTCGTAGCCGGAGCGGATTTCATATTCAACCGTCGTGCTGATACCGATCACCATGATCATCACGTGGTACCCGGCATTGAGGGGATATTCGGAGCGGACGCGATCGTAAACGGCGCGATAGCTTTGCCAGAATTGCGCGACGTGCCCCTGGAAGGGAAAACGAGTTGGCATATGGTCTCGCACATAGTCGGCATACTCGGCCGGGCTGTGCACCAGGAACCATTCCGGATAAGTCAGGAACGTCTGGTCCGGGGGGCGACGATGCTCGGGCGGCGCAGTCGCTTCTTCGCGCGCAACACTCGCGCCCGTCCACGATATCGCCGCGAGCAGCGCGAGCGCGGTGGCCGCCATCGCGCCGGATCGCATCATTTTGCAAAAGCCATCAACAGGTTGTCGGAGGGATCGTTCGGCTGTGCCAGGCGCGGACCGGTATGCCGCAAGCCAACGGCGGCAAGCCGGCCGATCCAGTCGGCCACGGGTGCGAAATGGCGCAACTCGGCCGCGTTCACTTCCCAGCTCGTACCCAGCCCGGCGTTGAACACCGCATGCGCCAGTGAAACGAAGGCGTGCATCGGCGGGGTGGTTACATCGTGATCGCGCAGGATGAACATTCCGCCGGGCCGCATGATGCGATGGATAGAGCGAATGAAACCCTCAACGTCGCCGGGCACGATGTGATGCAAGCCGATGTAGCAGGTGACGAGGTCAACGCTGGCGTCCGGGATGTCCTGTTGCGAAATGGGGGCGTAGTTTTTAAGGGGCACGAAGCGACCGAGCTTGCCCACCTGGCCGCGCTCGACGAGGTCGACCGGCGAGTTCGTCGGCGCAACGTCGTTCACTAGCACGAGATCGCCTTTCAGCCGCAGGTGCTTTCGCAGATCGCTGATGTAGCGACCGGTCGTGCCAATCTCGACGTAGCCGTCGATCTCGCGGCGGCTGCCCAGCAACTCCAGGGTCTGCCGGGTCATTTCCTTCTTCTGCTTCGCCAGCGACGGCAGCGCGTAGAAGACTTCCGACAGGAAGGGTTTCACCTTGTGCAGGTTCGACTGGATGTGGCGGTAAACGGATTCGTCGTCGGCGTTGGCTTTGCAGGCCTCCCGGATCAGCGTGTGGAAGCGATCTTCCGGATAGATTCGATAGACGTTTTGCAGGAAACGATAGAAAGCGTCCGCGCGTTCCACGTCGCCGTAAACCTGCTGAAACTCGCCCATGGCTTTCTCCTTTGCCGAAGCGGGATGCGCTTCAGGTTGGTAATACTTGTCCCAAAGCACGTTGCGGAACCGGAATTCGGGATCGATGCGATCTTTCAGCGCAAACAATTCGCGCGCACGCGGATAAGCCTTGTGGAACTGCTCGGGTGTCGCGTGCGGTTGATACGGCAGATAGTAGGTGCCACCGACCTCCACCACGGCATCGATCAGTTCGCGGGTCCATACCGCTACGCGGTCACGCGCGTTCTGCCGCGTGCGCTGCTTGTAATACAGGACGAATGCAAACGTTTCCTCGCGCGCCCACGCCAGCATCGTGCCCGGATCCGGCAACGCGTGCCGCACCGAGACATTGAGCATGTTCACGCGGTGCCGGCGCAGGATGTCGGACAGCCTGGGCAGGAACTCGTCGAAGCGTCCGACCGGAACGAAATATTCCTGGAGGACATACGTGCGGTGATCGCGCGAGGGCGGTTCGAGCTCGGCGACGTTATAGCCGGCCTCGAAGTTTCGCCAGTGCACCGGAGAGCGCAGGTAAAGAATCGGGTCGATGATGTACTCGCGGCGCCATTTTCCAAGCGGCGTCTCGGAGATCGCCCACAGGAAATAGTTCTCCAGCGGATACGCGTGACGGTGCGGTTGCAGGCGATATGGAACCGTAACCGGCTTGTCCGTCTCCACCCAGGACACGGCCCGCGCCCGCGTATAGTCGGGCGCATACAGGTCGGCGTTGTGGAAGATGGCCTTCGGATCGTTGCGAATCGTCTTTCGAAACCACGCCGCGTATTCGCTCGCGGCCATTTTGCGCTGAACCCGCTGGACCCTGCGATTGTCGGCCAGATCCAGTTCCGCCTCGACGATCACACCCAGGCCGCCATAGCCACCGATGGCTCCGTAAAACAGCTCGCTGTTCTGCGATGGCGACGCTTCGACCACTTCCGCGCTCGGCAGCACCAGCTTGATGGCGCGGACGGACAGGACCAGCGGGCCAAAGCCGATATAGCGACCATGCACGTTCACGCTCAACGACCCGCCCACCGTGAAGTTGGCGTAGGTTTGCATGATCTTCACTGCCAGCCCGTGCGGGTCGACGAACCGCTGGATATCGCACCAGCGAATACCCGTCTGCACGCGGATGGTTTTGTGCAGCGGCGAAAAAGCCACGACCTGGTTGAAGCGACGCATGTCCAATTGCAGGCAGCCCGGACTCGCCGTCTGGCCACCCATGCTGAAACGACCGCCACCGACGGCAATAGGGCCGGTCGTGCGGCGCAACGCGTCCTGTACTTCCTCGATTGACGTGGGTGTGGTGACGGCCCAGACCGGCACCGGGTTCAATCGCGTCACATCGTTGACGATGACCTGTTGCGCCTTCATGTCCGCTCAGGCCACGGTCAGGTAGTCGTGACTATGCTCGGTCGGATCGGCACCGTACTGGTTCTCCCCCGTCGAGCCGCGCGCGAACGCCAGCTCGACCAGCAACCAGAGCACCCCGAGAATCGGAATCAGAAGCGGGAAAAACCACCACGGCGATTTGCCACGATCGTGCATGCGCTTGACGCACAGCGCCGCCAGTGCCCACAGCAGCGGCGGATAGAGAATCAGGGTGCTCCCATAGCCGAGGGTCTTGTCGAGCGCGACGAATAGCCCGATGAACACGATCCACAGCCGGACGCAGGCCCACCAGAACGGCGCACGCGCCAGCCGACCGCGAAAGGAAAAAAGCAGCCATCTCAGTTGTTTCAGCATTGACCCTCCCCCTCCCGAATAACGGCCGGGCGACCCGCAACTTCAAACCTTCGTGTCAGCGGGCTGGCGCTACCAGCCGGCTGACATGACGGCAACGTATTCCAGGTCGACCCGAATGGTGGGCGCATCATAAGAGAAACCGGACGGGGGCGGGCGTTCGATGCAGGGCCATGCCCTCAATGACAGGCTAATCCGAAAACACGTAGCGACCCTTTAGCTTCTTTGGCGTGATGACGGCGAAGTCCGGAAAAAGCTTCTCGCGCACGTACCATACCAATGCGAGAACGCCGATGTTGATGGCCACGACAACGATCGTTGCGATCGGGTCCGAGGCGAGTCCGTCGAACAGCCGGTAGAACTGTATAAGGGTGAGCGCTATGCAGGCGTTGTAGGCTCCAACCAGGTTCTGGTAGAAACCCCAGCCAATCGCCAAGGGTATCGCGGCCAGCAGGCCACCCACTATCCACGGCGCGTTGGGTCCCGTGTGCGCGCCCAGGCCAAACCCGACAATAAAACCAATCAGCGCCTGGATCAGCATGATCGCAATGAGGATCCTTACCTTCCCGCGATGCGCGTCGCGCCGTGCGGGGTTCGCATAGGCAGCGATGGCATAAGCAAGCTGGCTGTCCTTCACGCCCTGTCCCGAGAGCTGTTCGAATATTTTCGACTTTGCAGTACCGTTGACCAGCATTTCGCGCACTCGCACTTGCATTCGTTCTTTGGTCATGTCGGAAGTGCCTCCTAAGAGAGATGCACCTGCCTAATCCGTGAACACGTAGCGACCCCGGAATTTCTTCGGACTGAGAAAGATGAGGTCCGGAAACAGTTTTCCGCGTACGTACCACACGAAAGCGAGCAAACCGATATTGAAGACAGCGGCGAATGAAGTTGCGACCGGGTTCGCCGCGAATCGGTCAAAGGAGGGGGATAACTCGATGACGGCCAGGAATATGTAGGCGTTGTAGGCGCCTACCCAGTTTTTGTAGAAACCCCAGCCAATCGATATGGCGAACAATGCAACAAGGATTCCGCCAATCCAGCCCGAGTTCGGCCCTAATTTCGCGGCGATGCCAAAGCCCGCGAGGAAAGCAATCAGCGTCTGGAAAACCATGAGGGCTACGAGGACGACTACTTTCCCGTAATGCTCATTGCGACGGTCGGGACCGACGCAAGATGAAATGTAATACGCGAGCTCGCTATCCTTCGCACCGTGGCGCGAGAATTGGGCAAAAACTTTTTCCCTCTCGGCACCGTCGTTGATGAGCTCGCGCACCATGTCTTGAATCTGTTTTCTGGTCATGCTGAAAATGCCTCCGTAAGTAGGGGCTGCATTTGCAACGACGCACTTCGAACAGATGAAACAGTGCTCGCATTCACGACTCAGAAGCGGGCATGGGCTCCAGATGGAAGTTGGAGCCTTGTGGGCTGGTAATTCTTATGCCCGAGCGTGAATGCATCCAACATTACGGCCGAATCCCGGCTCTCTTTATTCCGATTGCAAACCGCGCACACCGCACGGCAATCAACAAAAAGGCGCTCAACGAGCGCCTTTAAGCCACTTCCCGCGTGTACCGGGCCGCTATTTCATGAACACCGCCTCCACGTTGTTGCCGTCCGGGTCGATCAGGAAGGCCGCGTAGTAGTCGGGGCTATAGTCGATGCGCAAGCCGGGCGTGCCGTTGTCGCGACCGCCGGCATCGAGCCCGGCCGCGTAGAACTTGTCCACGGAAGCGTGATCCGGCGCACGAAACGCCAGGTGGGTGCCGGTACCCGCCGCATCGTTCGCGTAGAGCCATAGTGCTGGCGCGTCCTTCGGGCCGAAGCCAGCGTAGCTTTTGTCATTGGGGCCGAGGACGTGCCCGAGCGGCGCAAGAGCGGCCGTATAGAACCGGACGGCGGCATCCAGGTTTTTGACTCTCAATCCGATGTGGTCGTACATCATGGCCCCTTCCATAACGAGAAGACCATGTTAGGCCAGTGTGGCGAGGCGCTCTTGGAAAATCTTGCTATCGCCTTTGGCGGCCCGGCGGAAATTCCCCGGCGAGACGCCAGCCGCGCGATGGAACGTGCGGACGAAATTGGAAAGATCGGCGAATCCGACATCCAGGGCGATATCCGTGATCGATCTGGCATCGTCAGCCAGCAGGCGCGCGGCATGGCGCAGACGCAGGCGCACCAGATATTGGTGCGGCGTGACGCCGACGACTTTCGCAAACATTCTCAGGAAATGAAATGGGCTCAAGCCGGCCTGCGCCGCCGCGCCATCGAGGTCCACAGCTTCGTGCGAATGTTCATCCAGCCACAGCGCCGCTTCCACCGCGCGGCGGCGGTCCCGCGCGACAGCCGGGGTCCGAGCCGGCCTACTTCCTGAAATGAGTTGCGCGAAGCGCGCGGGAAACAGCCAGCCGAGCTCATCGAGCCCCACGTCGCTCTTGCCGTCGGCGGCGGCCTGTGCGAGTTCGCCCATGACCATCAGTTCCGGCAGCGGCGGCAGGCCGGTACTGCACCAGGCGGCCGGATCCAGCCCCACCGCCTCCACTGCCTCCGGCTGCAGGTGGAAAGCCAGGCATTCGTCACCGCAAACGTGGTGATCGTGCGTACAGATGAACTCATCTCCGGCACGGCCCACCAGCACCGAGCCGGCCACCAGCTCATGGGACTGGCCGCGCGCGCGATAGCCGAAACTGCCCTTGCGCACGTAAGACACGGAAAAGCTGCGATGCACCTCCACGAACGACTTTTCGTCGGGGCCGGCGGTGCAGCGGTAGTCGACGATGGAAACCGCACCGTCGCGCAACTGTGTTCTGCTCAGCATTGGCGAAGTCTACGACTGGCTTCGCCGGGCCGCAAACCAGCTTCGATGCCCACATCGCAAAGCAATTTTCTCCAAGTCCAAACCAACTCACCGCACCGACAATGGCCGCATGAAAATGAACAATCCGGCCTTGATTGAAAACCTGCACGCCGATGCGCCTGCGCCCGATCGTGCAAGACAGATGATGTTGTACGGCCAGTTCCTCGGTTCGTGGGACGGCATGCTGCGTTATGTCGATCCGGAAGGGGCGCGCCACGAAACCACGGCCGAAGTCCATTTCGGATGGGTACTGGAAGGTCGCGCGGTACAGGATGTCTGGATCGCGCCCTCGCGCAAGAACCGCAAGGAAGGCGAACGCCTGCTGATGCATGGCTCGACGTTTCGCGTCTATGACCCGCAGAACGATACCTGGCAGATCACCTGGATCGACCCGGTCAAGCAAGTGGTCAATCGCATGACCGGCCGCAAGGTCGGCAACGAGATCGTTCAGGAATACCGCATGGACGACGGCAAGCGCTGCCAGTGGATGTTCACCGACATCACTGCGGAATCATTCCACTGGATCAATCGTGTGTCCGATGACGACGGCAGGAGTTGGGATACTCGCGGGGAATTTTTTCTGACGCGACGTCGGGACTAAAGCGACATGACAGTTACTGCATAGATCTCACCACGGAGACACGGAGAACACGAAGTGACACGAAGAAAGTCAAAAGCGGTCGGAATGTAATAACCGCGGGATCAAGTTGTTCGCCACCGGTACGCGTGGGCCGGCCACTGGACGATGCCTATGCCGAAAGCCCTTGAAATCCCTTTGCCTAGCCCTTCTCCGTGCTACTTCGTGTTCTCCGTGTCTCCGTGGTGAGATTTGGAGCCTTGGATTTCGAAGTGGGACTTTCAGCGGTGGTCTTGATTTTCGCCATGTCCGCCGCTCGCCACAGATACCAGCTCGCCACCGATCGATACGGCTTCCATTTTTCGCCGGGCTTGATGAGATCCTTGGGCGTGGGCATCTTGCGCTTGCGATACAGCGCGGCGTACCCGGCGCGAATGCCGAAATCGTCGATCGGAAAAACATCGGGACGGCCGAGTCGCGAGAACAGCAGCATCTCCACGGTCCAGCGGCCGATGCCACGAACTTGTGTGAGTTTTTCGATGAGTTCCTCATCGTCCATGCCGTTCGCTTCGACCAGCGTCGGAATCTCACCGTCGACGGCCTTGCGCGCAAGATCGCGGATGGACAGCAACTTGTTGGTCGATAGCCCGGCCCCGCGCAGTTTCGCCTCCGACGTTCGTAGCAGCAGTTCGGGCGTCAACCCCTGCGCCACCGGGAACAACGCGGAAAGCCGCGCGAAAATCGACGCCGCCGCCTTGCCGTGCAGTTGCTGATAGACGATCGCCTCGGCCAGCGCCACGAAAATGCTGCGCGCCTTGCGCATCTGCATGCGGAACGGACCGACCTGGTCGATCAACGTCGCGAACACGGGATCCGCCGCCCGCAGGTGCGCGACTGCAATTTCGGGGTCGTAGCCGTAGAGTCCGTCGCCCTCAAACAGCGCACCCTGGCCACTCGCGAGCGCGGATTCAATCGACAGCATGCGCAACTTGGTAGCGACGCCGCCGTTTGCGGAGAAGCCGCCCAGCCTGCCGTCTGACGCGAGCACGCGATGGCAGGGCACGACGACGGCGAATGGATTGCGGCCCAACGCCTGGCCGACGGCGCGAGCCGAACCCGTCGCACCCATTTGCTTCGCGATCTCGCCATAGGACACGGTCGCGCCGGGCGCGATCGTTCGCGCAATTTCGTAAACGCGACGATGGAAAGGCGGCACGCGGTGCATGTCGAGCGCCACCGCCGAAAGATCGGATTCCCTGCCGGCGAGCAACGCAACCACATGGTCCAACGCCCGTTGGATGTCGGCTGGCGGGACGCTTTCCACTGCATCCGGATAGTGGCGCAGAAGCCGGGCGCGGGTTTCGGACTCTTTTGATTCTGGCAGCTGCAAACCAAGTACGCCCTGCCCGCTCCAGGCAATGCCGCAGCGGCCGATGGCGGTGTCGAACAATGTAAATCCGGGGCTGCTCATGGCCGCGATGCTAGCACTGTCGCGAGATCCGGCAATTGGAGAAACTTGCGATCCAGTTCAGCTCTCACCGCGGAGGACGCAGAGGGCGTAGAGGAAAAACTGAAGAGTTCGTTCGTTACTTGATTGGGACACCTCGGTTTATTGGTTTGGCAACGGCGATTTGGCAATTTGTATACATCCCTTCGCGGCAACGTTTCTGCCGCTGTCCAACGCCGAGTCCTTCCTCCGTCTTTCCTCCGCGCCCTCTGCGTCCTGCGCGGTGAGAGCCAGATGTATGGTCTTTTCCCGAGAAAATAAAACCAAGCTCCCGCTTTTTGCTATCGTCCGCATTCCCTTATCGAGGCACAGCATGAGCGACCTACCTCCCCTACCGTCTTCCGTCCTGCCTTCCGGCGTGCGCTCGCGATTCGTCGATAACGTGAACGGCCTGAGGATGCACATCCTCGAAGCCGGGTTCGAATCGAAGAACCGGCCTCTGGTGCTGCTGCTCCACGGCTTCCCGGAGCTCGCCTATAGCTGGCGCAAAATCATTCTGCCGATTGCCGCGGCGGGCTATCACGTCGTCGTTCCCGATCAGCGCGGATACGGCCGCACCACGGGATGGGATGGTGACTACGATGGCAACGTCGCCTCCTTCCGCATGTTCAACCTGGTGCGCGATGTACTGGCGCTGATCTCCGCGCTGGGCTATCGATCCGTCGAGGGCGTATTCGGGCACGATGCCGGCTCCCATGTCGCGGCCTGGTGTGCAGTGATCAGGCCAGATGTGTTCCAGCGCGTCGCCATGATGAGCGCACCGTTCTCCGGGCCGCCATCGCTGCCGTTCGACACCGACCGCAATGGTAAGAAGCAAACGCGCGATAGCATCCACGACGACCTCGCCGCGCTGAAACGCCCGCGCAAGCATTACCAGTGGTATTACTCGACGCGTCCCGCCAATGACGACATGTGGAAGTGCCCGCAGGGCGTTCACGCATTCATGCGCGCGTACTACCACCACAAGAGCGCGGACTGGACGCAGAACCAGCCGTTCCCCTTGAAATCATGGACTGCGGGCGAGCTGGAAAAGATGCCGACCTACTACATCATGGATCTGGACGAGAACATGGCGCAGACGGTCGCAAAGGAGATGCCTTCCGCGTCGGACATCGCGAAGAACAAATGGCTGCCGGACAACGAGCTCGCGATCTACGCGGAGGAATACGGCAGGAACGGTTATCAGGGCGGCCTGCAGTGGTATCGCTGCAATACGAGCGGCGCCAACACCGCAGAACTGCAACTCTTCTCCGGCCGCAAGATCGACATTCCGTCCTGCTTCATTGCCGGAAAAAGCGACTGGGGCATTTACCAGCGGCCGGGCGGCGACATGATCCAGATGCAGAAAGAGGTGCTGACCAACATGATCGGCGGCTGCCATCTAATCGAAGGCGCGGGACATTGGGTACAACAGGAACAACCGGAAAAGACCAGCGCATTGCTGCTGGATTTTCTGAAGGTGCGCGCTAACTAGCGGCGGCTAGCTTTTCTTCCAGCTCATCCAGGAACCCGATCTGGCCAGCGATCAATTTCTCGCGACCGGCGGCGATCGGGAACCAGCCGCCGCGATCGACTTCCGGAAACTCCTGTTGCTTCCCGGAACGCGGCGGCCATTCCATCGAGAACAGATTGCTGTGCACAGAGTCCGCGTCGATATCGCCTTCGACTGCCCACGCCTGGACGACTTTTCCCCCGGACTGTTTGCACGGTCGCAGCGGCAGAAATTCTCCACTGACGGGTGAACCGGTTTCCTCGTGGAATTCGCGACGCGCTGTCGTCAGCGCATCTTCGCCCAAATCGATTTCGCCCTTGGGGATGGTCCACGCGCCCGCGTCCTTGCCCGCCCAGTATGGTCCGCCCGGATGCACCAGAAAAACCTCCAGCGCGCCGTCACGAATGCGGTACAGAAGAACGCCCGCGCTACGCGTTTTCGCCATGACTCCATGCAGGGTTATGAAAGATCGGAGCGAATCATATCCCGCCCGTGCAGCCAAATCCTGATTCACATCCGGCTAAAGCGCGACGAACTTGCACAACGCAACGGGGCCGGCTTGCGCCGGCCCCGTCCTGTTACTGCGTTTGCTGGATGCCGGCCAGCAACCAGCCACTCTGGCCGGAGCGCGGCTTGCTGAGGTTCCAGACTTCCGAGAACGGTGCAGCTTCGCCCTGGCCGTTCTCACGGATTGTTCCGGAGAAGTGCACGCTGGCCAGATAGTCGGTCGTACCGGTTTCAATACCGAGCAGCTTGGCGTCGATGGTGACCACCTCGGTCTTGTTGACCGAATCCTTGTCGTCATCGAGTTGCATGCGAATTTCCGCGAACGCTTCCGGAGTGGTGAACTCGCGAATATCGGTGAGGTTCTTTTCGTCCCACGCCGCCTGCATTCGAATGTATTGCACCTTAGCCACGCGCAGGAACCCGGCAACGTCGAAATCCGCCGGCACGCCCCACGGGGTCTGCAAGTCCGGCGCGGGCTGCGACGCTGCTGCAGACAATGGCGTGCCGAAAACACTGGTTTGTTGCCCGGAATACGTGGGCTGCACCTTTTGGACGGGTGCGGCCGTCGCCATCGAATAGGCGGGCTCCGTCTGCGGGGATGCCGCAGGGGAAGCCGTGCTGCGCTTGAGCATGCGCCACAGGTAAAAGCCCGCCGCCAGCAAAAGCCCGATCAGGATCATGCTGCCCAAGCCATCGGCGAAGGCGCCGCCCAGACCGAAATGAGACAGCAGCGCGGCAATGCCCAGGCCAGCGGCAATGCCTGCGAGCGGGCCGAGCCATCGGTTACGCGACGGCTGCGGCGCAGTTGCCCCTGCCGGGGTTTGCGCAGGGGCCGTGGCTTGTTGCGTCGGGGCCGGCGTGGTCGCCTGGCGTTGCGTGAACGTGTTGGACTGTTTGCCGAAGGATTTGCCGCCGCCAAGGCGTCTCGCGTCCGCGTCGTGTGCAACCAATGCCAACGCGAAGAACATTGTTGCCAGCAGTGCTACCGGCTTCAGAGAGGCTATCCGCGCGCGAAAACTTGTCATATGTAGGTTGGCCCTTGAGGGGATCGTGTCAGATGCGTGCAACATGGGGCCGACGGCGAGAGAGCGCAAGCCCCCGATACTATTTCTTACAATAACTTGGCCGCGAGTTCCCTTGTCAGATCGCCCGCCGGGATTTCCTTGCAACCGGTTGCATTCTGCCCGGACCAAAGCGGCGAAAAATCGCCCGTACCGGCAGCTTCTGCTTTCGCGCGCAATGGCGCAATCGCCGATGTCGCCAGCGGAAAGGCTGGCGCCAATGGATTGATCACGCCTAGCTCGCGCATGACCTTGTTCACGATACCGCGTGCCGGCCTGCCGGTGAAGATATTCGTCAGCGCGGTGTGACGCGCGGCGTTGCTCTTCAGCGCCTGGCGATGAATGGTCGAGATCAGCGATTCCGGGCACAACAGATAGGCCGTGCCGATTTGCACGCCTGCCGCGCCGAGGGCCATCGCTGCGGCGACGCCCTGCGCATCCGCTATGCCACCCGCGGCGATGACTGGCGATTTCACCGCGCGAATCACCTGCGGCAACAACGAAAACGTGCCGACCTGCGTCGTGAGGTCATCGGTCAGGAATATCCCGCGATGACCGCCGGCCTCGAGGCCCTGCGCGATGATGGCATCGACGCCATGCCCTTCCAGCCAGCGCGC
Source organism: Betaproteobacteria bacterium (assembly GCA_039930785.1). Classification (GTDB taxonomy): domain Bacteria; phylum Pseudomonadota; class Gammaproteobacteria; order Burkholderiales; family JACQAP01; genus JACQAP01. Next base: position 793 of record JBDTTE010000063.1, on the reverse strand, counting down.
TTCGTCTACGGTCGTGGCGGACGAAAGAATCTTCGAGCCCCACGACTTCACGCGTGCGAGGAGTTGCGGGCTCGGCAACCCGAAATGAAAACTCACCACCGGCGGCCGGTAGGACTCGAGCACGTCGGCGAATTCGTCGCTGAAGGGCGCGCGGCCCGCCCCAGTCGGAATGGTGGCCGCATCGATGCCGAAGTGTTTGTAGTGGGGCGCCAGGGTTTCGCGCCATTTCGATTCGCGCGCCGGATCGACCTCAGCCTCGGCGTGGCAAAAAAAGTTGACGTTGTAAGGCTTGTCGCTCTGCGCCTTGATGTGGTCGAGTTCCTTGCGCAAACCTTCCGGTGTCAGCACCGCGCAGGGTAGCGAGCCCAGCCCGCCCGCGTTCGACACGGCCACCGCCATGGCGCCCGCCTGGGCGCCGGCCATTGGCGCCTGGATGATCGGAAACCGGATGCCGAACAGCTCAGTCAATTTCATGTTTCGCCGATCGAGTTAAGTGAGCGCGCAGTTTATCGCACCTTCCTGGACGCTCCTGCGCCCTGTCCAGCCGGGTAAATCCTTGACACCGCAAACCGGGTAAATGGTTGACACTTTTTTAGACGGCGTCGATAAGTCGGCCGTCGCGTTCATCGAACCTGGCGAGCCACAGAGGGCCGAAATGCACCGACCAGATGCCATCATCGATGGGTTCAAAGCCCAGGCGCTCGCCAGCAAGCACTTCGCTCACAAAGATGTTCCTGCCGCGCCACTTGATGCAACCGTTGTCGGAGACCTTCGGCGTGCGGAAATGACCAGG
>JBDTTE010000062.1:0-15010 GCA_039930785.1 Betaproteobacteria bacterium | reverse complement strand
TGCTCGGCATGCCGATCGCGTTCGCCACCGGCCTGATCGCGGTCGTGTTCTGCGCAGTGTTCGCCGATCTCAACAGCCTTGCGATCGTGACTTTCCGCACCTACGGGTTTGTGAATTCCTACGTGCTGCTGTCGGTGCCGATGTTCCTGATGATGGCGAATATCCTGGACAAATCCGGGGTCGCGCACGATCTCTATGACGCGCTGAAGATCTGGGCCGGCCGCCTGCCGGGCGGCGTGGGCGTCATGACGCTGCTTGCGGCAACCGTGATGGCGGCGATGACCGGGATCATCGGCGGCGAGGTCATCCTGCTCGGCCTCGTCGCTCTGCCGCAAATGCTGCGCCTGCGCTACGACTCCAAGCTCGCGATCGGCATCGTCTGCGCGGGCGGCTCGCTCGGCACCATGATCCCGCCCAGCCTGGTCCTCGTGTTTTACGGGCTGACGACCTCGACATCCATCGGTGACCTGTTCCTCGCATCGACGGTGCCTGGCCTGATCCTCGGCCTGATCTACATCGTCTATGTGTTGATTCGCTGCTGGATCAACCCGAAGCTGGGGCCGCCGGCGCCGCCGGAAATGCGCAACATTCCGCTGCGGGCCAAGTTCGCGGCGCTGAAAAAAGTGGTCCTGCCGCTGTTCATTATTTTTTCCGTGCTCGGCAGCATCTACGGCGGCCTGACTTCGGTCAGCGAGGCCGCGGCCATGGGCGTGGTCGGGGTCATCATCGCGGCCGCCATCCGGGGCACCTTGCACTGGAAAATGCTGCGCGATTCGCTGTACTCGGCAATGTCGACCTGCGGGCTGCTGATCTGGTTGTCAATCGGCGCCAACGCGATGGTCGGTGTCTACAATCTGCTGGGTGGCATCACCTATCTGAAAAGCATCATGACCGGCCTGCCGTTCGCTCCGATCGTCGTCATCCTGATCATGATGGCGATCTTCCTGCTGCTCGGCATGTTCATGGACTGGTTCTCGATCATGTTGCTGACCATGCCGATTTTCGGGCCGACGGTCACGGCGCTCGGTTATGACCTGATCTGGTTCGGCGTGCTGTTCAACATCACCATGCAGGTCGGCTACCTGTCGCCGCCTTTCGGCCAGGCGCCGTTTTATCTGAAATCAGTGGCGCCTCCGGAAATCAGCATCAATCATATTTTCATGGCGATGCTGCCGTTCATCGCGCTGCAGGTCATCGGCCTCCTTGTCGTCCTGTTCTTCCCGCAAGTCGCGCTTTATCTGCCGCAACTGATGAATTAGCCCTGCCCTGGGGCGCGCACGTCCAGCATTCAGGAAGCGGTGGCAGTTCTTCGATGGCGCGTTGAGGCCAGGCGCAAGCGAAACGAAAGCCGGACGAGCGCAGGATTGCGGTCCGTGGATTCACGCGACTTCAGCGTAGCGCCGAGGCGACGCTTCAGCGAAGCGACGGCCCGCGTCACCGCGGGCGGTGACATCGCCAGCCTGCGTGCGCCGGCTGCGAAGCTTTATTCCTCTGCCACTGCGACATAGACGTCCATGAGATGGAAGCGGTTCATGGATTATTCCTCTGGGCGGAATACTAAATTCTAGACGTTGCGTATTCTTCATCCAACAGGAATTCGGCAGAATGAGGTTTAGGGGAGAGAGGGTAGGGACGAGGGAATCGTGAAGTCTTTAAGGTCCGTACACTGGATTCCCGCCTTCGCGGGAATGAGAGGTACCCCACGTCCCTCGCCCCTCTTTCCTCGTCCCTGACAGGAATGAACATGACGACTCTTTTTCCAAGCGACATCGCTTTCACCCCCACCGTAAAGGCTCTGCAGGAGAAACGCGGGTCGCGCCGCGCCTACGCCCGCATGGAAGATGGCGAGGGTTGGGAGACGACGATCACGCCAGACCTGGCGGGCTTCATCGCCGGGCAGACCAGCACATTTTTCGGCACGGCAAACGCGCAGGGCCAACCTTACATCCAGCACCGCGGCGGGCCGCCAGGCTTTTTGCACGTGCTGGACGACAAGACCATCGCGTTCGCGGATTTCCGTGGCAACCGGCAATACATCACGGCCGGCAATCTTGCCGAGAATCCGAAGGCGCATCTTTTCCTGATCGACTACGAAAACAGTCAGCGCGTGAAAATCTGGGGCGAAGCGCGTGCCGTCGAAGACGATCCGGTGCTGCTCCAGAAGCTGACTCCCACGAGCGAAAAGGGCAGGGCCGAGCGCGCAATCGTGTTCACGGTCAAGGCGTGGGACGCGAACTGTCCCAAGTACATTCCGCAGAAGTTCGAGGCCACGGAGGTCCGCCGGTTGCTGGAAGAGCGTGACCGCCGCATCAAAGAGCTCGAACAGGAAATAGCGGGGCTAAAGGGCGAATAGTCGAATCAGCTTCGCTGGAAGCGAAGGCACTACGTTTGTCGCAACGCGCGGCGCTTCGGCGCCGGCTTGCGTGGAATCTTGAGCTTGGTTTCCCAGTAAGGCGGATCCCCGAAAGCCCGGCGCAGGTGCTCGGTCAGTGCGCGAATTTTGGCTGACGTGCTGCGGTTGGCGGGGTAAGCGAGGTAGATCTCCGCTTTTTCGGCCTCCATGCCGATGTCGACTATGCGCAGCGCGCCGCTGGCGAGGGCCGTGTGAACGAGGAAGGTGGGCATCAGCGCGATGCCGAGCCCTGCAATCGCCGCGTCCCGGATCATCAGCCCGTTATTGATGCGCAGGCATTTGTCAGGTCGAATGACTACGTCGCCACCGCGGCGCGGACGGGAAAATCGCCAGTCCGTTTCCCGGTTGCTGTACAGGATGGCGTTGCATTCTTCGATGCCGGCTATGGTCTTCGGCATGCCGTGACGCGCGAGATAGTCAGGAGAAGCCACGAGCAAACGTCTATTCGATGCCAGCCGTTTCACGATCAACCGGTTGTCCCGAACCGGTCCGTGCCGTATGACTGCGTCGAATCCTTCCGACGCAACGTCGATGAAGCGATCGTCGAGTTCCAGGCTCAGTTCGATGGCGGGGTTGGCGAGCAGAAACGGATACAGCGCCGGCCCGAGGTGAAGACTGCCGAAGCTTACCGGCGCCGAAAGTCGCAGCGGTCCCGCGAGCGTACCTCGCCTTTCCGCGAGTTCGGCCGCGGCATCGTCGGTTTCACGCAGAATGCGTCGCGCCCGCTCGAGAAAAGCGGCGCCATCTTCTGTCAGCGCGACTTTGCGCGTCGTACGTTGCAGCAGTCTCGCGCCGAGCGACCGTTCGAGCTCGGCCAGGCGATCGCTGAGTACCGATTTGGAAACGCCCGCGCGCCTGGCGGCTTCGGTAATCGACCCGGCTTCCACTACTGCAGCGAAGGCGGCCAGGCCGTCGAGTTTGATCATTGTTCGGTAATTCCGGAAACCGGATTCGGTAAGAGAAGGTTTATTCGAACGATACCCCTGTCGTAGACTTCCGTCGAAGTGGGCGCCCGACGCGCGCTTTCATGCGCTACTCCAGGAGATCATTGTGCGTAAATTTGTCTTGTCCCTATCCATCCTGCTTGCCGGCGCGTTCGTAGCGCTCATGTCCTTTTCCCAAGCCGGCGCGGCGGACCCGATCAAGATCGAAAGCCGCTACAAGGAAGTAAATGGCGTTCGCTTGCATTACCTGATCGCGGGCCAGGGCGACGCAGTGCTGCTACTCCACGGTTTTGCCCAGACGGGCCACATGTGGCTGCCGCTCATTCCCGAACTCGCGAAAACGCATACGGTGATTGTTCCCGACCTGCGCGGATTCGGTGGATCCGCCAAACCGGCATCAGGCTACGACAAGAAGACGATGGCGCAGGACGCGCATGCGCTCGTGGCGTCGCTCGGCTACAAGAAAGCGGCGGTCGTCGGCCATGATATCGGGCTGATGGTCGCATACGCCTATGCCGCGCAGTATCCGGATGAAGTCGATCGCATCGTTCTGATGGACGCATTCCTGCCGGGCGTGGGCGACTGGACCAAGGTGTGGCTGCTCCGGGACCTGTGGCATTTCCATTTCTATGGGAAGACGCCTCTGGCGCTCGTCAAAGGTCGCGAGCGCATTTACCTGGAGCACTTCTGGAATGACTTCGCCGCCGATTCGAGGCACTCGATCTCGGAGAAAGACAGGCAGTTCTATGCGAAACAGTACGCACAGCCCGGTGCAATTGCGGCCGGTTTCGAGGTCTTCCGCGGATTCGAGCAGGACGGAAAGGATTTTGCGGCGTTTGCGGAAACCAAACTTACGATACCGATGCTGGTGTTGAGCGGCGAAAAAGCGGGCGGCCAATTCCTGATCGACCAGGGCATGCTTGTCGATGATCACGTCGAAGGCGTCATCGTCCAGGGCTCCGGCCATTGGTTGATCGACGAGGCGCCGAAGCAGGTGATTCCAAAGCTGGTCGAATTCCTGAATCGCTGATTCGAACCAACGCAACCAGCACGCGATTCAAAAGATCGAGCCCGGCCGGCTGAAAGTCGGCCAGGCTCGACGCATTCATATCTGACGAACCCGATCTGCGCACACGGTCACATTGGGCGGGATTGTGCGATGCCGTGATCGTGAATAAAGGCCACGAATGACCCTTATTGCCGGTAGTTTTCGCCGCCAGGTGCTCCAACGCACGATATTTTCGGGTACGCCTCGTCGAATTGGGTGCACAATCAATACAAGGCCCTACACCCGGTTTTGAATGACGGTCCGCGAGTACGCGTCTATCCCCAGGCCTTCGTCTCGCTTATTTCCGCATCGGATGGATGCGACCAGCCCGCCGACCCTTCCATGACGAGAAGAGCGCGCGAACTGGGGCAGCGAAAGCAACAATGAAATCACTAATAGCGTTCTCCGGCGCATACCGCCGGAAAGATGGCGCGCGATCGGCGGTTGTTTGCGGGCAAGCGAACCATGGCTAGACAAAAAAATCGCCGCGCACCGATCGCCGTCACACCTGATGGATCCGCCGACCTCATTTTCGAAAGGCGTAGCCAGGAGGCATTGCTGCTCAATGCCGATGCACTGAAGAACGCGATTTTTAACAGCGCAAACTTCTCGAGCATCGCCACCGACGCCAAAGGCGTCATCCAGATCTTCAACGTCGGCGCTGAGCGCATGCTGGGCTACATGGCCGCCGACGTGATGAACAAGATCACGCCGGCCGACATCTCCGATCCGCAGGAAGTGATCGCGCGCGCCAAGGCGTTGAGCGCCGAACTGCGCACGCCGATTAACCCCGGATTCGAGGCCCTGGTCTTCAAGGCATCTCGCGGAATCGAGGACATCTACGAACTGACCTACATCCGCAAGGACGGCAGCCGCTTTCCAGCCGTTGTTTCCGTTACGGCGCTGCGCGATGCGCAAGAGCAGATCATCGGCTACCTGCTGATCGGCACCGACAACACGGCGCGCAAGCAGGTCGAGGACGAACGCGTGAAACTCGACCAGCGCCTGCGCGACCAGCAGTTCTACACGCGATCGCTGATCGAATCGAACATCGACGCGATCATGACTACGGATCCGCAGGGCATCATCACCGATGCAAACAAACAAATGGAAGCATTGACCAGTTGCACGCGCGACGAATTGATCGGCGCGCCATTCAAGGATTTCTTCACCGATCCGGAACACGCCGAAGCGGGCATCAAGCGGGTACTCAGCGAGAAAAAAGTCAGCAACTACGAGCTGACCGCGCTGACCAGGGAGGGCAAGGAGACGGTGGTGTCCTGGAACGCGACGACTTTCTACGATCGCGAGAGGCGACTGCAGGGCGTGTTTGCCGCCGCGCGCGACGTTACCGAGCGCAAGCTCCTGGATCATGCGCTGGAGGAAGCAAAGGAAGCCGCAGAGGCGTCCAACCGCGCGAAGAGCGTATTCCTGTCGACAATGAGCCACGAAATTCGCACCCCGATGAATGGTGTGCTCGGCATGCTGGAGCTGCTCGGTCTCACCACGCTCGATGCCGCGCAAGTCGCGATGCTCGAAGCCGTGCGCGAATCGGGCAAGACATTGCAGCGAACCATCGACGACATCCTGGATTTTTCCAAGATGGAAGCTGGAAAGCTGGAGGTGCGACCCGAGGCGGCTTCCATCGCAGAGGCGATCGAGGCCGTGCGCAACACCTATGCCGAGATTGCCAGCGGCAAGGGCCTGCTATTCAAGTGCAGCGTGGACCCGAAGATCAGTCCGGCAGTAATGGTCGATCCGATCAGGCTGCGTCAGATCCTTAACAACCTGGTCAGCAACGCACTCAAGTTCACTGAAACGGGAAGCATAGGAATTCGCGTGGAACTGGTTGCACAGGGCGAGCGAGAGGAGCGGCTGCGGTTCCATGTTCAGGATTCCGGTATCGGCATATCGCTGCACGATCGCGCGCGCCTGTTCCAGCCTTTCGTTCAGGTTGAAGGCGAAAGCCGTGCCGGCGGAACCGGGCTGGGATTGACCATCTGTCAGCGGCTCGCGACCTTGATGGGTGGGTCGATCGAGATGATGAGCGAGCCGGGCACAGGCACGACCGTCATACTGGAACTGGCGCTGCCGATTGCCGACCCGAAAACCGTGGCGAACGCCGATCCGGCCAGCGCACGGGACTGGCTGAGCAGCACCATCAACGCGCGCCGCGTAGCGCCGGAAGTAGTGCAGGCACAAGCCGAAGGGACGCTCGTCCTGGTGGCCGACGATCATCCGACCAATCGCGCGCTGATCGTGCGACAGATAAACATGCTGGGCTACGCCGCCGAGAGCGCGGAAAACGGCGTTACCGCCTTGGCGAAGTGGGCGACGGGGCGCTTTGGCCTCCTCATCACCGACTGCAACATGCCCGAGATGAATGGCTACGAGCTCACGCGGAACATTCGTGAGCTGGAAGCCGCGAGCGGCGGAAAACGCATTCCGATCATCGCGTGCACCGCGAACGCGCTCAGGGGCGACGCCGAAACCTGCATTGCCGCCGGGATGGACGACTATCTGGCCAAGCCGATCGAACTCAAGACCCTGGCGAAAAAACTCGACTATTGGTTGCCGATTGCGGAGGTCGTGGCAGCGGTGGACCCCTCCGTCCTTGCGGCCGTTTCGGGCGGCGACACCGCCATCGAGCGCGAGATTCTGGCGGACTTCCGGCGCACCAACGACGACGACGCCAGCAAGCTCAGGCGGGCCGTGGAGCGCTTCGACACGCCGACCGTCACGATTTCCACCCATCGCATGCAGGGCGCAAGCCGCATGATCGGCGCAAATGGACTCGCCAGCGTGTGCGCGCTGCTCGAAAGTGCCAGTCGCGCCGGCGACTGGACTGCCGTTACCGCGAACATGGGTACGTTCGACGAAGAACTGGAGCGCGTGAATTTGTATTGCCAGGAGGCAGCGTGAACGCCTCCGGCCTGAATTTCCTGGCGGTGGAAGATCACGAGTTCCAGCGTGGCATGTTGATCCGGATGCTCGAAGGGCTCGGTGCGACAAAGGTCACCGGCGCGGCCGACGGCAAAGCGGCGCTCGACATCGTCATGGCGCGCACCCCCGCTGTCGATATCGTCATCAGCGACCTAGACATGCCCGGCATGGACGGCATGGAATTCATGCGCCACCTCGGCGAGGCCGGCATTCCGGTTTCCATCATCCTTGCGAGCGTGCATGAGCGCTCTTTGCTGACGTCGGTCGAAGTCATGACCAAAGCCTATGGCGTCACCGTCCTCGGCGTGATCGAGAAACCGGTTACGCCGGCGAAGCTGGATGCGCTGATAGGTCTGCACAAGGCGGTGCGCCCCGATGTGAGGCCAGCAGCGAGCGGTCCCCCGTTCACGCTGGAAGAGATTGTGGAAGGCGTGAAAAACGACGAGATCGAGGCCTTCTTCCAACCCAAGGTCGAATTGGCAACCGGACGCTTGCATGGCGCGGAGGCCCTCGCACGCTGGCGCCATCCCAATTCGGGCGTCATCGCGCCACTGGCATTCATCCCGCTTCTGGAAGACAACCACCAGATCGAAATGCTCACCCGAACCATGATGCGGCAGTCCGCGGCGTTCTGTGCAGAGTGGCGTGCGTCTAGCGGGCTCGATGTAACCGTGTCGGTGAATCTTTCGATTACCACGCTTGCCGACGTGCATCTGGCAGAGCGTGTGACGGAACTCGTGAGGGGACAGGGTTCGGAACCGGCGCACATCGTCCTGGAAGTCACCGAATCCGCGACAACGACCGAGGTCGGCCGGGTCCTGGAAAACCTGTCGCGGCTGCGCATGAACGGTTTTGGCCTTTCCATCGACGATTATGGCACCGGCTATTCGTCGATGCAGCAGCTCATGCGCATCCCGTTCACCGAACTCAAGATCGACCAATCCTTTGTTGCGAAGGCCAGCACGGAGCCGGCCGCGAAGGTCATCCTCGAGTCCAGCCTGGATATGGCAAAAAAGCTGGATATCACGTCGGTGGCCGAGGGCGTCGAGAGCCAGCAGGACTGGGACTTGCTGCGCCAGCTCGGGTGCGTTGTCGCGCAGGGTTATCTGATCGCCAAACCGATGCCGGTCGAAGCATTCCGCGAATGGGCGGGGAATCGAACGCACCTGGAGGGCTTCGAAATCGGAACGGGTCACTGATCCGGGTCGCAAGCCAAAGCGAACCGCGCCAGACCCGAACCATGCGGCCGTCCACGAACAATTCCACGCCGTTCAGGTAGCTGCTGTCGTCCGCCATGCTGGCGCGCCGCAAGCCAGCGTGAGCCGGCGCGAATGGGTTTGTCAGCGCACGTACCACCAGATCGCGAGCGCAACGATCGCCGGCACGCCGAACACGACTAAAAACATCGGCATTTCCTCGGCGACCGAATAGCCAGCACTCTTCACGCCCATGTACATGTTGACGGCTGCCCCAATGATCCAGAGCGGCAGGAATGCGAGTAGCGCCGCGGGAACGGTCGCTTTTCCGCCGAACAGGAATCCGGCGAACGCGCACAAGCCGAGCAGGACGAAACCCGTACCGATGACGATGGCTGTGTGCATGGATGGCACTCCTGAAGTTCAGTAATTCAACAAATACTATGCGGAACAGATCTCGTTACGGAGGCCTGTTAACGGAATTATAGGAACATTCCATAACTGGCAGAATTCGATTGCCGCAATTTCGCAGGGCCGCCGTGTGACTTCCTTTTCAGGCCATTCCCGACCATGACCGATTTCCTCATCAGGGACGTCTCCGATACCGCGTACTGGATTGCTCACCATCGCGCAGTCGAAAGCGAACGCGGGGACGCGCTGTTTCGCGATGCGTTCGCTGCACGCCTCGCCGGCGAGCGCGGCGCCAGAATCGCGACCGCCATGCCGGCTGTGCGCATGACCAGCTGGATGGTGGTGATGCGCACGCGAATCATCGATGATTTCATTCTCTCCGCCGTTCGCGAAGGCGTCGATACCGTCGTCAATCTCGGTGCAGGCCTGGATACGCGTCCCTATCGCATGGAACTCCCGGCGGCATTGCAGTGGATCGAGGCGGACTATGCGCGCATCATCGAATACAAGGAAGGCCACCTTGCCGGCGAGAGCCCGCGCTGCCGCCTGGAACGCGCGAAGATCGATCTCGCCGATCGAACGGCGCGGCGTGAATTCCTGACTGGCATCGACGCGCGCGCAGGCAAGGTGTTGGTCCTGACGGAAGGGGTCGTGCCCTATCTGAGCAACGAAGATGCCGCGCTGCTCGCCGATGACCTGCGTACGATGGGCAGTATCCGCTTCTGGATCGTCGACTACTTTTCGAATCGCGCAATGAAATTCAGGCAGCGCCACCAGATGGGCAGGAGGATGCAGAACGCGCCGTTCCTGTTCGAACCGGATGACTGGTTCCGATTCTTCAAACAGCACGGCTGGCAGCCGAAGACGACCCGGTACCTTTACGACGAAGGCGAGCGGCTTGGGCGGCTTCCGCCGCTGCCGCTGATGGCGCGGGTGATCTATCTCGGCCTTGCGCCGTTTCTGAGCAGGGAACGCACGCTCGAAATGCGGAGGTTCGCGGGCTACGTGCTCCTCGAACCCGTGCCTTGAACGTGCGTTCGTAAAGTCCGTAGTCATTAAGGAGCACTTCCATGCCCATTCGTGCATTTCAGCGAGTCTTCATTTCGACGCTTGCCCTGTGCTTCTGCGCCGTTGGAACAGGCGTCGCCCGGTCCGCCGAAAGTGACAATTTTGCAGTGCTGGTGTTTTCGAAGACCGGCGGCTTTCGCCACGATTCGATTGAAGCAGGCGTGGACGCCGTTCGCACCCTCGGTGAAAACAACGGCTTTGCCGTGGATGCAACCGAAGACAACAAGGTTTTCACCGACGAGCGCCTGTCGAAGTACCGCGAAGTCATTTTCCTGAGTACCACGGGGGAAATCCTCGACGCCGATGAACGCGCCGCTTTCGAACGATTCGTCAGGCGCGGAGGCGGTTTTGTCGGGATCCATTCGGCGAGCGATACGGGTTACGAGTGGCCGTGGTACGGCCGCCTCGTCGGGAACTATTTCCACCGACATCCCGCCATCCAGCGCGCGAGGCTCGAAGTCGTGGACGCGTCGCATCCTTCGACGCGCCACCTCCCGATCGAGTGGACGCGAATTGACGAGTGGTATGACTTCAGAAACGAACTCGATCCCGCCATCTCGGTGCTGATCCGCATCGACGAGAAGTCCTATCGCGGCGGGCGCATGGGCACCAGACATCCGATGGCCTGGTGTCACGACTACGATGGCGGCCGTGCATGGTACACAGCGCTTGGCCACACCACTGCTTCCTACAGCGAACCCCTGTTCCTGGAGCACATCCTTGGCGGAATCCTGTGGGCCGCGGGCCTGGCGCCGAAATAACCGCTGACACGGCAGACAGCAAGCAGTCAGGTAACCAGCGGCCAGTGAATTAGCGCCGGCGGCGCGTCGTCCTGATCCAGATCCTGAATCCCCTCGTCCCTCGTCCCTCGACCCTCGACCCTCGCCCCTAGAACCTGGGCCGGATCATTAGATAAATCGCATCCTGCCGCACGCTGGAATGTCCGTAACCCAAGTAGACGGCGCCGAGCACGGTATCCGCCGCCCTCGAGCAGGACGGCGAACTTATGCGCACCGAAGCTTTGCAGGGCGCGCATCGTGACGTTAACACTCGTGAATTCGTCTTGGTCTGCCGGGTTTTGCTTGCCTGAACGCACGTCCGCCGAAACGAATCATCCCGAAGTAGCGAACCGCGCTCAATCGATGGGATCGGCGATACCTTGCGGAAGCTTGCATCTCACGATCCGGAACACGCTCGGATCCCCAATGGAATTTCGTAATTGTTGCAACCGCGCCGTATTTTTCTCGTCAAACGGGCAGGCCGCGCCAATGGAGACAAGCAGTTAGAAATCGGAACGGATTTTGCAGGACGGATACTCCATGCCTGGGCGGGCGGCAACAGCGGCCCACGCCGCCTAAGATGTTGTCCGCAAGCCAGTAAGCGACCCGCCAGTAAACCGGGACAAAATCAGAGTACAAATATCATCCGCGCGAAACGCGCGCAGCAAGCAACGAGGAGAACAATATGGCTTCCGGCCGCGACGACAAGGCGCAGGACGACGAATTTTCATTGCACGACCGGCCGCTGCCGCGCCGGACGTTTCTCGGTTACATGGGCGGAGGCATTGCGACCGCATTGACCGGCAACGGCCTGCTTGCCGCGGCCGCCGAGGAAGACGTCATCCAGTTGTCGCCGATCCAGGCGCCGACCGAGAAACTGGAAAAGGCTCCCGCTCCGAAAGAGCCGCCGCCCAAACGCATCGGTTACGCGATCGTGGGGCTCGGCCGCGTCGCACTCGGCCAAATTCTGCCGGCGATCGCGCAGTCGAAGCGCTCGCGCGTGGTCGCACTGGTAAGCGGTGACGAGGACAAGGCGATGAAGGTCGCGCGGCAATACGCAATCCGCCCGGATTCGATCTACAGCTACGAACATTTTGACCAGCTTGCCGAGAATCCGGAAGTAGACGCCGTCTACATCGCCTTGCCAAACAGCATGCACGCCGAATACACGATTCGCGCCGCGCGCGCCGGCAAGCACGTGCTGTGCGAGACGCCGATGGCAGTCAGTGTCAAGCAATGTGAGGAAATGATCGCGGCTTGCGACAAGGCGAAACGCAAGCTGATGATCGCCTATCGCGGCCAGTACGAACCGATGGACCGGGCGCTGGTAAAAATGGTGCGCGCGGGCCAGCTCGGTGACGTGCGCGAATTCGTGTCGGTGAATTCACAGAACATAGGCGATCCCGGGCAGTGGCGGCTGAAGCATGCACTCTCGGGAGGCGGGCCGCTCTCGGACCTCGGCATCTATTCAATCAATGCCGCGCGCTTTCTGTCGGGGGAGGAACCATTCGAAGTCAGCGGTTCCGCGTACCGGCGCACCAGCGATCCGCGTTTCCAGGAGGTCGAGGAATCGGCGCACTTCATCCTGCGCTTCCCAAGCGGATTTACCGCCACCTGCGCGACGAGCTTTGCCACGCATCGCTCGCAATTTTTTCGCCTGCACGGCGCGGAGGCCTGGGCCGAACTGAATCCGGCGTTCGCCTATCACGGGCTGCAGTTGCGCATGGGGCGCGTCGAGGACGGAATGGAGATCGTGCGCCAGCCGCGTTTCGACCCCGCGGACCAGTTCGCCCGCGAAATCGATCACATGTCCTATTGCGTGCGGCGCGACGTCAAACCCCACACACCGGGTGAAGAGGGCTTGCAGGATATGCGCATCATCGAAGCCATCTATGAAGCGGCGCGCACGCAGACGGTGGTCAAGTTGCCGGCGCCGACGTCGACGCGCGGGCCGGAGCCGGTCGAAGATATTTGAAGGTCCAGAACAAATCTCACCGCAAAGACGCAAAGGACGCGAAGTTTCGCAAAGGAAAAACAAAAAGGAATTGAGGGGTTGTTTTTCTGAATTGGAGCAGGTAAGTCGTGTACGGCCCATAACCTGTCAAATCGAATTGCCTCGAATGTCAAAAATGTCCTTTCGCCTTCCTTTGCGTGCCTTCGCGTCCTTTGCGTCTTTGCGGTGAGATTGTGTGTTGCCGGGTTTACGTAGTGGTCATGATCACCGGCGCATGATCGCTGGTGCCGAAGCTGGCGAGCACGGTGCAAGCGGTCGCCCGTGCCGCGATCGAAGGCGACGCCAGGATGTAGTCGATGCGCCACCCGATATTGCGTTGGCGCATGTTGCGCCAGGGCGCCCACCACGTGAACAGGTTCGGATTGTCCGGATCGAGCTTGCGACCGACGTCCACAAGCTGGTCGCCAAGCAGCGTTTCGAATAATTTGCGTTCGTCCTCGCGCTGCCCGATGACCCCGGCTTTCACTTCCTTGGGATGCACATCCTGGTCCGTGCGCGTAACGTTCATGTCGCCGCACAGGACCAGCTCCAGGCCTTCATCGTGCAGCTGCCTGGTCCAGGCGCCCAATTTCGTCAGGAAACCGATCTTGGCTTCGTAATCCTTGCCGCCGTTGGGAACATATACCGAAGCGAGCACCAGCTTTCCGAAGCGTGCCTGCACGATGCGCGTTTCCATGTCGAAATCCGGATGGGTGTATACCGGCTCGGTATCGAACAGACCCTTGCGAATGTGCAGGGACACGCCGGAATAGCCGGGCTTCCCGTGCCAGAAGACGTGGTAGTCGTCGTGATGGCATTGCTGCGGAATTTGCGCGGGTTCGGCCTTCAGTTCCTGCAGGCAGATGACATCGGGGCTGTCGCGGTCTACCCACTCGCAAAACTGAGCCTGGCGGGCGCGAATGCCGTTAACGTTCCAGGTGGCGATTTTCATGGTCTTGGATAGTCGGGAAACGGCCCGAACGATACCGCAAGCGCCGGCCTGCCGCGAGTCTCTGAGAGTGGAACTCTTTCGGGGGAAACTGGCCTTATGTTTGGTCCTTCCGCGGCAGCGGAACAGCGTCACCTGAAGACGTTTCCCATAGGCAAAAAATTACAGCGCACGGAGGAACTTCCGGGCGGCAAACATCCATGGTGAATTTCGAAAGCATCCATAAAGCCAGCATCCTGATCGTGGACGACGATCCGGAAAACCTGGCATTGCTCGCGCAGATCCTGCGTTCGGCGGGCTATACGTCGGTCGAGGCCACCAGCAATCCGGGCGAAGCGTATGAAATGCACAAGGCCAGGCGCTTCGCCCTGATCCTGCTCGACCTGCAAATGCCGGAGATGGATGGTTTCGATCTCATGGAAAAGCTCAAGCCGATCGATGTGGAAGCGGGCAGCTATCTGCCCGTACTGGCGCTGACGGCACATTCCAGCCACAAACTGCGCGCGCTGGAAAGCGGCGCAAAGGATTTCATCAGCAAGCCCTTCGATCCGCCGGAATTCCTGACACGGGTCTACAACCTGCTGGAAGTCCGCCTGCTGCATGAGGAAACCCTGGAGCACGGCAAGATGCTGGAAGCGCTGGCGCTGCATGATGCGCTGACGGGGCTTGCGAACCGTCGGCTGCTGCTCGAGCGCATGGCGATGGCACTGGCGCAGGCGCGCCGGAGCAAGGCCGGCATGGCGGTAATGTATCTCGACCTCGATGGTTTCAAGCAGATCAACGACACGCTGGGCCATAAGGCCGGCGACCTGCTGCTGACTTCGGTGGCGAAGCGGCTGACTGCGGCAGTGCGCGAGGAGGATACGGTTGCGCGCCTTGGCGGGGACGAATTCATCGTGTCGCTCCCGCACGTTGCCAACCCCGCCGATGCGACGCGGATGGCGCAAAAAATCGTCGACACCATTTCCCGACCCTACGATCTCGACGGCACGAGTGCCAGCATCACAGTCAGCATCGGCATCGGTATTTTTCCCGAGAACGGACGCGATGCCGAAACCCTGATGCGTGCCGCCGACGCCGCGCTGTACGAAGCAAAGCGCGCGGGGAAAAACAACTACCAACTCGCCCGCGCGGCCTGATCCCGGCTGGTGTGCTCAGCCCTGCTTTGCCACGAGATCCTTGAGTACCGCCTCCAGCGCAGTCTGGCCCTTGCGCAATGCCTTCCCGCCGATCGGCGAGTTGCCGTACCTGCTCACGCTACCGGCC
>JBDTTE010000061.1:0-15043 GCA_039930785.1 Betaproteobacteria bacterium | reverse complement strand
ATCGGCCGAGTGCCGGTCCGATCGCGTATGGTTTACCAGGGATTGTCGTCCGAGTTGATAGTATTGCGTCGGTCCAGCATCGCAGTTTTTTCGGTCGTGCCAGAACGCTTTTCAACAGCCTGTTAGACGGTGGCCCCGTTAGCGATTTTCGAAATGCAGAAACATTCCCGAGGCAGCCCGGCGAAACAACAGTCGTAGCGCCTCCCTCCTGGACTTCAGCGGCTAAGCGCAAAACGGGCGCGCACCATCCCGTCCAATTTGCGTGCCAGTGACAGCAACTCTCGCGCCTCGGATTCGGTAGGCGCAAGCGCGGCGCTGTACTCCACTGAATTGCGCCTCTCGTGCATCCCGCTCAACGAGGTCCACAGCTCGGCTGAAGCATTCAAGGTGTGGGGTAATACCTGGAAGACCACCGCTCTATGTCCGCGGGCGGCGTCGGCCCGATATCCAGACATCCGCAGCGCGGCGGTGGCTAGCGCAAACGCGGCGTCGTAAGCCAGCGTGAAACGACTGGAGGCGCCGAGTGCGGAATTGCCTGCGTCCGTGAGCAAGCCCGCTGCTCGCTTGAGCAACGAAGAAATTTCGGCGGGCGACGCCGCTTCGGCCTTAAGCTGCTTTTGCGCGACGAGATTTTCGAGTGGCGCTGCCATCGCTATCGACCAGGGATGAATCGGAACCTACGAGCCAGATCTTCGGTTGGGCAATAACGTTTGCAATGAAATGATCCCGATCCTTCGTTAGTGTCCGATATTCCGTTTCATCATAGACGACGAACGAGACACGGCGACCGAGGATTTCGCGCAGTTCGATCTGGGCGGGGACGAGCTTGGACGGAGCAATGCTCCCGACAACGATTACGTCAACATCACTGGATGCGTCATGCTCCCCGCGGGCGACGGACCCATAAATGAATGCCACAGTGATCTTGCGCTCGAAAGGCTCAATGGCTTTCCGCACCACGTCGGCAATGCCAAATGTTTTTGCTACAAGGGACTTCAGCTCCGGGAACACGGGAGATTGCGGATTAGCCTGGAACCAGACCTGGTTGCCGACCGGCGACCTTAGAATCAGGCCTGCGCGGGTCAGGTTGTCCAGTTCCTTCTGGACCTGGCTAGTCCCGGTGCCCGCTGCAAGGCTGATCTGTCGCAAGTAGAACGGGCGATCAGGCTGGCCGAAGAGCAACGCGAGGACGGCTTGCTGCGTGCGTCCAAACAGGGCTGCCGCGATGGATAGGGTTTGGTCGCTCATGTTGTACTGTTTATAGGTACGATAGTACCGTTTTTCAGTACGATGTCAAGACCGCGCTACGGAATGTCATCTTCCAAATGAACATCGGTTAACTGATGTACCAGACGATATTCGCAGGCCTTGAAAACGATATAGGCCACCATGGCCAGCAGCAGCGTCACCAACAATTCCCCAAATTGCTGGGCGGCGCCATCGGCCAGCGCCATGACCCCGTAGTCGGCGATCAGGTTGAAATTCGCGCGAAACATGTTGAAGAGGTTCACGCTGCTCGCGCCAAATACCGCAAAACACAGGCACATCGTCACGAAGGTGAGCCACCTTCGCTTGAGCACTACGCGTTTAAAAAAGTTGGTTATCGGCTGCCTGGATTTTACGCTGTGCACGATAGGCCTCGCCCGAACGGGGAGCCTGCAGTATAGCAATCATTCCTTCGCGATCACCCGGCGGGCGCTGCCACCGTGACGCTGATGGCATTGATGATGCCACTCTGTCAGAGCCGTGATCAATGACAATCGGAATGAAAAGTGCGCCAGCGCGCGGCACGCGCCGCTCCCTTCAAACCCGTACTCGTGCCTTCGCTGGTTTCGCGCGCACGGGCGCTTCGACGCGGGCAGGATCGGTGATGGCGGGCCAGACCCTGGACAGTTCGCGTTCGACGCGCAGCAAATGCTTGCGCATCAGGTTGGTGGCCCCCGCGGAATCGCGCTTGCGAATGGCGTTCAGGATGTCTTCATGGTCCTGGTTGCTGCGGTCACGCAACGCGTGCGTGCTGAAGTGTTCTTCGATGCGCCGGTGCAGGCTGCCATCGCGCAGATCCCACAAAACGTTCGTCATCAGCACCAGCGCGGTGTTGCCGCTGGCCTCTGCGACGCGGACGTGAAACAGGCGGTCGGCGGGGTGGCGCAGGTCATAACGTTGCGCGTCTTCGTTACGGATGGCGTCTACTGTTTCCGCGATCGCCTTGATTTGTTCCCGGGTCGCGTTCTTCGCGGCCAGCCCTGCAATCGTCGATTCGACCATCCGTCGCGCGGCGAGAAGCTCGAACGGCCCGATCTCCGCAATCTTCCGGGACCGCCGCGTCGAGGCACGGGACGCCGCTTCCTGGCGCACGTACACACCCGAACCCACGCGAACGTCCACCAGGCCTTCGACCTCCAGCGCGATCAGGGCTTCGCGTACCGGCGGGCGCGAGACGCCGAGGCGTTGCGCCAGGTCGCGCTCTGAAGGGAGGCGGCTGTTAGGGCCCAGTTCGCCGCTGGCGATCATGGCAGCGATCTGTTCCGCAATTTCGCGGTAGATCCGGCGGGGGGCGAGGAGCGTGAGGGGCATGGCTTCGAGGGCGAACATTACCACCCCGCCGGCGCGGTCGAGGGTCGCGGATGCGGATTGTGCAAGTGGTAAGACCAATATACCATGGCCGCAGCCTTCCCCCCAGTCCCGGTCCTGACGGCAACGTTCGAAGACCGGATTACCCTGGCGGCAAGCGAAGGCACGATCATTACAACAACGAGGAGGAAGCAAATGAAGAAGCTGTCGCTCGCGCTTGCCTGTGTCGCGCTTTTCGCCTGTGCCTTCAGTGGTCAGGCCCTTGCGCAGAAAAAAATCCTGGCCGTCGTCGTCAAAGGGCTGGATAACCCGTTCTTCACCGTGCTCGGTAATGGCTGCGCACTGTGGAACAAGGAAAATCCGAACTCGGAATACACCTGCCTGTACACCGGCCCCGCGTCGAGTGCCGACGAAGCCGGCGAAGTCCAGATCGTCGAGGATCTGATCAACAAGGGTGTTGCCGGCATCGCCATTTCGCCGTCCAACGCGCCGGCAATGGGGAACATGCTCAAGGCGAAGAACCCGAAGATGCCGATCATGACCATCGACGCGGACCTCGCCGCTGCAGATCGAGCAATGCGCAAGACCTACCTCGGCACCAACAATTACGACATGGGCGTGTTGATGGCGAAGCACCTGAAGGCGCTGAACTCCAAAGGCGGCACGGTGTGCATGCAGCTCGGCAACGTCGCGGCGGACAACATCAATGCCCGCGCCGCCGGCTTCCGCGACACCATCTCCGGCAAGAAGGGCATCAAGCGCCTGGAAGGCGAAGGCGGCTGGAAGGAAATCAAGGGCTGCCCGCTGTACACCAATGACCAGATCGATCTCGCCAACCAGCAGATGTCGGATACGTTCACCGCGAATCCCGACTTGAACGCGTTCATCCTGATCGGCGGTTGGGCGCAGTTTGGTCCGCAGGCCTACGCGCAGGTCACCGACCAGGTGATGGCGAAGCTGAAGTCCAAGAAGCTGATCATCATCGCGGGCGATACGCTGCCCCCGCAACTCGATGCGTTGAAGGCCGGCCGCAGCCATGCGCAGATCGGCCAGCGTCCGTTCGAAATGGGCCATCGCGCACCGGCGGTGCTGATCGATCTGATCCAGGGCAAGAAAATCGCCGATCCGCTGTACACCGGGCTCGACGAGTGCACGCCCGCCAACCTCGGCAAGTGCCCGGCACAATAAGGCACGACCGAAGTTCGCTCCATCCGGGGCGCCGCGAGGCGCCCTTTTTTCGACGGACGGCATGCCCGTGCGGGAGAATGCGGGCATGAGGGGAGGTCGCGCACATGGCATTGCTGCAACTCTCGGGCATCTCGAAACACTTCGGCGCCATCCAGGCGCTGAAAGGTGTTTCGCTCGAATTGAATCCGGGCGAAGTCGTCGGCCTGATGGGCGACAACGGCGCGGGCAAGTCGACACTGGTCAGGGTCATTGCCGGTAACTTCGCACCGAGCAGCGGCACGATGGAAATAGAGGGTCGCAAGGTCGCCTTCCACAAACCGACCGATGCGCGTGCGGCGGGCATCGAGATCGTCTATCAGGACCTCGCGCTTTGCGGCAACCTCACTGCCGCCGCGAATGTATTCCTCGGTCGCGAAATGGTGAAAGGTTTCGGCCCTTTCCGCGTGCTCGACTACCGCGCGATGTATCAGCGCGCAGGCGAACTGTTCGCCGAACTCAAATCGGAAACGCGCCCGCGCGACGTCGTGCGCAGGATGTCGGGTGGCCAACGCCAGGCCGTCGCCATCGCCCGCACCCGGCTTGCCGATTCCAAAATTGTGCTGATGGACGAGCCGACCGCCGCCATCAGCGTGCGCCAGGTCGTGGAAGTGCTGAGCCTGATCCGCCGGCTGCGCGACCACCAGATCTCGGTCGTGCTCATCAGCCATCGCATGCCCGACGTGTTCGCAGTGGCGGATCGCGTCATTGTCATGCGACGGGGCGAGAAAGTGGCAGACAAGCCCGCCTCCAGTACTTCGCCCGAAGAAGTGACGGGGCTCATTACCGGGGCCATCGAAACCGCTTAAGCGGCGGCCGACAAGCGAGGAAAATAACAGATGGCCACGTCTCTAGAAGAATCCATACGCGCGCAGATGCACGGCAGCGTGCTGAGTTGGTTGATGAGCCGCCAGACCTTCTGGGTGTCGCTCGCTGCGGTAATCGCATTCATCGTGCTGTCGATCTCCAGCGACGTGTTCGCCACGCAGCAGAACCTGTTCAACGTCACGCGCAACTTTGCCTTTGTTGCGATCATCGGCCTGGGCATGACCGCGGTCATCATCACCGGCGGCATCGACCTGTCGGTCGGCGCGGTGCTCGCCTTGTCCGGCATGGTCATCGGCATGACCATGAATGCCGGCATGCCGTTCTGGGAGGCGGCGCTGCTCGCACTCGGCGTGGCGTTGCTGGTCGGCTTCATCAATGGCGTCTTGATCGCCTACGTCGGCATGCCATCTTTCGTCGTGACCCTGGGCATGTTGTCGATCGCGCGCAGCGTGGCCATGGTGCTGTCCGACAATCGCATGGTTTATGAATTCGGCCCGGACCAGGGCCAGCTCACGACGTTGGGCGGCGGCTTCGTGGAACTCGGATTGCCATTCCTCGACACGGTCAAGGTGCCGAACCCGGTACTGTTCCTTATTGCGATGACCGTGCTGCTGAGCCTCGCGCTGCGCTGGACCCGATGGGGTCGATACCTGTTTGCGATCGGCGGCAACGAGGAAGCATCGACCCTCACCGGCGTGCCGGTGCGGCGCATCAAGGTCAGCGTCTACATGTTTTGCAGCCTGTGCGCCGGCGTTGCAGGCATCCTCGAAGTCGGCTGGCTCGGCACCATCACCACCGGTCTCGGACAAGGCATGGAACTCACGGTCATTGCCGCCGCGGTCATCGGCGGTGCGAATCTGAGCGGCGGCATCGGTACCGCCTTCGGTGCGGTCGTAGGCGCGGCGCTGATCGAAGTAATCCGCAACAGCCTCACGTTGCTCGGCATCAGCACATTCTGGCAGGGCACCTTCGTCGGCACCTTCATCATTGTCGCAGTGCTGTTCGATCGATTGCGGTCGAGAGCCGCGAGCGATTAAACGTTTCGCGGCAGAGCAATTACCCAGGGGGAGAATGGCATGAACAAGCTGGCCGGCACGCTGTCCTGCATTGCGCTCTTCATGGCACTGTTTCCCCGGATTGGGGGCGCGGCAACCGCGGAAGAGGACCTCAATGCGCTCGAACAAATCAGGTACGAAGCCCTGATAGGCAAAGACTGGCAGACGCTGGATACGCTATTGAGCGACGAGTTCTTCTACAACACCGCTGGCGGCGCATCGATGACCAAGAGCGCGTTCATCGACCTCATGAAGTCGGGCGCGGCGGTGGTCAACAAAGCCGTTCGCGATGAGTCGATCGTCCGCGATTATGGCGAGATCGCGCTAGTGTCCGGCGTCGCCCACATTGATGTGACGGTGAAGGGAGAAGACAAAACCATTCACTCCCGTTATTTGCACGTCTGGATCAGGAAGGGCATGGGCTGGAAACTCGTCGCGCGCCAGGCGACTTATCTACCGGAGAAGAAATGACATTCGTCGGTGGACGGCGATCGGTCTATCACCCTGTCGTCGGATAACTCACGCCGGCGCGAGAGGACGCACATCGCGTAACCGGCCTTTCATGTCGCGCTCCGCCGTCTTCAGATCGTAAGTTGCCTGAAGATTGAGCCAGTACTGCGGCGACTGCACGAATGCCCTGCCGAACAGCAAGGCAAGCTCGGCAGTGACCGGCCGCGTACCTTTGACGACGTGGGATATCCGCATCGACGATACCCCGATCGCACGCCCGAATTCCGCTTGGGAAGTACCGAGGTCCTCCAGCATTTCCCTGAGAAATTCTCCAGGATGCACCGCGGGCAAACCGTTCTTGATAGTCGTCTTCATTTCTAACCTCAGTGGGCCAAGCCGGAATCAATTTTTCGAATGGCCCAGCGCTTCCTTCACGAAATCCAACCGGTCCTGCCCCCAGAACATCTGGTCGCCGACGAAGAACGTCGGCGCACCGAATATACCGCGGTCGATTGCCTCCTGGGTGGCGGCCTTGAGCGCGTCCTTGGTGGCCTGTTCACCGGCAAGCGCGACGAGCGCGGGTGCATTGAAGCCGGCTTTGCCCAACGCTCCCATTGCGATGGCCGGGTCGTTCATGTTCAGCGACTCGACCCAGATGGCATTGAACACCGTTCGACAATAGTCCTGGAAGCGCGGATCGGAAGTCGCCTGCAGCGCGATGGCGCCGCGCATGAACAGCAGGGTATTGATCGGGAAATGCGGATTGCGGACCAGGGTCACGCCGTAGCGCTGCGCAAAACGGTCGAAGTCCTCGAACATGTATTTGCCTTTCGGCACGATGTTCGCGGGTGACTGGTTGCCGGTGGCCTGGAACACGGCGCCCAGCAACATCGGTTTGTAAATCGCTTTGGCTCCGGTCGCTGCCTCCAGACTGGAAAGCTGCGTCCATGCGAGATACGAAGCCGTGCTGCCGAAATCGAACCAGAATTCGAAGGTCTTCATCAGAATTTCTCCATGTAAGGCCGCAGGTCGAGCTCGTGGGTCCATGCGTCACGCGGTTGGGCGTGCAGCATCCAGTAGGCTTCGGCGATGTGATCGGGATTGAGTATGCCGTCCTGCGCCTTCAGGGCATAGCGCTCCGGGAATAAGTCGCGAATAAAAGCGGTGTCGATCGCGCCGTCGATGATGGTATGCGCGACGTGGATGCCCCTGGGCCCGAGTTCACGCGCCATGCTTTGCGCCAGCGCGCGCAATGCGTGCTTGGCACCGGCGAACGCAGCGAAATTCGCCGAACCGCGCATCGACGCGGTCGCGCCGGTGAACAGGATGGTTCCGCGCTGGCGGACCACCATGCGTTTCGCCACCTCGCGTGCGTTCAGGAAGCCGGCGAAGCAACCCATCTCCCAGATTTTGAAATACTTGCGCGCGGTTTCATCGAGGATGCTCGCGGCGGCATTCGCGCCGATGTTGAATACCAGGACTTCGATCGCGCCGATGGTGGATTCGATCTCTTCCACCAGGGCCACTACTTCTTCCTCCTTGCGCGCATCGCTGCCGAAGGCGTGGGCCTTGCCGCCGGCGGCTTCGATCTGCCCGACCAGCGGCGCGAGTTTGTCCGCGGAGCGGCGAGTTACGCAGGTCACAAAGCCTCCAGCGGCGAAGCGCCGTGCGATGGCGCCACCGGTAGCGTCACCCGCGCCGATCACCAGGCATACGCCGTTGTTCGATCGAACGTTCGTCACCATCGCGCCTCCGCTTGGCCAGACGCAATTGTCCGGCAAAGTGGCGCCTTATGCGCGTTCGAGCGATTTTTTTAGGGCCGAGTCGGAGCTGGACCGAATGCGGAAATGCATCCGGCGACGAGCCAATGAAAATCAGCCGGCGGCCACGAGCATTGCCCGTGACAGCCGGCTGAACCGGGGCTACCGAAGAGAAAGGGTTACTCTGGCACCGTGTCGCCGGATCCGCCCATTTCCTTCGGCGTGTCTTTCAACTTCGGCAGGCTGTCCTTGATGTGGAGCTTCGTTTCCTGATAGTTGACGTGAACGCCGGCCTGATACGGAAACCCCGGAATGGTGGCTGCGTACACGTCGGTCAATCCCCAATGCGGGTGCTCGGTGAACAGATGGCCGCCGCAATTCGTACACCACTTGCGATAGCTGCGCGGCGTCTTGTTGTAGCTGCCAATGAGCTCGGCACCCGCAGTGACCCGTATCGCGTCCGGCTTCCACAACGTAAAGGCATTGACGGGGCCAGCCGACCAGCTGCGGCACGATTCGCAATGGCAATATCCCATCGCGGCCGGCTCGCCGGTGACGGTCAGTTGAACCGCACCGCAAAAGCAAGCGCCCTTGTAAACCTTGTACTTGTTTGACGACGTGGTTTGTTGCTCTGTCTGATCCATGATCGAGTTCCTTTCCAATGTCCTGATTGCTGTCGGTTATGCGCCTCTCTTGGGCGATTACTTGCGTTCGATGACGACTTCGAGGTATTCGCTCGGCAGCACGAGCGTGTTGTCATCGGACCGGTCGCCGCGCTCAATGAGCGCCAGAAGATCCTGCGTGAGTGCCGTCTGGGTGGCCGCATCGAGCGCACCGAAGGCCTTGTTCATCGGTCCGTAGTAATCGCGGAACACTTCGATCCAATGCGCCGGCGAGCGATAGCGGAAGGTGAACTGGCGGGTCTCGGTGCGGATCTGCGCAGCGGTGCCGCCGAACAATTCCTCCAGCCTCGCCTTCGTGCCCCACATTGCCGGCGATTTGACGCCCGGGGCGGGTGGAATGTATCGGCCTATCGTGCGGAATACTTGTCCGATAAAGCTCTCCGGCGTCCAGTTCGCAAGGCCGATGCGCCCGCCCGGTTTGCAGACGCGAGCAAGTTCGCTCGCGGCCTTTTCCTGGTTTGGCGTAAACATCACGCCGAAGGTGGACATCACCACATCGAACGACGCGTCGGGGAATGGCAGGTTCTCGGCATCGGCTTCCTGGAAGCGAACCTTATGGCCCTCGGCCTGCGCACGCAGTTCGCCGGATTTCAGCAGGGAAGGGACGTAGTCGGTGGAAGTCACGTCGCACCAGCGGCGCGCGGCTGCGAGCGTGGCGTTGCCGTTACCGGCGGCGACGTCGAGCACCTTGCTGCCGGATCGCAGGTCGAGTGCTTCGCACAGATTTTCGCCGACGATTTGCAGCGTTGTCCCGACGACTGCGTAGTTGCCGGTGGACCAGGCGGCTTGCTGGCGGGTCTTGACCGCGGCGAGGTCGACACCCGGCACGGAAGTGGAAAGGACTGCGGACATGGTTGTTCTCCTTTTTTGATTTGATGTTTACCAATGACGGCGTCCGCCACGGAACAGGCGTCGTTGTTGCCTCATTGGACGGGTGCTAGTATTCCCACCCACGCCTTCCGGATGAATGCCCGGGCGTCCAGATTCCTTGCGCAGGACGCCTGAATTTCGCTCCTTCCCCTATGGATGCCTTGTCCGACGTCCTGCGTACCGTGAAACTCAGCGGCGCGGTCTACCTGAACGGAGAGTTCGGCGCGCCCTGGTGCGTGGCGGGGCCCGCCGACGCGGCGCTGTGCGCGTCATTCCTGCCGAAGGCGAAAGAGGTGGTGACCTACCACCTGGTGACCGAAGGATCGTGCTGGGCGCGCCTCGCGGGCGCGGACGAGCCTGCGCTCGAGTTATCGGCCGGCGAGTTGCTGGTTGTGCCTCAGGGCGAGACACACGTGATGAGCAGCGCGCCAGACCTGTTAAACATGACGGCGCCCGTTCTCACTGCTGACGATCTGGACACAACGCCGGGAGAAATCATCCGCGTGTCTTTCGGTGGGGGCGGCGCAAAGACGCGCGTGATCTGCGGATTCCTGGCCTGCGACGAAACCATGGGCAACCCGCTGATCGCATCGTTGCCGCGCATGTTCAAGGTGGACGTGCGCAACGGCAGCGGTTCCGCGTGGCTTGAATCCTCGCTGCGATTCGCCAGCGAGGAAGCCGCCGTGTCGCGCGCCGGCGGCACGACGATTCTGGCCAAGTTGTCCGAACTCCTGTTCGTCGAGGCAGTGCGTCGTTGCATCGAGACCCTGCCCGAGGGGGAAAAGAACTGGCTGGCGGGTTTGCGCGATCGCTTTGTCGGTCGCGCGCTGGCGCTGCTGCACGCCGAGCCCGCACGCGCGTGGACGGTCGACGAACTCGCGCGAAAAGTCGGATTGTCGCGATCCGCACTGGCGCAACGCTTCACCGATTTCGTCGGACAGCCGCCGATGCAATACCTCGCCAGTTGGCGGCTGCGCATGGCGTCGAACCTGCTGCGGGAGGAAGACGAATCGATTGCGCTTGTTGCCGAGCGCGTGGGCTACGAATCGGAAGCTGCGTTCAATCGTGCCTTCAAGCGGGAATTCGGAACGCCACCGGCAAGCTGGCGACGCAGTGCGGCGGAAGCAAATGATTCCCGCAAGTCCGCACTCAGCGAATAGCGCGCATCGCCAAACGGGGTGTCTTCGCTCGAATGACCTGTCAGCGACTCGAGGAAATCGCTACCACCGAACTTGCGGTCGATAGTCGGTAGGCGCGTTCGCAATTGTTCCCATTCATTTGAAGCAACACGCTGGCGATGCGTGGACTCCTGTTCGATGTTACGCAGGATTTCCAGCTGGACGCGACTTCCGCCGATGTCGCCAAGGAGCGGTCGCAAGTCCGCGACTCGTCTCGCGACTTCATGATGGCGTCCTTCCGCCCAGGCATTCAATACGTGCAGTGCAGGCAGGGTAATGTGTCGCGCGCGCAGCGCTGCATAGTCGCTGCCTTGCGCGCAGAGTTCGATCGAGCGCGTGAGTCCGTGCATCCGGAAGGATTTTTCTGCCTTCAGGTGCGCGAATGCCGCATGGAGGTCGACGTACGGCCAGAAGCCTGACGTCAGGTTGTTCTCGAAAGCATCGGATAGTTTGCGCCAGCGGTCCATGTCATCGACTCCGTACATGGCGAGACGGCACAGCAGGGCGGTCGCGTCGCACGCATCGAGCGGCGAGTTCGCGCCGGCGGGAAGCAGCCAGTGATCGAGGATGTCGAGCGCGGATGCGACGCCGCCTTCTTCCGCGTCGAACATGGCAAGGTGCCAGGCGTTGTGTGTGCGCATGCGGCTTTCCGTGGCCCAGTGCGCGGCTTGGTCGCGCATCCATTTCGCGCCGTCGCGCGGCCGCCCGGATTCCGCTATGGCATGTGCGACCGAGTGCACCCCCATCGGACACGCGGGATCGATGGCCAGCGATTCTCGTCCCAGGAACTCGGCGTAGAGGGCATCGCCATTTTCCGCGTGCGCAAAGGAAGCGACGGCAAGCACGAACCCGCGGCCGCGTCTGTCGCCTGGCCACGCCGGGAGCACCGCATCGACAATCGCGCAGAGGCGGTCATGCCATCCCAGAAAGAAAAAGCACGACTGCGCCAGTCTCAGCGCCAGCAGATCATGCGGCCATCGCTCCAGAATGGAAGCATAGCTTTCGGCGGCCAGTACCGGATTCCCGGCGAGCCAGGCTTCGGCTGCGCTGAAGTGCGCACGTGCGGCCGGCGTTGCCGCAATGCCATCCGCTTGCGCCAGTGCTTGCGCGATCGCAGGCCATGCTCGCGGGCTTTTTGCGAGGACGCCAGCGCCCGCCCGGATGGTCAGCGCGCGGCAGAATTCCGCGTGGTGGGGACCGATGTCGCGCAGGTCGGCAATGGGGTCGCCGATGGCGCGCATCAGGTGGTCGAGGGCAAGGGAGGTCGCTTTCATGATGGCGCATCCTGCCCGCGATCCGCACCGGATACTTGATGCAAGCGCCGGGGATCTTTGCGGATACGCCGCGATTGCGGGAAGTGCCTTGTGGCCCCATTCGACCGCACGGTGAACCGCGATCTCTGGAAACGGACGCCGCGCTGCAGTTGGCGGAGATCAGGGCTTCACTAGATCGAAGCCAGCTCGATTTCAATCTCGGGAGATTCCACCACTTCGTCTTGCGGTCGTGGCCGCATACGACCCTCGAGCACTGCCCTGGATAGTTTCTTCGCCGCGAGAACGTAGTAATTCCCCGCGAGCGTCGTGGGTTGCAACCCGAACTGGTCTACCCGAACGATCCGGACGGGTTTGGCGAGACCGGTGGCCGAATCCTCCAGCCATTGTGGAACCAGCCAGATGCCATCCTTGTAGTTGATGGCGTCGCAGGACTGGATGATTCCATCGGGTTCTTCACAAGAAACCAGGATCTTGAAGACTAGCACCGCCGCCCCTTCCTAATCAGAAACCGAAGCCGTCCGCTTGTGGAATGTATATCGGCAACACGGCGCGGAAGGTTTATGCAGCAGCACCGACGAGTCAGGTGCTAGTGGCGTGAAATGCCGCGTTCGCACATGCAGTGCTTTTCCGACATGCGATGCGCGACGCTTGAGACGGAAAAAATGACCGCGTGGCGCTTGATTATCACGTCTTCGATCGTGGGGCGTTTCTTGTTGTCCCAAAATCAGGGGATCAATTAAAACCCCCCCTTAACTAATTTGGGCAACGTGCTTTGTTCGATTCGAGGAGGCATATCCTCGAATGTTTCGTGCGGCGGCTGAACGCAGACCCCTGTGTTCGAATGTTGGGCCAATAACACTTTGCTAGAGGGGCTCATCGCCTGCAAGGTCTTACAGGCGCCCTCTTTTCGGCTGAGCATTCTTGGGACTTGAGTCGGCCACGCGCGAACAGCTCAGTCCCGCGCCGTCAGACGAAACCGAGATTCCGGTCGGAAGCGTTCCAGTGCACCAGATTGGGGAGAACCGTCAGCAGATTCGAATCGCTGATGCCGAACCACTTGCCTAGCGTGGCGGCGTACTGGTCGACCGATGTGCTCGGGAGCAACCGGCCTTGTCCGACGTCGTCGTCGCCGCCATTGGCGACGACGGGAGGCGTGCCATAGAAGCGGCCGCCGTTTACGGCGCCGCCCAGCATGAAATGCATGCTGCCCCATCCGTGATCGGAGCCGTCGCTGGCGGTGAGCGTCCGGCCGAAGTCCGATGCCGTGAACGTCGTGACCTGGTTCTGGACACCGAGTTCGACGGTTGCGGCGTAGAAGGCGCTCATGGCACCGGCGACGTTGGTCAGCAGACCGGGATGTACCGCGGCCAATCCGCTGTGTGTATCGAAACCACCGATGGAGACGAAGAACACCTGGCGCTTTGCGCCGACTTCAGCGGAAGTGCTGATCATGCGCGCAACGAGCTTGAGCTGGTCCGCCAATCCGTTCGGTGTGGGAAAGGGCGTTGCAATGGTCGGGCCGCCGGTGAGTGCGGTTGTCAGCGCGTCGCCCGCAGTCAGCGAGCGCGACATCACGCGCGAGTATTCGCTTTCGAACAGATGCGTACTGGGCGCGGTGACAAGCGTACGCAATGCGGCGGAGCAGGTGGTCGATCCGAACAGCGCGGATTTGACGCCATTGAGCGCCACCGGTCCGGACGGTGACACCTGGTACTGCACCGCGGTGTGTCCCGACAGGTAGACCGCGTTACTCGATACATTGACGCAAGTGAATGTGGCGTTGCCGTTTCCAGACGCGAACAGATCGCCCATGCGACCGCCCCAACCCGAGGTCGCCCCTTCCGGCGCCGATGATTGCCACACTGATTGCTGATCGTTATGCGAGAACAGCTTGGGCGGCAGCGGCACCGAATTCCCTGTGTATTGCAGCTTGGTGGTGGGCTGCACCAGCGTGCCGACGTTGAGCATCACGGCCAGCTGATGGCTGTTGAATAGCGGCAGCAGCGGCGAAAGTTCAGGCGCGAGTGCGTACTGGTCGCCACCCGGCAGCGCTACGGTCGGCGCCAGCACGGTCGCCGCTAGCTCGGGTTGCGTGTAGGCCAGGGTGGGACGCATTCCCTCGTACAGCGCATAGCGAGCGTTGTCGTACGGGATCAGCGTATTGCCGTAGTCGTTGCCGCCGTACAAAAACACGCAGACGAGCGCCTTGTAATCGGACGCGGTTGCGGCGGCGGCTTCGCCCATGGCGGCGAGGTTGAGGGCCCACGGTGTCGCGATACCGGCGAGCGACAGGGCGGAAGAACGCTGCAGGAAAGCGCGGCGTGAAGCATCGATTGTCATGGCGCAGCTCTCATTTCTGGACGATGAATTCGGGTGCCGCCAATACCAGCACGAGCGCGGCGTTGACGCGGTTGCGCCGGGTCGATGGTGTGCCGCTGGGCATGGTGTTCAATGCGGTGACGAGGGCCGCCGTTGTGGTGGCCCTGAGCTGGTTGGCCGCCAGCACGAGATTGATCCTGTCGATCAGTGCGCGTGCATCGTCGGCAATTGCGAGCAGCGCGGTGTAGTCGGGCGTGATGTCGGCGATACTTCCCGCCACGATGCGTTGCAGATAGTTCAGGCAACCTACGACCGACGACTCGTTGGCGAGCTGGAATTCGGGGGCGACGAGCGCGGCGTTACCCAGCGCACTGTTCGGTGGCACATAGCCTGGGCGGAAGAAATTGAATACCGAGGGCGAGCGCAGCGGACTTTGCGCCAGACGCGACGCCGGGTCCGACGTATTGCCGATAGCCCAGGCCCCGCTCGGAGAAGTTGCGCCGTAAGCGCGCGCCCACCCCGAGAGGCGCAGTATCGGCTCGCGCAATTTTCCGAATGAGGGGCCCGCCGCGGCTGCGGCGTTGCGCGCTTCGCTATCGAGCAGCAATGCGCGCACCACTGCGCGAATATTGCCGCGCACGCCCTTGCCGTCGTTGATGAACACCGCCGCGATGCGCGCCACGTAGGCCGGGCTCGGGTTGCTCGTGACGAGCCGCTGGATCAACTGGTGGCTGAAGAACGGCGCGATGTTGGGATGCGCGAATATCGCGTTGAGCGCCTGCGTCAGGCATTGCGTCGGATCGGTCCCGCTCGCTATCGTGGTGCCAA
>JBDTTE010000060.1:0-15099 GCA_039930785.1 Betaproteobacteria bacterium | reverse complement strand
GCGCGCGCACCCCTTCATCGCGCTCCACGGTGAGCGGCTTGCCTTCGGGGGAGATGCCGGTCACCGGGATCAGCTCGCGATTCAGCCCGGCCTTTTGTGCGGCAGCCGCGCGGCGATGGCTCAGCTTGGCGAAATCATCGACATCCTGCCGCGACAAACCCCATTTGTCGGCGATGCGCTCGGCGCTCTCGCCCTGGTGAATCAGTTCGTGGCGTTTGAACAGCTCCGGATCGAGGTTCTCGAACCCCGCCACCGGATTGCCAAGGCCAATGTCGAGGAACATCGGTACGCGGCTCATGCTCTCCACTCCGCAACCGATGACGTAGTTCATGTCGCCGGCCGCAACGGCCTGCGCCGCGAAATGCACCGCCTGCTGGCTGGAGCCGCACATGCGATTCAGCGATACACCAGGCACCTCGATTGGAAGTTTCGACAACAATACCGCCAGCCGCGCCGGATTGGCACCCTGCTCGCCCGCCAGCGTGACGGTGCCGTCGACGACGTCCTCGATTTTTGCGGGATTCACGCCAGCGCGATCGAGCAATCCGTCGATCGTGTGGGCGAGCAGCGCATCAGGGCGAATCTCCCGCATGCTTCCGCCGCGCCGCCCGAAGGGCGTGCGCACGGCTTCGAGGATGACCGCTTCGTTCATGGCAGCATTCATGGCGCCTCCCATTGGCTTTGTTCCCGGACGTCAGATCTCGCGGCTGAAGCGGATGGTGCCCTTCTCAATGCCCTCGGTCACGACCGCGAGGCCCCCGGCCGCGATCATCCATTCCAGGCGATGGTCGCGATACTGGCGCACGACTTTTCCGCTCGTGAGCAGCTCGGCTAAATCAGGCATCTTGTCGAGCGCGCCCTGCATCTGCAGCCTGACTTTCGCAACCGAGTCGCGCTGGTTTGCACGTTCGAACCAGGATAAAAGTTTCGAGTTCTTCGGTGGCATGTAGCCATAGCCCGCGGAGCGGTTCAGATAGGGAATGACGGAAAGATCAGCCCACCCGAAGCTCTCGCCGTTCAGCCATGTGCGCGCACCGAGCTGGCCCTCCAGCCACGACTGCAGGCTTTCGATGTTCTTCCTGCCGAAAGCCACCAGCTTCTCGCCAAGCGCACCGCTCGCGCGATGGTAGCGCAGCACTTCGAACGTACCCCAGTTGTTCGGCTCGTATTTCGTGTCCATGACGTCTTCGATCATGCGCACGCGCGCGCGTTCCGCCGGCGTGCCCGGCAGCAGCGCGGGCTGCGGCCATTTTTCCTCGATGTACTCGAGCATCACGGTGGAGTCGAAAATCCTGACGTCGCCGTCGAGCAGCACGGGCACTTCTGCTCGCGGATTTGCCGCGACGAATTCACCCGCCGCCGTGCCGTTTGCCATGCCGTCGGGGATCGCCGTTTCGTAGTCGATCTTTTTTTCATTCAGCGCGATCTTGACCTTCATTGCGTACGCGGACAGCGGGTGCTCGTAGAGCTTCAGCATCGGGTTCTCTCCGTTTTTTGGCGATCGGGTTGGTGAAGCGCGAACCCGCTCACGTCGTCGTCAGGACAACTTTGCCGGCGACGCGCTTGTTGATCATTTCGTTCAATGCTTCCGCCGCTTTCTCCAGCGGATAGACAGCGTGGATATGGGGCTTGACCTGGCCGGCGGCATACATGGCCATCAGTTCCCAGTTGTTTTCGCGATTGTGCTCGGGCTCGTTACGCGTAAATGAACCCCAGAACACGCCGACGATGGAGCAACCTTTGAGCAAGGTCAGATTCAGGGCGACCTTGGGTATTTCGCCGGCGGCGAATCCCACGACGAGGAAACGGCCGTTCCAGGCCATGTCCCGCAACGCCGGCTCGGAATAGGGGCCGCCCACCGGATCGTAAACCACGTCGACACCCTTGCCACCGGTCAACGCCTTGATGCGGCCCCTCAAATCCTCCGAGCCGTAGTTGATCGTTTCGTCGGCGCCGTTGTCGCGGCAGATTTTCAGTTTTTCCTCGCTCGACGCCGCCGCGATGACGCGGGCACCCAGCGCCTTGCCGATCTGCACTGCGGCGAGACCCACGCCTCCGCTCGCACCCAGCACCAGCAGTGTCTCCCCCGCCTTGATGTCGGCCCGGTCCTTCAATGCGTGATACGACGTGCCGTAGGTCAGCACGAAGGCAGACGCAGAAACGAAATCCATGGCGGAGGGCATCGGAATCGTGCGGTCAGCCTCGACCACCATTTCTTCCGCAAAGCCGCCCCACGTGTTGAACGCAATCACGCGGTCGCCTACCTTCACGCGCGTCACGCCTTCGCCGACTTCCTTGACCACGCCCGCCACTTCGCCACCGGGCGAGAATGGCAGCTCGGGTTTGAACTGGTATTTGCCCTGGATGATCAAGGTGTCGGGAAAATTCACGCCGCACGCCTTGACGCTGACGACGACCTCGCCCGCCTTGGCCTTGGGCGACGGCACGTCCTCGATCACGAGACTGCCAGGCAATCCATACACTTTGCACAGCACGGCTTTCATTAGCGCTCCCTCAACCTTTCAGAATTTTTTCGACCTGACTCCAGCCGGCTTCCGCCATCGGCCGCGCGCGCTTGCCCTGCTCGTGCGCATGTTCGCTCGCTGCCGTGCCGTCCTTCACGCGACCCATGATGCCTTGCAGGATGCCGGCGAGGCGAAACATGTTGTAGGCCATGTAGAAATCCCAGTTCGGGATGCCGGTGCGATTTGTCCGGCGGCAATACATTTCCACATACTCTTCCTCGGTCGGAATGCCGAGCGCCTTGAAGTCCACCCCGAGCATGCCGCGGAACTGCCCCGGCGTGAGCCGCCACGTCATGCAGTGATAGGCGAAATCCGCGAGAGGATGCCCGAGCGTGGAGAGTTCCCAGTCGAGCACGGCGAGCATGCGCGGCTCGGTCGAGTGGAACATCACGTTGTCCATGCGATAGTCGCCGTGGACGATGCGCGTCTCGTCGCCTTGCGGGATATTCTTCGGCAACCACTCGATCAGGTTCTCCATCGCCTCGATGTGCTCGGTCTCCGACGCGCGGTACTGCTTCGACCAGCGGCTGATCTGGCGCTCGATATAGCTTCCGGGCTTGCCGTAGTCACCGAGGCCGATGGCCGCATAGTCGACTGAATGCAGCGCGGCGATGACGCGATTGAGTTCCTCGAAATACGCGCGCCGCTCGCTCGCGGATATTTCCGGCAGCGCCGGATCCCACAGCACGCGGCCGGCGACGTAATCCATGACGTAGAACGCCGTGCCGATGATGGCTTCGTCGAGACACAGGCAATAAGTCTTCGCCACCGGCACTTCGCTGCCGTGCAACGCCGTGATGACGCGATATTCGCGATCCACGGCGTGCGCGGAAGGCAGCAGCTTGCCCGGCGGTTTGCGCCGCAGGACGTAATGCTTGCCGCCCGCGCTTAAGCGGAAGGTCGGGTTGGATTGCCCGCCCTTGAATTGTTCGACTTCGAGCGCCCCCGAAAAGCCCTCGACATGCGCGCGCAAATAGCGATCGAGGCTCGCGATGTCAAAGCGGTGCTTTTCCTGGACCGGCATCGTGCCGATGAACTGGTCGTTCATGATTCTGACTGGACGGGATCGTTGCCGGTGCGCAGAGCGGCGAGAATACCACCCTCACGGAGGCCGTGCCAACGTGGCGGGAGCACCCCATCCCCATGCTAGAATCCAGCGCGATTTCGCACGCCGTTCCATCCTCGCCAACATCGCCTCCACGGAAACATCGCCATGAAAACATTCAAAGATCGTGTTGCGGTCGTAACCGGCGGCGCAAGCGGCCTGGGTCGGGCCATGGCGCAGCGGTTTGCCCGCGAAGGCATGAAAATCGTGCTGGCCGACATCGAACAATCGGCGCTGGACAAGACTACAAAGGAATTCTCGGACGCCGGCATTCCCGTCCTCGGCGTGCGCACCGATGTTTCAAACGGTCGCGACATGGAGGCCCTCGCCGATCGCACGTTCGCCACGTTTGGCGCGGTACACGTGCTGTGCAACAACGCCGGGGTCGCGCCTGGCGGCACCATCTGGGAGCAAAGCGAAAAAGACTGGGCGTGGACACTGGGTGTCAACGTCTGGGGCGTGATCCACGGCATTCGGGTATTCGTGCCGCGCATGCTGGCGCAAAAATCCGAAGGCCATGTCGTCAACACGGCATCGGTTGCGGGCTTGTTGTCACCGCCCGGCATGGCCATGTACTGCGTCTCGAAACATTCCGTGGTGACGATGACGGAATGCCTGCATCACGACCTCATTGCAGCCGATGCACAGATCCGCGCTTCCGTGCTTTGTCCGGCGTTCGTGCCGACCGGGATCTCCGATTCCGAACGCAACCGCCCCGCCGCCCTGCGCGAGGACAAGGCCAGGTCGGAGATCGACCAGCAACGCGAGGAACGCCTGCGCCATGCGGTGAAATCGGGACGCATTTCCGCGGAACAAGTAGCCGACCTGGTGTTCGATTCGATCGCGAACGATCGCTTCTATATCCTTCCGCACCAGAAGATCAAGCCGGCGATCGAAATGCGCATGCAGGACATCCTGCTCGAGCGCGACCCCACCAACACGCTGAACAAGCGCTGAGGGGCGCGACTAACCCCAGCGGGCTAGACGGTCCCGCGCCAGGGCAGGAGCATGGCGCACAGGGCCATCGCGATCAGGGCCAGCGGTAACATCATCTGCAACAGTTTCTCCAACATTTTGGCTCCCGCCGGAATGGTTTCCGGACAGGATGCAGCGCCGGGTATCGTGGCCCCCTGCTGCTTCCAGATCATGTCAGCAACCCGTACACGCGCATCATGCGCGCGCTCTGGAATTTTACGTCGCGCAGTTCCCGCCACGCCGCCTGCGCGTACTGCAAGACTTCGTCATCGCTGGCAACGCGTTTCGTTCCGTCGGCTGCGGTTTTATTGACCGGGTGCCCATGCTTGCGCACGCGCGACAGCACACCTTGTGCGGCAGTTGCGGCATCGTCGTTGCTCGCGGCTGCCTCGGCGATCGCCGCGTACACGACGTCCATGTATACCGCGGTGGCTGAAAGCGGGGATGCCAGCGGAATTTGCAACAGTTCTTCAGAGAGGCCGACGTCGACCAGGACGGTGTTGAGCGCAGGCCAACCCAGCCTGGGTGCAGTGGGCGGGCAAGGTACGAGGTGCCTGGCAATGACCAGATGCTGGATCAGGAGCGACGCTTCCTGTTCCGTGCATCCCGCCGCCATGTGAATGGCTTCGGCTGACGCCCGGCCGTGAGCCAACAGGGCATGGACCTTACCGATGGACTCGGCGCGGGATTGCAGGTCCAGGTTGAACTGCCCGGCGCCGGGTTTCATCGGCAGCATTTCCGGACTGGCGCCCAGACAAAAGGCGATGCCGGAGAACTGCGCCAGCGGAACGCGGTCAACTGCGACAGATTCGGGCTGGGCCGAGTACAGATCCCTGCGAAAGCGCGTATTCACGATGAAATCGCGGCGCAATTCCCTGACCGTTCGCGAGCCGGCGCTGGTCAGCATTTTCTGGAACTGCTGCGGCGCCATGATTTCGACATAATTCTCGGCGACTGTCATGTTGCCTGCGTAAACCAGTCCACCCGCACGCATAGCCTTCTCGACATCCGAAAAATAAAACGGATCGCCGTGCGGAGTCAGGTACTCATGCACAACGTAGCGAATGTCCTGGGTGGCGATCTCCTGCAGGTGCGCAACCGCCGCAGGATGGGTGGCAAAGTAGCCGGCATTGTTCTTCGCCAGAAAATCCAGAAAGGCAAAGGCTTCGCGCACCCGCTCCAGCGAAGTGCCCTGCGTCAGCGACTCCGCGTAGTCGCGCATGATCTTCCGCAACGGCTGCAAGTGCGCCCAGCCCGGCATGGCGTTGTAGCTCACGGTGGCCAATCCATCGGGCTTGAGTTTGTCGCGCAGGAAGGCGCGTATCTCCGCTCTGACCTCGTCCGGCACCCAGCTGTAGACGCCGTGGAGCGCGACAAAGTCGAAAGATGGCAAGTCTGCATTGCGCATCTGTTCGAAACTCTTCGCATGAAAATGCACGTTCCGCAGACCCGCTTCCGCGCGCAATCGCTCTGCATACTCGATGTGCGCCGGGTTGAAATCGCAGGCGTGGAACTCCCCTTCCGGATGCATTGCCGCCAGGATCAATGCCGTGACGCCCTTTCCGCAACCCAGTTCGCACCAGGTGAACCGCCCGGTCAGTGGCTTGGATGCATAGCCATTGATCGCGGCGACGTAGGCCATCCATGCCGGCGCCAGGTGGTCGAAAAATTCGCCGGTGTAGGTGACATCGGTGAGGTAAGTGTCGTTCACGTCAGGGCTCGGCCCACATGCGCAAGAGATTGTGATAGCAGCCGGTCAGCGAAACCAGCGCCGGGCTGCCGGGCGCTTCCTGCGAAAGCCGGATGATGGACATGTCCATGTCGAACAGCAGCGAACGCTGGGCATCGTCGCGCACCATGCTCTGTATCCAGAAAAACGAGGCTACGCGCACGCCACGCGTCACCGGCGTCACCCGATGCAGGCTCGTGGACGGATACAGGATCATGTCGCCGGCCGGAAGCTTGACCCTTTGCACGCCGTAAGCGTCTTCCACGAGCAGTTCGCCGCCATCGTATTCCTCCGGTGGAACAAGGAACAGCGTGGCAGAAATATCGGTGCGGATGCGCACGCCACTGGGACCATGCACACGCACGGCACCGTCGACATGATTGCCGAAATCCATGCCACCGCGGTAGCGATTGAACAAGGGCGGAAAGATGCGCTTGGGCAACGCCGCCGAGAAAAAGAGCTGGTTGCGTCCCAGCGCGGCGATGACAACGTCGCCAAGCTCGCGCGCATCGCGGGAATCCTCGGGCAATTGCTCGTTGCGCTTGGCCTGCGCGGACTGGTAGCCGGACGTAACGTTGCCGTCGATCCAGGCCGCGCTTTCCGTGCGGGCACGGAATTGCGCGACCTGTTCGGCAGTCAGTACCTGCGGTATCTGCAATAACATTGTCGGCTGGCTGCCTTTCGGGTGGCTCGCTGCGTTGCGCTCAAGTCGAGCTGTTAGTCGAATCGATAGTTCATGGTCAACAACGCGGTGACCGGTTGGCCGGGTATCACGCGGTTCGGCGTATTGTTGTAGCCGCCCGTGTAGTAAACCTCATCGAACACGTTCAGGACGTTGAGCCGGATGTCGTATTTTTTCTGTACATAGCCCAGCATCGCATCCCAGCGAACATAGGACGGCGCCTTGCCGCGATTCTGGTCGTCGAGCCACCAGCTCGAAGATGCGTACGGCCCGCCGCCGACCTCCCATCCGCCGCCCAATCGGTACACCGTCCAGATCGTCCCGGAGAATTTGGGCACGCCTAGCGGTGTCTTGCCCTGGACGTTGGCGAGACCTTCGACAATCTTGCCGTCCATGTAGGCCATCGCACTGTATACGTCCCAATTTGGCGTGATGCGGCCGGTTACCGACAGTTCGACCCCATCCACGCGGCGCTTGCCCGCAAGCTTCATCACACCGTCGACCGGGTCGAGCAGGCGCGCGTTGGTCTTTTCGTTGCGGAAAATCGCCGTGCGGATCTGGATGCCCGACACAAGATCCCACTGCGCGCCGATCTCGTAGTTGCGGTTTTCTTCCGGATCGAGGTCGTCGTTGCTCGCGGAAAGGTTGGTGCCCGTTGCGCCGTATACCCCGAGTTCCCCCGACGGATTGTACGAATTGCCCGCGGAAATGTAGTAGGACTGCGCATCGGTCGGCTGCCAGATCACGCCTGCCCGGCCGGTCAGCATCTTGTCGACGCGGGAGAAAGGTCCGCCGGTCGCCGTCGGCACGCCGGAAAAGTAACCCTCGGTCACCGCTTCCGCATCGTAGTACTCATAGCGCAATCCCGCGAGTGCCTTCCATTGCGGCGAAAACTCGACCTGGTCCTGGACATAGATCGCCGCGGTCTTCGCCTCCGACGGGTTGCGCTGGTTTGGCGTCTTCGTGTAGTTCAGCGAGCTATAGGGATCGGGATCGAGCAACGATGTATTTGACGTCGTCGTCCCGGCAAACGTGTAATTCCAGCGATTCAGTTTTTCGTCGCCGAGCTCAAGGCCGGTCAACACCGTGTGCTTGATCGCACCGGTTTCGACTTTCCATGTCAGCTCGGTCTGGTTGATCAGCACCTTGTCATCGTTGTCGCGTGCCTTGGTGTGCTGGCGTATCGCCAGTATCTGGTCGATCGGTGTCGCCGCCGTCACCGGCCCGCCGCCAATGGTGGTCAGGTTCTGCGCGATCGTGGCTTCCATCTGTCGCTTGTAATTTGCATAGCGCAGCGTGTTGCGCAGGCTCAAGTTGTCGGAAAACCTGTGGTCGACGCGCAACGTTGCGATATGCGTTTCCCAGTTGGTGTAGTCGTAATCCGCGAACCCGTAGTAGTTCGATAACGGCACGGGCGGCATCGCGAATCCCTTTGCCGCGCCAAGCGTGGGCTGGCCGTAGTCCGTCTGACCGTGGGTATTCAGGTAGTAATACGACAAGGTGACCTCGGTCGGCGTGCCAATGCCAAAGCGCATGCTGGGCGCCACACCGACCTGCCTGTTGTATACGGTATCGCGATAGGTATTCGAGTCTTCGCCCAGCGCAACGAGGCGAAACGCGGCGGTATCGCTCATCGGCAAATTCAAATCCCCGGTCAATCGCTTCTCGCCGTTGGAACCCAGCGTCAGGCCGACCTGCTTGAGCATGCCCGGTTCCGGCCTCTTGCTGATCTGGTTGATCACGCCGCCGGTCGATCCCCGACCGAAAGCCAGCGCGGAGGGTCCCTTGAGCACTTCAATCGACTCGGTGTCGAAGAGGTCGCGGTTGTATTCACCGATGTCGCGAATGCCGTCGATGAACAGATCGCCGCCCGCCGGGAAGCCGCGCAGGTAGAAAACCTGGCTGGCCTGGGTGCCGCCTTCCGCAGCCGCATAGGTGATGCCGGGTACGTTGCGCAATGCGTCGGCCAGCGACATCGCGCCCTGTGACTGGATGAGGGTTTGCGGAATCGAGTTGACGTATTGCGGGATATCGCGCAGCGGCGTGTCCGTGCGGGTCGCGCTGCTTGTCGAGTCGGTGCGGAATCCCTCCGAGTGCGGCGTGGTGGTCGACGACGTGACCTCCACTTCCGGCAGGGCGGCTTCCTGTGCGTCGTCGGCAAACGCGAGTGGCGTGGCAAATGCCATCATGATGGCGGCAGCGGAAGGTCGGAGACGAAAACGGAACGGGCTCTTGCGATTTCTGGCGTTAGCCATGGTATTTCTCCCCATATAAAAAGGCCTGGATAAGCCGTTTCGCGGGGACTGGCTGGCTGCCGGAATCTGGTGGCTGACTGCCGCGCTGAACGTGCGAGTTTTTTGTCGCGCTACTGCAATTTACTAATCTATGCGGCCCGGATTCTGCGTCGATCGCCGCAACTGCTACCGCCTATTTGGTCAGGATCAGCTTGCCCTGCCGGGTCTGGCGCAACGTATAAATCTCGCCGTTGTGCTCGATATGCAATTCATTGCCGCCGCCCAGCAATTCGCTGCTGGCCAGCTTGCGCCGCGCAGCAATCGACAACCCCTGGTACGCGATCTTGTCGGCCGGCGCCATGAGCATTTCACCGGCCAGGCTTACGGGTTTGTTCATTTGCGCACGGGCTCCGTGATGAAACCGATTTTGACGACGCCAGCGTTCTGCGCGGCGGACATGACTTCCGCCAACCGCTGGTACTGGGTGGTTTTCTCGGCACGCAGGTGCAGCTCGGGCTGCGGATTGCGGTGCGCGGCGGCACTCAGGTTCGCGGCGAGTGTCGCGTCGTCGATCTGCGCGTTGTCCCAGAAAAGATTGCCAGTCGCGTCGATCGAGAGTGTCACCGTTTCGGGTTTCTCGACGTTCACCTGCGTCGACGCCTTCGGCAGGTTGATCCGGATCGAGTGCGTGAGCAGCGGTGCCGTTACGATGAAGATGATGAGCAGCACCAGCATGACGTCGATCAACGGGATCATGTTGATCTCCGCCATCGGGCGCCCGACATCGTTGTCGCTGAAACCGCCGAATGCCATGTCAGCCCGCCGCCTTGTGTGAGTGCAGCGCCGGTTCAACCGCTTTCGGCGCAGCCGCGCGCTGGAAGCCGCCGCTGTCGAGCTTCGCGCCGGTGATCAGGAAGGCGTGCAGGTCGTGCGCGAAGCCGTCGAGTTCCGCCAGCACGACGCGGTTGCTCCGCGTGAAGGCGTTGTAGGCCAGCACCGCGGGGATCGCGACCGCAAGACCTGTGGCCGTCATGATCAGGGCTTCGCCGACCGGTCCAGCCACTGCATCGAGCGTCGCACTGCCACTCATGCCGATGCCGATCAGCGCGTGGTAGATGCCCCACACCGTGCCGAACAATCCGACAAACGGCGCCGTGCTGCCGACGGACGCGAGCACAGTCAGCCCGGATTCAATCGCGGCGGTCTCGCGCGTGATGGCGCGGCGGATCGCACGCGTCAGGAATTCACCCTGGCCGCCGGCATCGGCCAGTCCGGCGCTAGCGGATTTGCGGTAGTGGCGGCTGGCCTCGATGCTCTGCGCAGCGACGCGCGCAAAGGGATTCTGCTGCGTGCGTTGCGACAGTTGCAGGGCGATGACGTCGATTGACGGCGCGTTCCAGAAGCCTTCGAGGAAATCGCGCACCTGGTTGCGCAATTGCCGGCCGCGCACGGTCTTCAGCACGATCAGATACCAGCTCGCGACCGACA
This sequence comes from Betaproteobacteria bacterium, assembly GCA_039930785.1. Taxonomy (GTDB): domain Bacteria; phylum Pseudomonadota; class Gammaproteobacteria; order Burkholderiales; family JACQAP01; genus JACQAP01. The sequence goes on along the minus strand of JBDTTE010000060.1, from coordinate 4,361 downwards.
TGACCAGCAGGATGAACAGCACGGTGATGCCAACCGCATCGCTTTGCGCCAGGAACGACGCCACACCATAGGACTTGCCCTGATCCATCGGAAATTCAGCCTTTCAATGAAAACTTTATCGGTACGACAACCCAGGCCGCGACGGCGTGTTCGCCTTTTTTCGCGGGTACGAACTTCCAGCCTTCCACCGCATCGAGCGCTGCCTTGTCGAGTCGCGGATAGCCGGAACTCTCCTTGAGGTCGACGCGAGTCGCATCGCCCGTTGCGTTGACGAACACGCGCAGCAGCACGGTGCCCTGCTCGCTCAAGCGACGCGAAAGGCTCGGATAGCCGGGCTTGGGATTGCGCAGATAGATGGCAGTCAGCATCTGCGATGTGATCGTAACTTCTTCCGGTACCTCCGTCGCCTGCAAACTCACCGGCTGCGTAATCGGCATGGGCGCTGGCTCCGCTACGACCGCGGGAACCGGCGGAGGTGGCGCCGGCACTTCGGTGATCGATTGGGGCGGCGGGGGCGGCGGCACTTCCACGGCGCGCTCCGGCGCGGGCTCGGGCAGGACCACGCGCTCGACCGGCTTGGGCTCGTGCTGGATGTCGCGCACTGGCTCCGGCTTCACCGGTTCCGGCAGGGGCTCACGTTTGATCTCGCGTACCGGCACGGGCGCCTGCGGCAGTGGCGTGGGCGCGACATCCGGTTGCGGCTGCTCGGGCGCGCGCAACAGGCTCACCGTCAGCGGTTCCGGTTGGACGTAACGCGTGGCTTCCAGCAATTGCGCGAACAGGAGCGCCGCGACCATGTGCACGAAAATGACCAGGGCCAGGGTGGCCGGGCTCAGATTCAGGTTGGATCGCAATGCGAAGTCGTTCAATGCAGTAGTCCCAGGACGCAGCCAGCCACACGCCGCCTTCCATCAATGTCCGTATTCACCAAAATCAGCACTTCTGCCCCCGTCGTACGAAGGAATCGTGTGCGCGATTCCTCATGAAAATGGCCGGCTGGACCGACAAGGGAGACATCGCTAACTCCAGCCACAACACTTTCTTGAAACTTACAAAACCTTTGCGGATATGACGAGGCCGCCGACGTAAGATCGCAATGCGAATTGTTATCATTTGTCAGAAAGGTGTCAATAGATTCCTGAATTTGACGGGAAAAGCCTGTTTCGAAGCCTCCAAAAACAGGCTGGGTGCGGCAATCTGCCGCATTCCCAAGCCCGCCACGCCCCCCTACCATCGCGCCTGTTTTGCTTTCTGCAAACTTGCACCCTGCCTTGGGCGACCGATAAAAACCATGAAAAGAAGACTGATCTTGATCCCGATAGCGGCGACTTTCGCGGCGCTCGAACCGGCGGCAAGCGCCGACCTGACCGCCCCGGAAGTGACCGTCACAGCGCCGCACGCCGCACCCGCGCTGACACTGACGGCACCGGGAATCGACACTGCACGCGAGCGCATCGACATGACGCCCGGCGGCGCTGGCGTGGTGGACGCGGAGGAATATAAAACCGGGCGCACCTCCACCGTCCAGGACGCACTGGGCCTGGCGCCGGGCGTGTTCATCCAGTCCCGTATTCCTGGAGGCGCCGAGGCGCGCCTGTCGATCCGGGGGTCGGGCATCCAGCGCACGTTTCATTTGCGCGGCATCAAGCTGATGCAGGACGGCGTACCGCTCAACCAGGCGGACGGCGCCGCCGATTTCCAGGCCCTCGAACCCCTGGCGGCCCGCTATGTGGAGATCTTCCGCGGCGCGAACGCACTTGCCTCGGGCAGCACCACCCTGGGCGGCTCGGTAAATTATGTGTCATACACGGGTTACGACGCGGCACCGCTGCAGCTTCGCGCCGAAGCCGGCAGCTATGGCTACATGCGCGGCCAGATTAGTGGCGGCGTCGTACACGAGAAGATGGACGGCTATGCATCGGCATCGCACTTCACGCTCGACGGCTTCCAGGACCATTCGCAACAGGATGAAGCCAAGCTGTTCGCAAACCTGGGCTTGCGCCTGAACGAACAGCTCGAAACGCGTTTCTACGTACTCGACGTCAACGCCGATTCCGAACTTCCCGGCGCTCTGACCAAGGCCCAGCTCGACGCGAATCCCCGGCAGGCCAATCCAGGCAACGTGGCGGGCAACCAGAAACGCGATTTTGATTTGAATCGGGTTGCCAACCGGACGACCTACAATTTCGGCGATGCTCGCATCGAGGTCGGCACCTGGATCGCGCACAAGCGATTGTTCCACCCGATCTTCCAGGTGCTGGATATCGTTTCCGACGACTACGGCATGGATTTGCGCTATGTGTCCGAGGCGCCCCTGCTCGGCCGTCGCAACCTGCTCACGATAGGCTTCAGCCCTGCACTGACCGACCAGACTGACAATCGTTTCGCGAATGTCGGCGGCACCCGAGGCGCGCGCACGGCCGCCAGCGACCAAACGGCGACGAACCTCGACCTGTATTTCGAGGACCAGCATTATGTCGGCGAGCGTGACGCATTGGTCGTCGGCGCCCAGGCCTCGCGGTCATCACGCAAATACGAAGACCATTTCCTCGCGAATGGCGACAACAGCTTCGACAGCGATTACGAAGCGATCAGCCCCAAGTTCGGCTGGCGCCATGAGTTTTCGCCGCAGGTGCAGGCCTTCGCGAACGTGAGCCGCAGTTTCGAACCGCCGAGCTTCGGCGAACTCGCCGGCGGACCCGGCATCACGCAGGTCAGCGCGCAGAAGGCCGACACGCTTGAAATCGGCAGCCGCGGCAACCTGACGGACCTGACCTGGGACGCGGCGCTCTACTATGCGAAGGTGCGGGACGAACTGCTGGGCCTGAACGACGCCAATGGCAACCCGCTGGGCACGGTCAATGCGCCGCACACATTGCACGTGGGCGCGGAACTTGGCGTGACCAAGCGCTTGAGCAACATCGAACTGCGCGCGGCCTACCTGTGGAACGATTTTCGTTTCGACGGCGATCCGGTCTACGGCAACAACACCCTGCCGGGCATACCGAAACATTTTTTCAAGGGCGAAGCACTCTATCGCTTCGCGAGCGGCTTTTATATCGGCCCCACTGCGGAGTGGTCGCCGCAGCGCTATCCTGTCGACATGGCGAATACGCTTTTCGCCGACAGCTACGCACTATTCGGTTTGAAACTTGGATCGCAATCGAAGACCGGCCTGTCCTGGTTCGTCGAAGGCCGCAACCTCTCAAACCAGAAATACGCGGCAACGACGAACGTGATTGCCAACGCCAAGGGCGCCGATTCGGCGCAGTTCAACCCCGGCGAAGGTCGCGGCGTTTATGCCGGCGTCGAATGGAAGCTCTGAACAAAGGAAAAAAGCACATGAAGCCGATCGCGTTCGCACTCGCCGCAACATTCTCGCTCGCGCCTTCGCTCGCTGGCGCCCACATCGTGCTGGAACAAAAAGCCGCACCCGCCGCGAGCTACTACAAGGCGGTGTTCATGGTCGGCCACGGCTGCGCAGGGTCGGCCACGACTGGCGTCGTCGTGACCATTCCCGAAGGCGTCGTCAACGTGAAGCCGATGGGCAAGCCGGGTTGGCAGTTGCAGACCCGCGTCGGGACACTCGCCAAGCCCTATGTGCTACACGGCAAGACCTTCACCGAAGGCGTCACGCAGGTCACCTGGACAGGGGGGCCGCTCCCCGATTCGAATTACGACGAGTTCGTGATGATGACGCGCCTGCCCGATGAAACCGGCACGTTCTATTTCAAGATTGTGCAGACCTGCGAACTGGGCGAAACCCGCTGGGAAGAGATTCCGGCGGAAGGCAAATCAACGCACGACTACAAGTCGCCTGCAGCGGTCCTCGAGGTCACACCGGCGGGTGCGCACCAGCACTGAAGCGACAGGGACGGGATCACGTTGAATCCTGGAAAGCACGCAGGCGAATTCGTCCTTGCACCCGTCAGTTGTTCAGCGAAAATTTAATGGGCACGATGACCCACGCGTCGATCGGCTTGTCCTCGCGCGTCGCCGGGACGAACTTCCAACCGGGGAGAGCCTGTTCGGCCGCGCGATCCAGACGCGGGAAGCCGGACGATTCCTTGAGCGTAACTTTTGTCGGATGTCCATCCGCGGTGACGAAGACGCGCAGCAGCACCGTGCCCTGCTCCTTCATGCGCCTGGAGATCAGCGGATACAGCGGTTTGGGATTGCTCAGGTAATTCGCGCGCAGCAATTCCGCCCCCAGGGCGATTTCGTCCACGACCTCCGCACTCGCGCCAAGTGGCGGCACCGGCAGGAAGGTGATCTGTGGCGTGGGCTCCCCCGCCGCGACCTCCACGGGTGCCGCAACGGGTGCCGGCGCGGTCGGCCGTTGCACTGCAGGCCGTTGCGCG
>JBDTTE010000059.1:0-15141 GCA_039930785.1 Betaproteobacteria bacterium | reverse complement strand
TAGCTTTGCCACGACGGCATCACCAGCCAGCCGCCTTCGACGGGCAAGTTGATCCCCGTAATCCCCGATGCTTCATCGGAAAGCAGGAATGCCACCGCGTACGCACTGTCTTCCGGCTCCATCAACCTGCGGAGCGCCGTGGCCTTCTCGATGGTGGCGACATCGCGCTCACCGGAATCGATCTTTGCCTGCAATGCCGGCGAACGGGTGAACCCGGGAGAAACCGCGTTGACGCGCACGCCGCTCGGGCCCCACTCCGTCGCCAGGTTCATCGTGATGGAAACGATGGCCGCTTTGGTCGGCGCATAGCCGTGGAACGGCATGGACCGGAAGGCATTGATCGACGCGATGTTGACGATGGCGCCCTCGCCTCTTTTTTTCATCTTCAGTCCGAAGGCCAGCGATGTGACGTAAGTGCCGCGCTGGTTTACGCGAACGACCCGATCCCACTCCGCGATCGGCAGCTGCTCCGGCGGCACGGGAGAAGCGAGTATGCCCGCGCAATTCACCAGTCCATAAACCTGGCCGACATCGCGTTCGATGCTGTCGGCAATTGCGTTGACCGCCTTCTCGTCGCCGACATCGAGCGTGGCACCCACGCCTTGAATATCGTCGGCTACGCGTTTCGCGCCGTCGCCGTCGATATCCAGCACGACTACCTTCCAGCCTTTTTCCGCCAGTACGCGGCAGCAGGCGCGGCCGATGCCGCTTGCGCCACCGGTCACTACGACGATTCGCTTCGACCCGCCTTGCTTCATCTGATTTTCCCTTGACTACAGACTAAAACAATTTTCACCGCAAAGGGCGCAAAGGTGCGCGAAGGAAAACAAGATTGTCATTCCCGCGCAGGCGGGAATCCAGGAGATCTGGACGTTGCGCAACGCGATCTCATCGAATGGCTTGACCTGGATTCCCGCCTGCGCGGGAATGACAGCTTGTCGCCTATACCAGCGACTCCTCATCAAGGATGCATCGAGTCAAGACCTCCACGAGCTATCCATGGCCTCTCGCCTTCCTTTGCGAACCTTTCCTGTTTTTCCTTTGCGACCTTTGCGTCAACGCTCTTGATTTAGATTGTGCTTCTCACTCCGCTACGCCACGATGCCTTTGGCCTTCAATGCCGCGAGCTGCTCGGCGGTTACGCCGATCTCACGCAGCACGCTTTCCGTATCTTCCCCGAGACGCGGCGCGGCGGATCGCAACGAACCCGGTGTGGCAGACATTTTCGGGATGATGCCCGGTACATCGAGTTCGTAGCCGTCTCGCGTCTGTTGACGCAGAATCATATCGCGCGCCCGAAAATGCGGGTCTTCGTGTATGTCCTTCGCCGTATAGACCCGCCCCGCCGGCACGCGCGCCGCGTCCATGACCGGAAGCACGTCGGCCACATTGCGAGTCCCGGTCCACGCTGAAATCGCTGCATCGATTTCTTCCACGCGTGCAACCCGGCCGGTGTTGCTGCTGAGGTCTGGAGCCGTTCCGAGATCGTTGCGGCCAATCGCCTCCATCAGGCGCTTGAAGATGCTGTCGCCATTCCCGGCGATGAGCACGTAGCCGTCCTTGCAGACGTAGGCGTTGGTCGGTGCGATGCCCGGCAGAGAACTGCCAGATGGTTCACGTACCGCGCCAAAGACGCTGTACTCGGGGATGAGGCTTTCCATGACGCTGAATACCGACTCCGCAAGTGAGACATCGATCATCTGGCCTTTGCCGCCGTTGACCTTGCGATGGTAGAGCGCCATGGCTATACCGATCGTTCCGTGAAGCGCTGCGAGGGTATCGCCGATGGAAACGCCCGTGCGCACCGGCACGCGTCCCGGTTCAGCCGTCAGGTGGCGCAGGCCGCCCATCGCCTCGCCGATCACGCCGAAGCCCGCGCGGTCGCGATAAGGCCCCGTCTGCCCGTAACCCGAAACACGCAGCATCACCAGTCCGGGATTGAGTGCCGACAGCGCATCCCAACCCATGCCCCACTCCTCCAGCGTACCGGGACGAAAATTCTCAACCAGCACGTCGGCCTCGGCGATCAGCCTGCGCGCGAGGTCCTGCCCTTCCTTCTCGCGCAGATTCAGCGCGACCGATTTCTTGTTGCGGGATTGCACCTGCCACCAGACCGAGGTGCCGTTCTTGATCATGCGCCACTGACGCAGCGGGTCGCCGCCGACGGGCGGTTCGATCTTGATGACGTCGGCGCCGAACTCACCGAGCAATTTTCCGCAGAACGGGCCGGCAATGAGCTGGCCCATTTCGATTACGCGAATTCCAGCGAGCGCGCCGGTCGAGATACCTGAAGTCATCATGGTTCTCCAGCTATTGTTTTGCCGCGAATCAGGTCGGAGGCTTTCTCGGCGATCATCATCGTCGCCGCCGCGATGTTGGCCGACGGAATGTCCGGCATGATCGACGAATCGACAACGCGCAATCCCTGCAAACCATGCACACGCAACTGGTCGTCGACGACCGCCAGCGGATCGGCGGCGGGTCCCATCTTCGCCGTGCCATTCAGGTGATAAGACGACACCGCATAGCGATGCACGTAGTCCAGCAATTCGTCGTCAGTCTGCACTTGCGGGCCCGGCAGCGATTCGCCGTCCTGGAAGCACGCCAGCTCCGGCGTGTGTAACAGCTTGCGGGCGAGACGCATGCCACGCAACAGGATCTCACGATCGTACGGTTCCGCCAGGTAGTTGGCCTGAACGATCGGCGCCTCAAACGCATCCTTCGAGCGGGCGCGAACGCTTCCCGTGCTGCGCGGCCGGTGCTGCCAGATGCCGCAGCTCATGCCGGGATAGTCGTCGAGCATGCCCACATAACCTTCCTTGTAGCTCGCGGGCGTGAACACGCCCTGCAGGTCGGGCGTGGCCGCATCGCTCCCGGATCTGCAGAAAAAGTGCACGAGTGAAGGACTCAGGGCGAGAATGTTCGGCTTGCCCAGCAGCCATCGCGTTACCTGCGCGCCAAGATTGAGGCCGCGCGACAATTCATTTATCGTCGTCGAGCCTTTCACGCGTGCGACCAGGCGAATCGAGAAGTGATCGCGCAGGTTCTCTCCGACGCCGGCGAGCGCGTGGCGGACGGGCACGCCGAGTTCCGTCAGCAACGGCCCCGGCCCCACCCCCGAGAGCTGCAGCAGCTTCGGCGTATTGATCGCTCCGCAGCACAGGATGACTTCGCGCCGCGCCGTGACTACGTCATTCACCGAGGAATGCCCGCCGCGCGCATAGCGCACGCCCGTCGCACGCGTGCCATCGAACACGACGGACATCGCCTGCGCGCCCGTGCGCACATCCAGGTTTCGCCGCGATTTTGCAGCGCGCAGAAAGGTGCTGGCCGTGCTCATGCGCCGGCCGCGATGGATGCTGCGCTGGAAATAGCCGACGCCTTCCTGCGAAGCGCCGTTGTAGTCCGGATTGCGCGGAATGCCCATGCCCACGGCGCCCGCGATGAACGCCTCGGTGATCGGATGCGTCCAGTCGATGTCGGTCACCGGCAATTCGCCGCTGCGGCCACGCAGCGTGTCGTCACCCGCACCGATGCGCCGCTCCAGGCGTTTGAAATACGGCAACACGTCGGCGAAGCCCCAGCCGCGATTGCCCATGCGCGCCCAGGCGTCGTAGTCCTGCGCCTGCCCGCGGTTGAACACCAGCCCGTTGATGGAAGTAGAGCCGCCCAGCACCCGCCCCTGCGGGATCGGAATCCGCCGCCCGCCGGTATGTTCGCCAGGCTCGGTGGTAAACGGAAACGTGAAAGCCGGATTGAACACGACTTTGATGTAGCCGGCCGGCAGATGAAAAAACGGATGCCAGTCGGTGGATCCGGCTTCGAGCAGACAAACGGTTGCATCGCCTGCTTCCGTCAACCGGTTTGCGAGCACCGCCCCCGCCGCGCCCGCACCGACGATCACGTAGTCGAAGGAATCGGCATTCATGTACGTGATGGATGTTCGGCCGGCGGCGCCGGGCGACCGAGGATCAGGTCGGCGGCTTTCTCGGCAATCATCATGACCGGCGCGCCGGTGTTACCCGAGGGCATCGTCGGCATGATCGAAGCATCAGCGACGCGCAAGCCCTCGATGCCGATCACGCGCAATTGAGGATCAACAACCGACATCGGATCGCTGGCCGGTCCCATCCTGCAGGTGCCCATCAGGTGCCAGGCCGTGCCGCTAATCCCGCGCGCGTAGTCGAGCAATTCCTGATCGGTGGTCGCGGATGCCGGTGGCGACACTTCATGCTCATGAAAGGCGAGCAACGCCGGCGTGCGCAGGAAGCGGCGCGTCAGCTTCAGCGCGGCCACCACGAGGTGCCGGTCTTCTTCGGTCGAGGCGTAATTCGGCTGGATCAGCGGATCGTCGAACGGGTTCCGGCTGCTCGCGCGTACAAAACCCGTGCTGGTCGGACGCAACTGATAGAAGCCGAGCGTCATGCCGGGAAACGCATCAAGCTTGCCGGCGATGCCGGACGCGTAGCTTCCAGGTGAAAAATGGAATTGAAGGTCCGGATCGCCGGCGGAAAGATCCGATCGACAGAACGCGTAGGCGACCGACGGACTGATGGCCAGAATGCTCGGACGCTTGAGCGCCCACTTAGCCAATTCGCGCAGCAGACGCCAGCCGCGAGCAGTGCTGTTGAGCGTCTCGACGCCTTTCACCTGCACGATGGACCGCACCATCATGTGGTCGCGCAAGTTTTCGCCGACACCGGACAATGCGTGCTTCACGGTTATGCCCAACCCATCGAGCACATTCGACGGCCCGATGCCGGAAAGCTGCATGAGCTTCGGCGTGTTGGCCGCGCCCGCGGTGAGGATCACTTCCCGTCGGGCGCGCACCTGCTTCGGCATCGCGCCTTGACTGCTCGCGTACTCCACGCCGGTCGCGCGTTTGCCTTCGAGCAATATTGCCGTCACATGCGCGTTCGTGCGCACATCGAGATTAGAGCGATGCCTGGCCGGACGCAGGAATGCACTCGCTGCGCTTACCCGCCAGCCGTTTTCGATCCAGCGCTGGTAGTAGCCCGTGCTGGTCTGCTGTTCCGCGTTGTAGTCGGTGTGCTTCAGCAAACCTTTCGAAGCGGCGCCTTCGATGAACGCGTCGCAGAGCGGATGTCGCCAATCGCAATCGGTGATCGGCAAGAGGCCATCCTGCCCGCGATAGCGCGCGTCCGATTTGCCGATGCGCCGCTCGGTGCGCTTGAAGTACGGCAGCACATCGGCGTAGCTCCAACCGGGATTGCCCATTCCCGCCCACATATCGTAGTCGGCCGGTTGTCCGCGCGTGTAGTTGAATCCGTTTATCGCGCTCGAACCACCGAGCGTGCGGCCCTGCGTCGTCAAAATACGGCGGCCCGCTGTGCCTTCGCTCGGCTGGGTCCGGAAAGGCCAGGTGTACTTAGGGTAGTAGCCGACCTTGATGAACCCGGCAGGCAGATGGATGTAGAAATTACGATCAGGCGGCCCGGCTTCCAGCAGGCAGACCGTAGAGCGCCCATCTTCGGTCAGGCGGTTCGCGAGCAAGCACCCCGCCGCCCCGGCACCGACGATCACGTAATCGAAAATGTCTGCCTGGCCCCGAGGTAAATTCATCGTTGATTGCGAAATTACATCCTCACCGCAAAGCAGATCAAGATCGTTGACGCAAAGGGCGCGAAGGAAAAACAAGAAAGTATCGCAAAGGAAGGCTTTGGGATTCGAATGTGAAAGTCGCCACGATGATTATTCAGTGTCGCAATCCAACATCAGAATTCTTTGCCACTGGCTTTCCTTTGCGTCCTTTGCGTCCTTTGCGTTGAAAATGATTTCTTTGGAAATCAATCAAACCGGCGGCGGATTCAGTTCGGGGAACCCGCGCTGGTGCCAGTACGGATAGGCGAGCGTTACGCTGCTGGCCGCATCGAGTTTCGCAATTTGCTCCGGCGTCAGCTTCCAGCCCACCGCGCCGAGGTTCTGGCGCAGCTGTTCTTCGTTGCGCGCGCCGACAATCACCGTCGATACGGTCGGCCGCTGCAGCAACCAGTTCAACGCGATCTGCGCCACGGTCTTGCCGGTTTCCTTCGCGATCGCGTCGATGGCGTCGACGACCTTGAAGACGTGCTCGTTCGGTACCGGAGGCCCTTTGTCGTTGGAGAGCTGGCTCTGCAGGCGCGTGGTCTCCGGCAACGGCTGGCCACGGCGCAGCTTGCCGCCGAGCTTGCCCCAGCCGAGCGGGCTCCATATCACCGTGCCGATTTTCTGGTCGATCGCGAGCGGCATGAGTTCCCACTCGTAGTCGCGTCCGACCAGGCTGTAATAAGCCTGATGGGCGACATATCGTGCCAGGCCGTACTTCTCGGAGGTCGCCAGCGCCTTCATCAAATGCCAGCCGGAAAAATTCGAGCAACCGATGTAGCGGATCTTCCCCGCGCGCACCAGGTCGTCCAGCGTCCGCAGCGCCTCCTCGATCGGCGTCTTTGCATCGAAGCCGTGCAATTGATAGAGGTCGATGTGGTCGGTGCCCAGCCTGCGCAGGCTCGCGTTGACGGCCTCGGTCAGGTGAAAGCGCGAGGAACCCAGGTCGTTCGGCCCCGGACCCATGCGAAACGTGCCCTTGGTCGAAATCAGCACCTGGTTGCGGCGGCCCTTGATCGCCTGGCCGAGAATTTCCTCCGCCATCCCACCGGAATACACGTCGGCCGAGTCGAACATGGTCAGTCCCGCTTCGAGGCAGATATCGACCAGGCGCGTCGCCTCCGCCACGTCGCTCGTGCCCCACGACTTGAAGAATTCGTTGCCGCCGCCGAATGTACCCGTGCCGAGACTTAATGCCGGCACCTTGAAGCCGGAACCGCCGAGCTGCCTGTACTCCATCGAAATTTCCTCCGACCTGAAGTGGAAAATGCGCGAGCCGCGAACGGGCACCGGCGCGGGAAGACCGCGATTGTAATTCAATCGCCCGCGCGGCCGCCTCGCGGGTTGTTTAGAATTCCCGTATCGAACAGGAGGCAACAGATGAAAGTCGCGGTCGTGGGTTGCGGTGCAATGGGCAGCGTATACGCAGCATTGCTGGCGGATGCGGGACACGAAATCTGGGCGATCGACAGCTGGAAGGAACATGTCGAGGCGATGCAGGCCAATGGTCTGCGCCTCGAGGGCGCCTCGGGCGATCGCACCGTGCGCGTCAACGCGACGACGAACGCCGCGGACGCCGGTCCCTGCGATCTCGTCATCCTCGCCACCAAGGCCATGCACGTGGAAAAGGCGGCCCAATCGATGAAGCCGCTGCTTCGCGACGACACCGTCGTGCTGTCCATCCAGAACGGCTTGGGCGGGCCTGATACCGCGGCCAAAGTCCTTGGCCGCGAGCGCGTACTGGTCGGCGTCGTCGGCGGCTTCGGTGCATCCATGCGCGGGCCCGGCCATGCACACCACAATGGTTGGGAGCTGGTGCGCCTCGGCGAACTCTCCGGCCCGGTTTCAGCGCGACTGCAGAAAGTCGCCTCGGTATGGGAGTCCGGCGGCTTTCGCGTGAAATGCTTCGACGACATCGACCAGCTGGTCTGGGAAAAGCTGATCTGCAATGTCTGCTTCTCGGGCACCTGCGCCGTCACCGAACGCACGATCATCGAAGTCATCGAGGATCCCGACACCTGGGCGGTCGCCTCGGGTTGCGCGACCGAAGCTTACAACGTGGCGCGCGCCCGCGGCATCAAGCTCGACTTCACGGAACCCGTGTCTTACGTGCGCGCCTTCGGCATGAAGATCCCGAATGCCCGACCCTCCATGCTGCTCGACCATATGGCGGGCCGAATGTCGGAAATCGAAGCGATCAACGGAGCCATCCCGGTTGCAGCAAAGGCGGCGGGCATTTCCGCCCCCTACAACGAAGTGATCAGCGCGCTGGTGCGCGGCAAGGAACGCCGCATGGGCGTGAGGGGGTAATTCCCGGCGTAACGGAGCGACGAACACCGGTATACTTGACCGCATCCCTCAATGTCTTTTCGGACCCGTCGTTGACAATGACATTCCGACGGAATCTTCTGCAGCACTGCCCAAAATGCTCGGCAAAATTCTGAAAATTCTGGGAACGGAAAAGTCCACCGCGGCGGCTGCGACGCCAGGCGCGTCGCCCGACCCCGTCCATCTACTCATCGCCGACGGCAATCGTGCCGAAGCAGCAGGCGATTTTGTCGCCGCGTGCGGTCACTACCGCAAGGCCGTGGAACTCGCGCCCGAATACGCAACGGCACATCTGAACCTCGGCATCGGCCTTGAAGCGATCGGCAATGCCGATGAGGCCAAAGAGTCGTTCGAAAGGGCGCTCGCCCTCGACCCCGCGGACATCTATGCCAACTACAACCTCGGACGCCAACTGGTTGCACGCGAATCACTGGCAGAGGCCGAGCCGCTGCTGATGCGCGCCATTGCGGGCAACCCGGATTTCGTTGATGCACGCGTGGTGCTATCGGGATTGCTGGAGAGCAAGGGCAATTTCATCGATGCCGCGACAGAACTTGAGAAGGTACTTCAGATTCAGCCGGATTATTTCGGTGCTTTGAAGAACTACGCCGAAGTCCTCTTCAAGCTGCAACGCACCGACGATGCCATTTCCGCATTGCGTCGCGCATTCGCCATGCAACCTCACGATTTCGCCGTAAATTTCAAGCTCGGCACCTTGCTTTTGCAAACCGACAAGGGCCGCGAGGCTGAACGCCATTTTCAGGCGGCGCTGCGCAGTAACCCGGATTCACTCGAGTCGCGGGTTGGGTTGGTCAACATTCATCTTGAGCAGAACGATCTGGACGCAGCGGCCCTGCAGGCGGAAACCGTCCTTCGGAAGCGTCCCGATTGGGTGGACCTGTTGTTCGACTATGGCCTGATCCTCAAGCGCATGAACCGGTACGCCGAAGCGGAAAGCGTTTTTCGTCGTGCCGTCGCGCTGGACAAAACCTACGCACGTGCCTACCAGATGCTAGGCGCCGTGCTGACCGTGCAATCCCGGGTCAAGGATGCCCTGGAAGTGTTCGAAACCGGGCGCCAGCATTGCACCGATGCGTTCGAACTGGAATCAGCCGAGATATTCGCGCTGAACTGCCTCGAGGATATTTCGATAGATGACCTGTTTGCCCGGCATGTGGACTTCGGCAACCGTATCGAGCAGCACTACGCTGCGCGCTTCGAAAACTTCACGAACATCCGCGATCCCGGGCGACGGCTGCGAATAGGCTATGTGTCGGGGGATTTCCAATACCACGTCGTGCCGCTTTTCCTGCTGCCGCTTCTCGAGGAACGCGATCGCTCAGCATTCGAAGTCTATTGTTATGCGACGGGGGATACCGACGACGCGTACACCGCGCGCGTGCGCCGCCTCGCTGATGTCTGGCGCCCGGCCTCAAGAATGAAATCGGAGGACCTCGCTGACATGATCAATGCCGATGCCATCGATATACTCGTCGATCTCGCCGGTCATTCGGGGTCGCCCAACCTGCGGGTATTCGCGCAGCGCCCGGCACCCGTGCAGGCGACGTGGGTGGGCTACCTGAACACCACTGGCCTCACACGCATCCACTACCGCATATCGGACGAGCGGTGCGATCCGCAGGGATTGACCGACCGCTATCACACCGAAAAACTCGTTCGTCTGCCGCACAGCCAGTGGTGCTACCGGCCCTTCGAGGAAGTCGCATACGAACCGGAAGCCGCTTGCGTGAAGAACGGTTACGTGACCTTCGGATCGTTCAACCAGACCTTCAAGATTTCATCCCAGGTGCGCGCCCTTTGGGGCCGCATCCTCACCCAGGTCGCCGACTCGCGTTTTGTCGTGGTCGGCGTGGTCAACGACCGAGCCCGTGAAGACCTGCTTCGTGATCTCGAAAACGACGGCGTTGATCGCGCGCGAATTACCATGGCGCCGTATCTTCCTGTCGAGGAGTACTACCGCTGGTACAACCGGGTCGACATCGCGTTGGACACCATGCCGTTCAGCGGAGGGACGACGACCTGCGACGCGCTCTGGATGGGTACCCCGGTCGTTACAATGCCGGGTGTGCGTTCGTGGTCACGCAGCGCCGGCAGCATCCTCACCACGCTAGGGCTTCAGGACTGGATCGCAAAATCGCCGGAGGATTACGTCCGGCTCGCCGTGCAGTTCGCCGGGAATCCGGCGCTCATCGCCGGGTTGCACAAGTCGCTTCGATCTAAAATGCTCGATTCGCCAATGACGGATAAACGGCAGTTCGCCCGCGATATGGAAAGCGCCTACAGGCGCATGTGGCAGTCGTGGTGCGCACAAGGGGGATGACACGATGTTGAAATGGTTAGATGCCACGGAAGTGGATAAATTCGCGGACTGGCTCTCGGAAGAGATCATCAAGCGCTATCCGCCATCGGGTATCGACACCGATGCAAAGAAGGCGGCCAAGCGCTTGCAGAAAGTCCACGAAAGCATTTTTCTGCGCGTCGAAGCTTTCGCCAAGGAAAACAAGCTGAACATCTACAAGCGCGCGCGCCTCGGGAATCGCGTCAAATGGGCGATGCGGGACGCGGGGTATCCGCTGCCCTTCTCCGAATCATTCACGCACGAAGTCGTGACGGTCATTTCGATCATCAACGCGCGCCCTGCTCAAGCCTCGCAGAAACGATAGGAGCGATCATGAAACGCCTGATAGCCGCGGTTGCGATGTCAATCGCCCTGTTTTCTAACGCACACGCCGCCAATCCCGAGTACGGTGGGGAATGTACCCTGGGCCTTAGCGAAGGCCGGCACGCCGTGACGGATTGTTCCGTTCTGTGGCTCGGCCCGAACGAAAAGATCTACTGCTTCGCGACCCAGGGCGCGAAGGACAAATTCCTGGAAGCGCCCAAAGAGAATCTTTCGCGCGCACAGGCCGCGTGGGACGACCCGTCGAACCTGAAGCGACTCCTCAAGCGCGAGTAAAACTCTACTGCGTACGACATAGCACTAACCGCAAAGGCGCGAAGGGTCCGCAAAGAAAAGCGGAGAGATATTTCCAATTTCTATGCGTACCAGGAAAGCGATCCGAAAATTCGCAACTGGCGGATGCGACCACCTGTTCTCCCCTTGGTTCGTATTGCCCTCCTTTGCGTAACCTTTGCGCCTTTGCGCCTCCGCGGTTAGTTTGAGATAGAAACCCCTACCGCCCCGCGAACAACTCCTTCTTGACGATGGCGTGCACGCCCCAGTTGCCATCGACGACCTGCGTGATGCCGAAATCCACGCCGACCGTGATCAGCGAAATCGCTTCATCCTCGGTCAACCCCTGCGTCGTCATCAGGAAATGGCGCACCTTGCGGAAGGCATCGCGCAGCGCCAGGTCCACCGACGACTTCGAGTAGATCTCCGACTGCGCGTTCGGTCCGAGCTCCGCCAGATAGTTGGCGTAGCTGTAGCCGTGAATCAGCCAGTCATCCTTGGTCTCCAGCAACGGATACTTGAGTTCCTCCAGCGTCGTGCCTGCGAGGGAGGCCTTCTTGTGCAGGATCAGCTGGAAGGTGCCGGTCAGCGAAGATTCGATGGCCGTGCCGCAGAGTTCGGAATCGCCTTGCGATGCGTGCGGGTCGCCGGCTGAAAACAATGCGCCTGGAACCTGCACCGGGTAGTACATCGTCGCGCCCTTGCCGATGCGCCAGTTATCAATGTTGCCACCGAACGGACCCGGCGGGATCGAATCCACCATGTCAGCTTCCGCAGGCGCAAGTCCAAGAACGCCGAAGTGCGGGCGCACCGGAATGCGAACATCCTTGAGGATGCCGTGATTTTCCTTGATGAGACTGTGGTCCACCGGCACGCCCGGGTAATCGATGGTGCTGTGTACGACACCGAACGGATCGGTTTGCGGTTCCCACTTGTAGTTGTAGACGGCCTTCGCATAGCTGCGATCGTTGTTGGTGTCGACTTCGTAGACGGTGATGACTTCACGCTTCTTCGGTTCCTCGATGAGGTCGTTATAGTGAAAGCCCCACCATGCCGCGGCGTTGATGCCGAAGGTCTTGCCCTTGTAGAGCGGATTCGCGCACGGACGATGCGAGACGTCGACGATGCGCACTTCCAGGATGTCGCCCGGCTCCGCGTCCTTGACGAACACCGGCCCGGTGCAAACGTGCACGCCGAAGCCCTCGCCCGCACCACGCCCCTTGATGGATGCATCCATCGGACCGGCGCCGCGCCGGTTGACGTTTTTCTTTTTCTTGTCCCAGTAGAAAATGCTCTCGACCCCGGGGTCGCCCTTGATCAGGCGCTCGTAGTCGTCGTAAGCGTGGTGCGTGACAGCCTCTATCGTGACGAAATCGCCGGAATCGATCGTGACCACCGGCTTCAGCTTCTTGCTGAAGAAGCCCCAATGGACAGTCTTGTCGGTAGCCGCTAAGTAGTAGTGGTTGCGCACGCCAGACTTCACCGGATCGAGGCCCTGTGCCTGCGCGGTCGACACGTACGGAATCGACATCGTGCCCGCTGCGGCCGCCCCACCGGCGGCGAGCGTGCCCCATACGAAATTCCGACGGCTTTCGTCCACCTTCGCCGACTCCGGGGTTTCCACTGGCTCGGTGCTGCTGCCGTGATCGTGGTTGCAGCAATCGTCATGATGCTCGGACATGGCTTCCTCTTTATTCTGAATGGTATCGGGCACCGGGTCGGAAATCCGCGCAAGCGAAAGGGATCGCGGGGTGCCTGGCTTGCGATCAGGGTCCACATCGCAACAAGCGCGCCACTGCGCAAAGGTCGATCGGGATCGAACAGGGAGCAGGTTTCCCATGAGGAAACCGGCGTGCAATCTACGGGTTGGGTTTGATGACGCGCGGATTTTTCACATCGCGCAAATCGCAGGGCGACGCCGATGGCACCGTCATTGCGCGCGCGAGCTTACGCACGCCTGACGGTGGGGCGTCGCCCGGGGCGCGACAGGTCGCGCTAGGGGCTAGGGGCTAGGGGCTAGGGGCTAGGGATTGGAAAATCCGAATTCAAAAACGTTACGCGCGCCTCGCGCTCATCCCCTAGCCCCTAGTCCCTAGCCCCTAGTCCCTGTCTTATTTTTCCCCCGGCAGCGGAAAAATCAGACAAGTCGTCGTGCCATGCGCATAGAGCTTCCCGTCCGGACCGAAGATCCTGCCCTCTGCCGTAGCCAGCTGGCGCCCGCCGTGTATGACCTTGCCCTCGGCGCGCACTGGCCCGGTCTGGTCGGTCATCGGCCGGACCAAATTAACCTTCAATTCTCCGGTCGTGTAACCGAATCCGGCTTTAATCGTCGTCTGCACGGCGCACGACATGCAGGAATCGAGCAGCGTGCACGCCCAGCCGCCATGCACCGTGCCGATGGGATTGTAGAAATCGAAGGTCGGCGTGCCCTGGAAAACAACGCGCCCTTCCTCCGCTTCTGCGAGGAAAAAATTGAGGGCCTTGCCGATCGGCGCAAAGGGCAATGTCCCCGAGGCAATGTCCTGCAGGAACTGCAGGCCCGAGCGTTTGCGCATTTCCGCGAGTGGGGTGACCCCGGGATTGGTCATTCGCATTGCCGCTCGCTCCTCCAGTTTTTTCCATGCTTCGGCGGTCATCAGTCTGCTCCGGTATTTTTGGGTAAACGGGGAATGATAAGCGGAGCCGCGAGGGGCTAGGGGCTAGGGGCTAGGGGCTAGGGGCTAGGGGCTAGGGGCTAGGGGCTAGGGATTTGAAATCCGAATTCAAAAAATTGTGCGCGTATCGCGCTCCACCCCTAGTCCCTAGCCCCTAGTCCCTAGTCCCTTACCAAAAAACCTCTCCAACGCCTTGTCCCCACGCAATTCCTCGAGCTTCCCAACCGCATAGCGATATCCAACTTCGGCAATCTCGTCGAGCGACTCGAACTGCAGGACGCCGTAGGGATCGATCGGCGGGCGCAGGCAGATATCGGCGTTTTTCTTGACGTCGCGCGTCTTCTGGCTGCTGCTGACATCGGTGGTACGCATCAGCACGTCGACGATATGCGGGACATCTATGCGCGTTCCGAACGGCAGGAACCGGCTGCGCAGGAATTGCCAGGGCGAAGGGAATTCGGCGAGCTTGAAAATAAACTCGTGCTCCGATCCGACGTCGACCACGATCAGGGTGCCGCGTGCGCGCTCGCGCATCACGTCTCCAGGCAGGTTGTTGACCAGCCCTCCATCCACCAGGATGTGGCCGTCGGCCAGGACGGGCACGAACACGCCGGGCAGCGAAGCGCTGGCGCGGATCGCCTTCCACAGCATTCCACGGTCATGGACCATGGTGGCGGTGGTGGAAAGGTTGCAGGAGATGCAGAAGAAATTCAGCCAGAGGTCTTCGATCTCGAGATCGCCCCATATTTTCTGCGCCATGCTGTCGAGGCGCCGGCTGCGAATCAGGGAAATGAACGGCAGCGAATACTCCTTGTGCGGCCGCCGCTTCAGCCACGCATCCCGATTGGTTTCGAGCATTGCCTCCCAATCCTGGTCCATCGCGACCAGCGAAGCCATCACCGCGCCCATGCTGGTGCCGCCGACCATGTCGATCGGCACGCCGGCTTCGCGCAGTGCACGCACCACGCCGATGTGCGCGAGGCCGCGCGCGCCGCCGCCGCCCAGCACGAGCCCGATGGCCACGTCGCCCAGGCAGCGCGCCACGCGACCGAAATCGTCGATCCGGTCGAGGCGCACGTGAAAATTGCGCTGCACGTTGCGATCGGCGAACCAGCGCGAAGTCCCGGACGGCAGACGGTTGCCATCGGCATGCAAGAGAACGAGGCTTTGCCGGGCCTTGGAAATCCCGTCGCGGGTGCCGAGCAGGGCCAGTTCCACCTCGCTTGGCGCAACGTCCGCTCCGGCGTCCGCGACCAGCAGGATTTCATCCGCCTGGCGCAGGCATCGACGTGTCCAGGGCGAAATGGTGCCGTCGGTTTCGTACACGAGGAAGCGGTGATGCGATTCCTGCTCGTCCAACCACGTCGTCAGGCGAAACCCGGCGGCGTCATCGTCCTCGGTCGCGGCGATCCCGGGGCGGTTCAGCATCGTGTCGAGGCGCCTGGCCGACAAGTGCAACGTCGCGCCGAGTTCGCCGAGCGCCGCCACCAAACGATCGGTAAAAGCTTGCGTCGGCTTCCCGGCGCCCGCCGGAAGTATTGCGATGCACTTGCCGGTGGTGGCTGCCGCGCCCGGCCCCTC
>JBDTTE010000058.1:0-15143 GCA_039930785.1 Betaproteobacteria bacterium | reverse complement strand
CCGAGAAAGAATTCCTCGAGGCCGTAGCGCATCGCTACGCGCAGGATTTTCAGTAACCGCAGCAGGTGCATTCGGTTTTGCGCGGCTCAGCCGCGGCGAAGTTCCCGTTGCAGGCGTTCGATGCGTTTGTCGAGGCGCTCGACGGCATCGCGCAGTTGGTCCACGTCGCTGACGAAATCCTCGGCCTGTAGCGGCGTGACCAGCGTGTGCGTCTCCTCGGTGAGGTATTCGGCGACATTTGTCGCGAGTTCGATCGCGGCCTGCTTCGGCCACGCCGCCGCGACACGCGCGGTTCCAGCCATGCGCCGGGCAGCGATATCGCCGAATACCTTGCTGAGGTCCTCTTCTACGTCCCAGCGCAGGTTCGCAGCGAGTTTGGCAATCGTAGCCGCCAGGTCGGTGTCGCCTTCGACGTCGGCTTTGCGCCACGCGTCATCCTCGCCCGCAAGTACCTTGAGCAGCGTGGCGTGAGTGATGCGAATGACCACTGCCGGCATGGCGGCGGACGCAGCCGGTGCCAGCGTACCGTCGTCGTCGATGGTGATCGCGATGCGCGCCGGAAACAACTCGAACGCGGCGGTTTTACCCGCATGCTGCCGCAAGGTTTGTTTGCCCCAATCGACCTGCGACAGCAGGTGATTGACCAGCGCGCTGAAAGAGGCGGCGATCATGGGCTCTAGAATTTGTGGCCGACGTGCAACGCCACCACGCCGGCACTCAGATTGTAGTATTCGACCCGACCGCAACCGGCCTCGCTCATCATCTGCTTGAGCGTCTCCTGGTCCGGATGCCGGCGAATCGACTCCACAAGATACTTGTAGCTCTCGGCATCGCCTGTCACCAGCTTGCCGAGGCGCGGCAGCAAGTTAAAGGAATAGGCATCGTATGCGGGCTGCAATGGTTTCCAGACCTGGGAAAATTCCAGCACCAGGATGCGGCCGCCAGGGCGCACCACGCGCAGCATTTCCGCAAGGGCCTTGTCCTTGTGCGTCATGTTGCGCAGGCCAAAAGCAACGATGGCGCAGTGAAAGTAGTCGTCCGGTAGCGGCAGTCGCTCGGCATCGCAACGCACGGCGGGCACCATGCGTCCCTGGTCGAGCAGGCGGTCGCGCCCACGACCGAGCATTTCGGCGTTGATGTCCGTCAGCCAGATTTCCCCCTGGGGCCCGACTCGCGTTGAGAACAACGACGCAAGATCGCCGGTACCGCCGGCAACGTCGAGCACGCGGTCGCCCTTGCGCACCGCGCTCAGTTCGACGGCGAAGCGCTTCCACAGCCGATGCATCCCGCCCGACATGAGATCGTTCATGACGTCATAGCGATTTGCCACGGAGGTGAAGACGCCGGCAACCTTACGAGCTTTCTCGTCCTCGGCGACCTTCTGAAAACCAAAATCGGTGGTCTTGTCGGTGTTCATGCGAGCCTCGCGCTCAGATCTTTTTCCAGGCGGTTTTGGTCGGCCCGGCAACCGGAACTGGTTTCGGGGCGACGGATTCGCGGTACAGGCCGGCAACGGCGAGCTTCTCCACGTACTGCTGCCACAGCTTCGCTTCGTTCTTGCCCAGCTCGTAAAGGTAGTCCCAGGAATACAGCCCCGTATCGTGCCCGTCGCTGAATACGATTTTGACCGCATAATTGCCGACAGGCTCGATGGCGGTGATTTCCACATCTTTCTTGCCGGGCTGCAACACCTCCTGCCCCGGGCCATGCCCTCTCACTTCCGCGGACGGCGAATAGACGCGCAGATATTCGCACGAGAGACGGAAGACCTTGCCGTCGTCGAAACTCACTTCGACGACCCGTGATTTCTGGTGCAGCTTGATTTCGATGGGACGAGGGGTCCCGGAATGGAGTCCTGCCATGGCCGCCTTTGGAGGGAGGAGTCAACGCTTCGTGCCAGACGCCATCTTAGCCCGACTGAACATTCGGACCTGACGTTCACGTGCCTGTAACATTAGTTTCATAGTATCGCAAACGTAAAACAAACCGAGCGGAAATGTCATCCCATGGCAGCTACGATACTAGTCGTCGAAGATGAGCCCGCAATCCAGGAGCTCATCGCCTATAACCTGAAACAGGCCGGCCATCAGCCGCTGCGCGCGGACAACGCCGAGCAGGCATCCAATCTTGTCGCGAACGCGCTGCCTGACCTGGTGCTGCTGGACTGGATGCTGCCCGGCCTCTCCGGCATCGAATTCGCCCGACGCCTGCGTGCAGACAAACGCACGCGCGGCATCCCGATCATTATGCTGACCGCCCGCTCCGACGAACAGGATAAGCTGCAAGGACTGGAAACCGGCGCGGACGACTACATCACCAAGCCGTTTTCGCCGCGCGAACTGAACGCGCGCATCAAGGCCGTGCTGCGCCGGCGCGCGCCGGAAATGACCGACGACGTTGTGCAGATGGGCGGCCTCAAACTCGACCCGGCCAGCCACCGCGTGACTGGCAACGGCAAGCCCGTCGACCTCGGTCCCACCGAATTCCGCCTGTTGCATTTTCTGATGACCCACGCAGAACGCGTACATTCCCGCACGCAGTTGCTCGACCAGGTTTGGGGCGATCACGTTTTTGTCGAGGAAAGAACAGTCGACGTGCACATACGCCGGCTGCGCAAGGCGCTCGAACCGACCGAACTGGACGTTCTGGTGCAAACAGTGCGTGGAACAGGCTATCGCTTTTCCGCGAATTGATGCTCGTCAGCGCGGGCCGGCGCGGAAATCTGGGATAATTTCCACCGTACCATTCGTAGGACGAAGCGCGTGAACGCCATGTGGGGCCGTCCCCTATCCACCGTCGTCCTGATCTGCGTCATCGCGCTGGTCTCGTGGCCGTTTCTCGGTGCGAAGGGCGCCCTGATTGTTTTCGGATTGCTGCTGCTCGCGCTGCTTCTGCATCACCTGCGCAATCTCTCCTACCTCTATCGCTGGTTACAAAAGCCCCTGCTGGAAACCATGCCCGCCGGCTCCGGCGCGTGGGAATACCTCTATTCGCACATGGTCAGGATGCTCAGGCGCCAGCAGCTCACGGAAGCGCAACTCAAGGAAGCTCTGACCCGGTTCCAGCTCGCCGGTGCGGCACTGCCCGACGCCGTCGTGATCCTAGATGACGACGGACGCATCGAATGGTGCAACCCGAAGGCCGAGGAATATTTCGGTCTGGACGACGAGCGCGATCGTGGCCAGCAGATCACCTACATCCTCAGGCAACCCAACTTCGTCGAATACGTCTCTTCCGATCGAGCGGCCGAGCCACTCGTGCTGAGAATTTCGCATCCGTCGGGCGAAATGGTACTGGCCGTGCAACAGGTACCTTACGGCGACAGCCGCAAGCTCGTTCTCGGCCGCGATATCACGCGCTGGGAACGGCTGGAGACGACGCGGCGCGATTTCGTCGCCAACGTCTCGCACGAATTGCGCACCCCGCTCACGGTGGTCGGCGGCTTCCTGGAAACGCTGGAGGACATGGAGAAACCGGATCCGGAGATGACCGTGCGCGCGATTGAGCTGATGCGGCAGCAGACCAGTCGCATGACGCGCCTCGTCGAAGACTTGTTGACCCTCTCCCGCCTCGAAAGTACGCAGAACCCGCTGCGGGAAGAAGGCGTCGATGTTCCCGAGATGCTGCGCGCCCTGCGGCAGGATGCGCAGGTTCTTTCCGCCGGTCGCCATCGCGTCCACCTGACGCTCGACAGCGATGAATGGCTGAAAGGCAACACGGAGGAACTGCGCAGTGCGTTCGGCAATCTTGTCAGCAACGCGGTGCGTTATACCCCGGAACACGGCGAAATCGAGATTCGCTGGGGCGTACAGGAGGGGCAACTCACCTTCTCCGTGCGCGACACCGGCATCGGTATCGAGCCGCAACATATCGACCGGCTGACCGAGCGTTTTTATCGTGTCGATCGCAGCCGTTCGCGCGAAACCGGCGGCACCGGCCTTGGCCTGGCGATCGTCAAGCACATACTCAACCGCCATCAGGCGCGGCTCGACATTCGCAGCACGCCGGGCAGCGGGAGTACATTCGCGATGGTATTTCCGGATACGCGCCGGCTTGCGGCCGACAAGGCCGCGACGACAGAGAAAATTACCGCCTAACGTCCCGGGCCGAGCGATTCGGCCAGGCCGTTGCGAAGCCCGCGCACGAATGCCGCCGGCAGCGGCCTGCTCCCCCGCCGCTTCTTCTCGCCCCAAACCGCGTTCGGAAAATGCGCGTCATCCGCAAAACGCGGAATGACATGCCAGTGCAAGTGCGGCACGACATTGCCTAGGCTTGCGAGGTTGATCTTGTCCGGCTTGAGGAGATCGCGCAGAAGCCGCTCCACTGCGTACACCATCGACATCACGCGCGCCCGCTCCGCATCCGGCAGGTCGCTCATTTCTTTCATGTGCGCATTCAGGATGACCCGGCAGAACCCGGGGTGGTCCGCGTCGCCAGCGATCACGACGCGCGCGAAACCGTCATCCCATACCACCTCGCCGCCTGCGTCCAGGCAAAGCGGACAGGTCGCAACTGACGCGTTGATATCGCTTGTAGCAGAAGACATGGCAGAACTTTACCAGTCCGGGCCGGGCGATGGCAGGACGGATGCCCCGGCGACGGGTCGCCCGCTTCCACGGCCAATGCATCTTGGCGCTAACATCATGCAGAGGCACAGAATGCGCCGGCATCCACATTTGTCCTGGAAAGTACGATGAGCCAAATCTGTCAAGGATCCTGCCATTGCGGCGTGCGCTAGTTCCTGGAGACGCGATCCATGTATCCCCGTTTGCGTATTGCACGCCCTGTCAGCGATCTTGAAAAATCCGTTGCCCTGTATCGCGATCGTCTGGGCCTCCTCGAGATCGGACGTTTCGAGAATCACGCCGGCTTCGATGGCGTCATGCTCGGCAAGCCGGGGCTGGGCTATCACTTCGAGTTCACTTACTGTGTGACGCACCCGGTGTCGCCGACGCCCACCCTGGAGGATCTGGTCGTCTTTTATCTGCCTGACCCCGACGAGTGGCGGAAACAATGCGCGTTGATGCTGAATGCGGGTTTCGTGGAAGCGAAAGCTTTTAATCCGTACTGGCGGCAGCGTGGCCGCACCTTCCAGGATAACGACGGCTATCGCACCGTGCTCGAACAAGACACCCGGAGCGACGACGCGCCCTTCGGGCGACCGGCTTCGCGAAGTCTCTGACCGGGCGCCAGATTGCGTTTCATGAACCTCAACACCTGGCTCATCTACCTCGTCGCTGCCATCGGGCTATCGCTCTCGCCGGGGCCAAACGGCCTGCTTGCCTTGACGCATGGCGTACTGCATGGCCGCCGCAAGGCGCTCTATACCATCTTCGGCGGGGCTTTCGGTTTCATCACCGTCATCGCGCTCTCGATGTTCGGCATCGGAGCATTATTGAAAAGCTCGCTGGTGTGGCTGGTGGTCATGAAATGGGTGGGCGGCGCCTATCTCGTGTGGCTCGGGATCGAGGTCTGGCGGTCACCACCGATCGGTATCGAAATCCAGGGCTCGGCTGCGCCAAGAGCGGGCGGGTCGCTATTCCGCCAGGGCGCCCTCTCTGCGCTGACCAATCCCAAAGCGCTCCTGTTCTTCACGGCTTTTCTGCCGCAGTTCATCGACCCGACACGAAGCCTCGTCCTGCAATTCGTCGTCATGGCCGGCACTTTTGCGGTCATCGAAATAGCGACCGAAGTATTCATCGCCAGCACCGCGCATCGCATCAGTCCGTGGCTTCGTCGCGTCGGCCGGCGCTTCAACCAGGCCTGCGGCGGCGTGTTTATCGCGATCGGGATCGCACTGCCGCTTCGCGGTTGAGCGGCGGCAAATTTCATCAAGGGAGATTCACAGGCCTTGATTCGCGCGGACCGCTTTTGCCACGGCGCAGCTCACGGTAGTAGTATGCAACTCGAATTCGTCCGGCGGCGCCACGCACGACAATAAAAAAAGAATGCGTGACGCGTTCACATTGAGGCGCAGGCAGGACAACGCAGAGGCGCCCTACGTTTGAAAGGACCATTCAATGATCTTCGATCCCCCGACGTTCCTCCTGATTCACGTTGCACTAAGTGTGCTCGGGATTCTTTCCGGCCTGGTGGTGGTGGGCGGCCTCATGGCCGGCATCCGCTTTGAGCGCTGGCTCGCACTTTATTTCGTCACGACCGTGCTGACCAGCGTTACCGGGTTTGGCTTTCCCTTCGTTACGCTGCTTCCGTCCCACTTGTTCGGGATACTTTCCCTTCTGGTCCTGCCCATCGCGATCGCAGCCCGTTATTGGAAGCAACTCGCCGGCAGGTGGCGCCCGGTTTTCGTCATCGCCATGGTGGTCGCCCTCTATCTGAATTTCTTCGTGCTGATTGCGCAGCTGCTCGCAAAGATTCCCGCGCTGGCCGCGATTGCGCCCACCCCGCAGGCCCCGGTCTTCGCCCTCTGTCAGGGGGTCGTCCTCCTGATATTCATCGGGATTGGCTGGGCTGCCGTGAAAGGCATGCGCGGCGGGCGTACGTGGGCGGGGTAACGAGAGACCGGCGCCAAGGCACTTCGTCGCAAGAAGGCTAGGCGGCCTGAAACTCGCCTACAACAACACCCGCTCGATGCCGCCGTTGTTCGCCTTGGCAACGTAGTCTGCCATCCAGTTCTCGCCGAGGATGTGCTTCGCGATCTCGACGACGATGTAGTCTGCGGTGGTGCCGCTGTCGTTGTTGTAGCGTGACAGGCCCTGCAGGCAAGACGGGCAGGAAGTGAGAATTTTGACTTCACCTTCGAAGCCGTCTGCGCGCACTTTGTCCGCACCCTTGCGCATCTCTTCTTCCTTGCGGAAGCGCACCTGGGTGGAAATATCAGGTCGCGTAACGGCAAGCGTGCCCGATTCGCCACAACAGCGATCGTTCAGTTTTACATCCGCCCCCATCAGCTTGTTGACGACTTTCAGCGGCTGATAGGTCTTCATCGGGCTATGGCAGGGGTCGTGATACATGTAACGGACACCGGTGACGCCTTCGAGCCTGACGTTTTTTTCGAGCAGGTATTCGTGGATGTCGAGCAACCGGCAGCCGGGGAAGATTTTGTCGAACTCGTATTTCTGTAGTTGGTCCATGCAGGTACCGCATGACACCACCACGGTCTTGATGTCCAGGTAGTTCAGCGTATTGGCGACGCGATGGAACAGCACGCGATTGTCCGTGCTGATCTTCTGGCCCTTCTCGGCTTCGCCCGCGGAAGTCTGCGGATAGCCGCAACACAAGTAGCCCGGTGGCAGCACGGTAATGGCGCCGACTTCGTACAGCATCGCCTGTGTCGCGAGCCCGACCTGCCCAAACAGCCGCTCGCTGCCGCAGCCCGGGAAATAAAACACCGCCTCTGAATCCTCGTTTACTTTCTTCGGATCGCGAATGACCGGGACGACGCTGTTGTCCTCGATGTCGAGCAGCGCGCGCGAAGTCTTTTTCGGCAATCCGCCCGGCATGGGCTTGTTGATGATGTGGATGATCTGCGCCTTGAGTGCCGGCCTGCCCAGCGTGGCGGGCGGGTGTTGGACCTGCGGCTGGATGAGGCCCAGGGATTTGCCGGCGCGATGCGCAAGTCGCTGCGCACGGAAGCCCCACTCGATCATTATTTTCCGCGTGACCTTGATGGTGTTCGGATCGGTTGCGTTCAGGAAGAACATTGACGCCGCGGTGCCGGGATTGAATTTCTTCTTGCCCTGCTTGCGCAGGAAATTGCGCATGGCGATGGAAACATCACCGAAGTCGATGTCGACCGGACAGGGATTCAGGCATTTGTGGCAGACCGTGCAATGGTCGGCCACGTCGGAAAATTCGTCGAAGTGCTTCAGCGACACGCCTCGGCGCGTCTGCTCTTCGTAAAGAAAAGCCTCGATCAGCAATGACGTCGCCAGAATTTTGTTGCGCGGCGAGTAGAGAAGATTGGCGCGCGGCACGTGGGTCGCGCACACCGGCTTGCATTTCCCGCAGCGCAGGCAGTCCTTGATCGAATCGGAGATTTCGCCGATCGCGCTTTGCTCGAGGATCAAGCTCTCCAGTTCCAGCAGGTTGAAGCTGGGCGTGTAGGCATTGTCGAGATTGCCGCCGGCCAGCAGCTTGCCCTTGTTGAAGCGGCCCTCCGGGTCGACGCGCTGCTTGTATCCGGCGAAGGGCGCCATCTCCTGTGGTTCGAGGTATTCGAACTTGGTGAGGCCGATGCCGTGTTCCCCGGAAATGACGCCGTCCAGGGCGCGTGCCAGTTTCATGATGCGCGCGACGGCGACGTTCGCCTCGTGCAGCATCTCATAATCGTCGGAGTTAACCGGGATATTGGTGTGCACGTTGCCGTCACCCGCATGCATGTGCAGCGCCACGAACAGGCGGCTTTTGAGCACGCGCTTATGGATGGCGTTGATCTCGGCGCGAATCGGATCGAAGGCGCGACCGTCGAAAATCTGCATCAATCGCTCGCAGACCTCGGTTTTCCAGGACACGCGGTAGGTGTGGGCCTGAAGGGCCTGGAAGACCGTGACGGGTGACGGGTGACGGGTGACGGAGACCGATCCCTCGTCCCTCTCGACAAATTCGTGAAACGGTTTGTCGAGATTCTCCAGCAACCACATCCACCGTCCCCTAGTTTCGCGCACCAGTTCCTGCGCGGCGACAGGCCGCTCGCCCAGCACTTCCGTGGAGGACGTCTTCTCCGCTTCCTGGTGCAGCGGCAATTCGCCCTGGAGGAATTCCTCGACCGCATCGAGCAGCCGGATCTTGTTCTTCAGCGACAGCTCGATGTTGATGCGTTCGATGCCATCGGAGTATTCGCCGAGTCGCGGCAGCGGGATCACCACGTCTTCGTTGATCTTGAATGCGTTGGTGTGCCGCGCGATCGCGGCGGTGCGGGAACGATCCAGCCAGAATTGCTTGCGCGCCTCGGCCGATACCGCGATGAAGCCCTCGCCGCCGCGCGCATTGGCGATCCGGACCACTGCGGATGCGGCTTCGCCAACGGCCCGGTCGTCATCACCGACGATGTCGGCGAGCAGCACCATCTTTGGCCGGCCGCCGCGCTTGGCCTTGGTCGCGTAGCCCACCGCCTTGACGTAACGCTCGTCGAGATGCTCGAGGCCCGCGAGAATCGCGCCGCCGGGCCGCGTATCGAGATGGGCCTTGATCTCGACGATCGACGGCACCGACTGCGTGACCTGTCCATAGAATTCCAGGCACACGGTGCGCGTGTGCGCGGGCATCTTGTGGAGGATGAAGCGTGCGGACGTGATGATGCCGTCGCAACCTTCCTTCTGCACACCGGGCAGTCCGGCGAGGAATTTATCGGTGACGTCCTTGCCGAGGCCTTCCTTGCGGAATTGATTGCCGGGGATCGTCAGGATCTCGGGTTCGCCCTGCGGCATGCGACCGCTGCGCCCGAAACGCGTGATACGAAAATGCACCGTCTCGGCATCGTGGATTTTTCCAAGGTTGTGGTCGAGACGTTCGACCAGCATCCACTCGGCCTGCGGCGTGACCATTTTCCAGGAAGCGAGATTGTCGATCGCCGTGCCCCACAGCACGGCTTTTTTACCACCGGCGTTCATGGCGACGTTACCGCCGATACAGGATGCGTCAGCCGAGGTCGGATCGACGGCGAACACGCGCCCCGCCGCATCGGCTGCTTCCATGACACGCCGGGTCACGACACCGGCGCCGCAATGAATGGTGGTGACAGGCTGAGACAACCCGGGCAACGGCGTACTCTCCACGCTACCCAGCGTGTCCAGTTTTTCCGTGTTGATTACTGCCGAAAATTTATCCAGCGGAATCGCACCGCCGGTATAGCCGGTGCCGCCGCCGCGCGGAATGATGGTCAGGCCGAGTTCGATGCAGGTCTCTACCAGAGGCTGCACTTCCTCCTCGGTATCCGGATGCAGAACCACGAAGGGATACTCCACACGCCAGTCGGTCGCGTCGGTGACATGCGACACGCGCGCGAGGCCGTCGAAGGCAATGTTGTCGCGGCGCGTAACGCGCGAGAACCGGCGCAGGACCTTGCGCCGCAGTTTCGCGGTCTCGTCGAAATCCCGGGCGAAATCGTCCACCGCCTTGTGCCCGGCGGCAAGCAGCTGCGCCACTTTTTCGTTGACACCGGGAGCGGGCACATCGACCGGCGCGTCGCTTTCGCTGCGCCGCTGCTCGATCTGGCGCAGCCGGTGGCGCAAAGCTTCGACCAGCGCGCCGCGACGCCGCGGATTGTCCAGCATGTCGTCCTGCAAATAGGGATTGCGATTGACGACCCAGATGTCCCCGAGAACCTCGTAGAGCATGCGCGCCGACCGCCCGGTGCGGCGCTCGCTGCGCAGTTCGTCGAGCAGCTGCCACATCGGCGCGCCCAGCAGGCGGATGACGATCTCGCGATCCGAGAAGGACGTGTAGTTGTAGGGAATCTCGCGAAGGCGGACGCCGGTGGAGGCGAAGGGCGGAATGGGGTGCATCGGATTAAGACTTCATCATCGAGGGGGAATTCTACCGCTGCGCAGCAATATTCCCCACTTCCTGGGCGCGAGCGCTTCGGATTGGCAACTACGCCGCCGTCCAACACCTCAAGAAAGGGCTCGCCATCGCGTTACGCGTTGCCGATTTCCACCAGCCTGGACAACCCCATGAGGTTGACGCTCTTGACAGAGCGAACCTGCCAGTCGTAGCGCAGGATCTGGTCATCGAAGGAAAAATCCGACCGGAAACCGATCTTGTCGGCGACCGGGCGGACTGCACGTTCCAGGGGCCACCAGAAACGGCTGCCACTGAAATGATTCAGGATGAAAATCGTGCCGCCCTTGCGGCACACCCGGCGCGCCTCTGCGACGAGTTTGTCCGGATTCGGTGTGACAGAGAGCACATAGGGGATGGTGACAACATCGAATGAATTGTCCTCGAAAGACAACGCTTCGGCGTCCATGACTTCCAGGTGCACGTCGCGGCCGTTGAGGCGCTTGCGGCGTACCCGCGCGACTTCCAGCATCTCCTCCGACAGATCGATGCCGACCACTTTCGATTCCGCGGGGTAGCGGGCCAGGGTCAGCCCGGTACCCACGCCAACCTCCAGTAGCGCACCCGGATTCAAGGCGGCAACCGCTTGCGTCATGGCGAAACGGCCGCGGTCGAGCACGTACCCGTAGAGAACGTCGTAAACCGGCGCGTAGTGGCGATACGCGCGAATGACGTGGGATTGCGTGATGGATTTCATGTGGCGGAGGCCCGGTAACGTTGGGACCATTTGCCGGCGACAACGTTGCGGCCTCGACCAGGACTGCCATGGCACGCACTGGGAACCGGCATCATTCGTTGCCCCACCACGGGAAACCTCCCTCAGGCGTGTCGTCGCGAGCCTGTTCGAGGCCGCATTTTTCTCGAATCGTGAAGCGGTCGTGCCCCAACCGTTGCGGGAGCCTGAGGAATGATTCTGGCGCGCCCGGAGGGAGTCGAACCCCCGACCTTCGGCTTCGGAAGCCGGCACTCTATCCAGCTGAGCTACGGGCGCACACAAAAGAAGTTTACGGGAGACCGGCAATCGCGTCCATTGCACTACGTTTTTGATGGGTTGGATGCCCTATAATCCGGCCTTTCCAAGCCTCGTCCCCAAAGGATTTTTCATGTCAGAAGTGCATGTCGAAGACCACCAATCGCTGATCAAAACGCCGCAACAGCTGATCGTCGTCATAGTGCTGTCTTTCCTGATACCAGTCGTCGGGATCATCATGATCGCGAGCTACGTAACCGGCGGACTCAAAGTCGACGAAAAAAACGGCGACGCGAGTCCCGCTTCAATTGCGCAGCGCCTGAAACCGGTGGGCACGCTGGTTGTCGGTGAGGCGCCCGCGCCGGCCGCAAACGCACCGGCTGCAGGTGCACCGTCGGCAGGCGCGGCGACTGCGAGCGCCTCGCCAGCGGTCAAAACCGCCAGTGGCGAGGCCGTCAAGACAGGTGCCGGTGGCGCCAGCGCTGGCAAGCAACTCTACGAGTCGATCTGTGTAGCCTGTCATGGCGCCGGCATCGCCGGTGCGCCGAAAGCGGGCGACAAGGCCGCCTGGCAGCCGCGCATCGCGAAAGGCAAAGACTCGCTGTACACCAGTGCCCTGAAGGGCAAGAACTTGATGCCGCCGAAGGGTGGATCGACGGCACCCGATGCGGACATCAAGGCCGCGGTGGATTATATGGTCGGGCTCGCCAAGTAATTCGGTGAACGGTGATCGGTAAACAGTGAACGGTAAAAGATAGGCGCAGCATCGGCTGCGCCTTTTTTTATTGCTATTTACCAGCCCCTGTTCACCGTTTACTGTTCACCGTTCACCGTTCACCTCATTTAAATGGCCACCTACGCAATTGGCGACCTGCAGGGCTGCTTCGATCCGCTGAAGCAGTTGCTCGACGCCGCCGGTTTTCGCGAATCCAGCGACCGGCTGTGGCTGGTCGGCGACCTGGTCAACCGAGGCCCGCAATCTCTGGAAATCCTGCGCTTTGTGAAATCGCTGGGCGATCGTGCAGTCTGCGTGCTCGGCAACCACGACCTGCATCTTCTGATGGTGGCCGAGGGCCAGGCGAACCAGCACGACAAGGACACCCTCCAGGCGATTCTTGCAGCGCCCGATCGCGACGAGTTACTGACCTGGTTGCGCGGCCAGCCGCTCATGCATGTCGAGGGCGAATACGCCATGGTGCATGCCGGCCTGCTGCCGTCCTGGAGCGTCGCCCGCGCGCTCGAACTTGCGCAGGAGACAGAACACACATTGCAGGGATCGGGCTGGCCCACACTCATGGCAAACATGTATGGCAACCAGCCGGACCGTTGGGACGAATCGTTGACGGGCTATGCCCGGCTGCGCGTCATCATCAACGCAATGACGCGCATGCGCATCTGCACCGCGGACGGCCGCATGGAATTCAATCACAAGGGCGGGCTGGACGACATTCCGCGTGGGTACATGCCGTGGTTCGCGGCGCCGGGACGCAAAAGTGCCGACGCGACGGTGATCTGCGGCCACTGGTCCGCCATCGGCTTGCTCGCGGAGAAAAACCTGCTCTCACTGGATTCCGGTTGCCTGTGGGGCCGGCGGCTCAGCGCGGTGCGCCTGGAGGACCGGAAGATATTCCAGGTTTCCTGTCGGAAAATGGCAGATTGAGTGCGGTCGCGATCGCGGATTGCGTCGCCGCGGCGAGTTCGCGTCGCGTTTTCCCGGCCGCATCGATGACCGGAAGAAAAATCAGCTCGGCTCGAATTCTCCGTCTACGCAAGATCATCCCGAAAGATTCCTGCAACGTTCTTTCACCGACGTAGCTGGCGTCGACATCGATGTTGCCGGCCTCATCCAGGTAGCGCAAAGCCACCGGATAAACCAGCGCCGCCTCGTCCACCGCCGGCTGCAGCAGCGACGCGTGGAAGCGCGCGACTTCCAGTCCGCTCGACGTGCTGCCTTCCGGAAACACGCCGATGACATCACCCCGGCGGAACGCGGCGTGGATGGACTGGTTGAGGCGCGCGGCGTGGCGGCTCTTGCCGCGTTCGATGAACAGCGTACCGGTGCGCGCCGCCAGCCAGCCAATCACCGGCCAGTGGCGCACTTCGGATTTCGCGATGAAGCGCACCTGCCAGACGCTATGGATCAGCTGGATGTCGAGCCACGAGACATGATTCGCCACCAGCACCGCCGGACGGCCGGCGGCATCGGGAGGCGCTCCCAGTACATGGCTCTCCACGCCCAGTATCGCCAGCAGGCGCGCGGACCAGCGGCCGACCAGGCGGTCACGCCGCGATCTGCCGCTGAACAGGAACAGCAGTCCGACCTGTGCCAGCCCACTGAACAGATGCAGCCAAACACGCGTAACACGCACCAGCCGAACTGCGCGAGACGTCGTCCGGTCGGTGGGCGTCATGGTCCGTCGAAACGACTGCTACTCGCCGTTACCAGGGCGCGCGACCGAAGGCTTCGCGGAATTTCTGCGCGATTTCGTCGCGGGTGAACCGGTGGTTTTGCGCACCGCGCTCGGCGATCTTGATCGAACCCAGCAGGGATGCAAGCCGTCCGGTCGTCGCCCAGTCAAGATGATTGGCCATGCCGTATAACAATCCGGCGCGATACGCGTCGCCGCAGCCGGTGGGATCCACGACACGCGCGGGCTTGACCGCCGGAATGACTTCGGTTTTTCCATCGACGACGACCAGCGAGCCCTGCCCGCCCTGCGTGACGATCACCGCCTTGACGAGTTTGGACAGTTCTTCGATGCTTTTTCCCGTGCGCTCCTGCAGCAGCTTCGCTTCGTAGTCGTTGGCCGTAACGTAGTCCGCGTGGCGGATGAAATTCATCAGATCGTTGCCATCGAACATCGGCATTCCCTGGCCGGGATCGAAAATGAACGGAATGCCGGCTTCATGAAACTCGCGCGCATGCTGGATCATGCCGTCGCGCCCGTCCGGCGCGACAATGCCCAGCCCGACGTCTTTCGCGTCCGCGATATGGTTCTCATGCGAGAAGTTCATGGCGCCCGGATGGAAGGCGATGATCTGGTTGTTGTCGAGGTCGGTCGTGATGAACGCTTGCGCGGTGAAGGCGTTCGGCACCTGGCGGATATGCGCGCGCGACAACCGCAGCCTGTCGAGGCGCACCGAGTAGGGTTCGTAGTCGTCGCCAACCGTCGCCATGATCAGCGGATCGCCGCCGAGCATTTTCAACGAGTAGGCGATGTTGCCCGCGCAGCCGCCGAATTCGCGCCGCATGTCCGGAACCAGGAATGCCACGTTCAGGATGTGGATCTGGTCGGGGAGGATCTGGTTCTTGAAACGGTCGCCGAACACCATGATGGTGTCGTAGGCGATGGAGCCGCAAATCAGCGTGCGCATGATGCCTTCCGGTTAGCAGTTAACGATCGAGTACCAATACCTTGAAGCCGAGTTCCTGTTGCACGCGTTGCGCCACGCGGTTCGCTTCGTCGCGACTGGCGTATGGGCCGGCGCGCACGCGATACAGCTTGCCGTTCCCTTGCAGCCCGATGGAAGCGGCCAGCCACTCGAGGTCCACGCGCATTTTGCGCAGGAACGCATCCGCGTTCTGCGGCACCGAGAATGCGCCGAGCTGTACATAGATGCCACCCGCCTCGTTGGTAACCGGGGCCGGCAC
>JBDTTE010000057.1:0-15149 GCA_039930785.1 Betaproteobacteria bacterium | reverse complement strand
GAGTTTTTTCTGGAAGCGCACGCTGAGCGGCATCATGACGCGGTTGTACCACCACATCGCGCGTTCGCGATGGTGCGTCAACCAGTACATGCCGAAATCGAGCAGGCGCGAGGATTTCGGCTGCATGCCGTAGATGGCACTGCTTTCCACCCGGAAGCCGTACTGCGCGAGTTTTGCCAACAGGTGTTCCGGTTCGTAACGACGACAGTGACCGACGAGATCGTCGAACGGCGTCCAGTGCGAAGGGTGCAGCGGTACCGCCACGATGAGCGCAGCGCCAGTAACGCAAACGCGCGAAAGCTCGGAGAGCGCGGCGTCCTCGTCTTCGACGTGCTCGACAATGTCGACGGCGCAGACCAGGTCGAAGGTGGCGCTCGCAAACGGCAGCGCGGTAATCGAACCCTGCATGACGGCGCCGGCTCGCGGGCGCAGTTTTGCCAGGGCGGCCGCGCTCAGGTCGACGAAATGCGTGCCTTCGACCGGCAATCGCGGGCGTAGGCCAGGCGCGACTTCGAGGCGCGCGCGCGTACCGGCAACCAGGGCGCTAACGAGCGGCCAGGTGTTGAAGCGCTGCGGCTCGATAAGGCGGGCGTCCCGCCACATCGGTTCGTAAAAGCGCCGATTGGTATCGAGTGCCTGCTCATTATTGACAGAAGGGGAGGCGGGGGTCATGCGGGATGCGTGGAAGTTCTGCTCGTCGGCATGATTTTGCGCCGCGACACAGGCTTCCGGCAAGGAACGATTGCGTTGCCCCGGAGTCTCTCCCGCATGGCGTCCATAATGCTGAATCCCCGCGCAAGCCGCCGCTTTCCATCGACAGTCGCAAGATGGTTCCGTATGCGCGAAAAATGCCTGACCTGATCGAACTGCGCAACGAAGGTCTTTTCTGTCCGCACGGGGCGTTTTACATCGATCCCTGGCGGCCGGTGCAGCGCGCCGTCACCAGCGTGTCTCGGCCTACGGAGGCCAGCCATGCGACCTGAGCGACGCCGGACCGCGCGCGTCCTCGGCAAGCTCGTCCATCTTTTCACCTTGACCTGTGCGTTGTCATTTACCGGAGTGGACATGGGACATGCGGCGGAAATCGAACTCACCTCCACAGCGGTGCTGCGCGCCAAGTATGCCGACCTTGCGCCGCAGTTCGCCAACAACGTATTCGGGCGGCCGGTGGTACTGGAGTCGGCGGAAGCGACCGGCAACCTCAGGGGCGACGTCTACGCGGTGTTGCGTCATCCCTATGCTTCCGCGCAGGTGGCGCTGAAGGATCCCGCGCACTGGTGCGATATCCTCATCCTGCATCTGAACATCAAGTACTGCCGGGCCGTCGCAGCCGGATCCGGGACGATGCTGGAGGTCAACATCGGCCGCAAGTCGGATCAGCCGATCGAGAAGAGCTATCGCGTGGAGTTTGCGTACCGCGTACAGGAAGCGTCGCAGGATCATCTCGCGGTGGTGCTGGATGCGGACAAGGGCCCGGTCGGCACGCGCGACTATCGCATCCTGCTTGAAGCCGTGGCGCTGAAGGACGGCCAGACGTTCATGCACCTGGCTTATTCGTATGGCTATGGCACTGCGGCGCGGCTTGGCTTGATGGCTTACCTCGGCACGGCCGGCAGCAAGAAAGTCGGCTTCACCGTCACCGGCCGGCGCAACAACGGGCAGGCGGTCTACATCGACGGCCTGCGCGGCGTGATCGAGCGCAACACCATGCGTTACTACCTGGCCATCGAAGCGTATCTTGGCGCGCTGTCAGCCCCCCGGCAGGCGCAACTCGACAAGCGATTGATCGACTGGTACACCGCCGTCGAGCGCTATCCGCTGCAATTGCACGAGATCGGCCAACAGGAATATCTGGAGATGAAGCGGCGCGAATATCGGCGCCAGCAGGCGGCGCCGTAGGAACAGGCGGCAGACTCCCGCTACGCTGCGCGGGGAATGGTTACCCGGAACGTGGTCCGGCCGTTGTCCGAATCCACGGCGATGCTGCCGCGATGGGCGTGGACAATCTGCTGGACTATGTAGAGCCCGAGCCCCAGTCCCTCGTTCTGCCCGGGTAGGCGCTCGCCGCCGCGGAACGGATCGAAGATTCTCGGCAACACCTCGTCCGGGATGGTGCCAGCGTTGGCCACGCTCAGCAATATGGTATCGCGCTGGGTGCCATCGAGCTGTACTTCGATCGGGCTGTCTTTATTTCCATACTGCAGCGCGTTGCTGATCAGGTTGGACGCCATCTGCGCCAGGCGGTCCGCGTCCCATTGCCCGTGCAGAT
Source organism: Betaproteobacteria bacterium (assembly GCA_039930785.1). Classification (GTDB taxonomy): domain Bacteria; phylum Pseudomonadota; class Gammaproteobacteria; order Burkholderiales; family JACQAP01; genus JACQAP01. The sequence continues at coordinate 12,880 of JBDTTE010000057.1, read as the reverse complement.
CGCCTTCGTGGCGGTACTCGACTTGACGGCCCGGGAAGGAAACCTCGTGTTCGCGCAACACACGCTCGATCACATTGCCGAAGTCCGCTGCCGCGGGCGTGACCGGAATGCCGCCAGCGAGTCGCGCGCGGGCGAGGTCCAGCATGGCGTCGATCATGCGGCTCATGCGCATGCCGCTGGTGCGCATGCGCTCGGCGGTCTTGCGCACGCCTTCGTCCTCGGTCTGGTGCGCGAGCAACTGCGCGGCCATGAGGATGGCGCCGAGCGGATTGCGCAGGTCATGGCCGAGCACGGCCGTGAACATTTCGTTCAGCCGCAGGGTCTCGGAGCGTTCGCGCAATTCCTGCGCGAGTTGCAGCTTCTGACGGTGCAGCTGGAAAAACACGTCGGCCTTGTTCTTCAGGATGCGCACATCGACGGGCTTGTAGAGAAAATCCACCGCGCCGGCTTCGTAGCCCTTGAACTGGCGAAACGAATCATGCGAACCGGCGGTCACGAAAATGATGGGCACGTTGCGCGTGCGCTCGCTGCCACGCATCAGCTCGGCGAGTTCGAAGCCGTCCATCTCCGGCATCTGCACATCGAGGAACGCCAGGGCGACGTCGTGCACCAGCAGCAGTTCCAGCGCTTCCCGGCCCGATCGCGCCTGGATCAGTTCCACGTCGTCACGGCGCAGCAGGGTCGACAGCACCAGGAGATTTTCTTCGAGGTCGTCGACAAGCAGGCACTTCACCCGGGGTTGCATCGGTCTAGGTTTCTTTCTGCTGAAGGTGGAGCGAACCGCCGCTGCCGCCGTCCAGCGCGGCCAGCAGGCCCGCGATCTGGTCGAGCGAAAGCACGAAGTCCGCTGTCGTGCGTTTCAATGCGGATAGTGGCATGAGCGGCGAATGCGCGTCTTCGGGCCTTTGTACCACAGTGATACCGCCGCCGCGATGCACGGCGTAAAGGCCCTCGGCGCCATCCGCGTTCGCGCCGGTCAGTATGATGCCCAGCAGTTTGTCGCGGTACACGTCGGCCGCCGATTCGAACAGCACGTCTATGGACGGGCGCGAATAATTGACCGGTTCGTCGACGGAAAGCGCCAGCTGCGGCCCGCGGTTCAGCAGCAGGTGATAGTCCGGTGGCGCGAAGTAGATGGTGCCGGGAAGGGCGACGTCCTTGTCCTCGGCCTCGCGTACGCGGAGCGCGCATCGGCGGGAAAAGATTTCAACCAACCTGCTGCTGCGCTCGCGCGGGAGGTGGATGACGATGAAAACGCTGGCGCGCAGGTTGGCCGGTAGCGCGGGCAAAACGATGGACAACGCCTCGACGCCACCTGCGGAGGTGCCGATTACGATGCCCTCGATGCCGCGCAAGGCCGCGTCCAGGCCGCTCATGCCGCGTCCCTCTTGCGGAAAACGCGATCCTCGCGGCTGACTTCGTCGAAGGAATCCGCGTAGGCGGAAAAGCGCAGCGATTCCTTGGAGCCGATGCCGAGGAAGCCCTTGCGGCACAGCGCGTCGTGGAACAGACCGACGGCGCGATCCTGCAAAGCGCGGTCGAAGTAGATCAGCACATTGCGGCACGACACCAGCTGCACTTCGGCGAACACGCTGTCGGTGGCGAGGCTGTGATCCGAAAAGACGATGTGATTGCGCAGGGATTTGTCGAAGACGGCACGGTCGTACGCGGCCGTGTAGTAGTCGGACAGGGAGGCGGGTGCACCCGATTTGCGGTGGTTCTCGGTGAAACCGGCTATGCGGTCTGCTTCGTAGACCCCGGCCTGGGCTTTTTGCAAGGCATGGGTGTTGATGTCGGTCGCGTAGATCAGCGTGCGTTCCAGCAACCCTTCCTCGCGCAGCAGGATGGCGAGGGAATAGACTTCCTCGCCGGTGCTGCAGCCCGCCACCCAGATTTTCAGCAGCGGATAGGTGCGCAGCCACGGCACCACGTTCTCGCGCAATGACAGGAAATAGCGCGGGTCGCGAAACATCTCGCTGACCTGGACGGTCAGGTAGTCGAGCAATGCGGGAAAGGTCATCGGGTCGTGCAACACCCTATCCTGTAATTGCGAGAGCGTTTCGCAGCCGAAGCGGTTCATCGCGGCAGTCAGGCGCCGCTTGAGCGACGCGGGCGAGTAACCGCGAAAATCGTAGTGGTACTTGAGATAGATGGCATCGATGAGCAGTTGCAACTCGATGTCGAATTCCGGTGACGGCACGGCGGCGCTCTACTTCGGCATCCACACGCGCACGAGGGAGAGCAGTTTCTCCACGTCCAGCGGTTTGGCGATGTAGTCGTTCGCACCGGCCTCGAGGCATTTCTCCTGGTCGTCGCGCATGGCTTTCGCGGTCAGCGCGATGATAGGCAGCTTGCGCCACACCGGCTGTTTGCGGATTTCCCGCATGGCGGTCAGCCCGTCCATCTCCGGCATCATGATGTCCATCAACACCAGGTCGATACCGCTGTCGGCTTGCACCTGGCTGCGGGCGAGGGCATCGAGGGCTTCGCGACCATTGCGCGCGATGACCACCTTGGCGCCCTTCGGCTCGAGCAGGCTGGTCAGCGCGAAAACGTTGCGCACGTCGTCCTCCACCACGAGGATGCGACGGCCCTCGAGCGTCGTGTCGCGGTCGCGTGCGACTTTCAGCATGCGCTGGTGCTCGGGCGGCAGCGTGGATTCGACCTGGTGCAGGAACAGCGTGACTTCGTCGAGCAGGCGTTCGGGGGAGCGCGCGTCCTTGATGATGATCGACCGCGAGAAGCGCCTGAGCAGTTGCTCCTCTTCGGGCGTCAGGCTCTTCCCCGTGTAGACGATGACCGGTGGGAAAGATACGCCGTCTTTCCCCGCCATCGTCTCGAGGAGTTCGAAGCCGCTCAGGTCGGGCAGGTTCAGGTCCATGACCATGCAGTCGAAGGTTTGCGTCTGCAACTGGGCCAGCGCTTCGGCCGCGCTCGCGGCGACGGCGATCTGCACGTTCTCGCTGGACAGCAGCAGCCGGATGCTCTCGCGCTGGCGTTCGTTGTCCTCGACGACCAGGACGTTGCGCAGGCCCTGGGTGAACTTGGCCTCGAGGCGACGCAGGGCCTCCTCCAGCTGCTCGCGCTTGACCGGCTTCAACGAGTAACCGACCGCGCCGCGTTCCAGCGCTGTTTGCGCATAGTCCGCGACCGAGGCGATGTGCACCGGGATGTGACGCAATTGCGGGTTGTGCTTGAGCTGGTCGAGCACGCCCAGCCCGGAATGGTCGGGCAGGTTGACATCGAGCAGGATGCCGCTGGGACGATACAGTTGTGCGGCCGCGATGGCCTCCGTGGCCGTGTGCGTGACTACGCACTGGAAGCCTTTTTCGCGCGCCATGTCGCGCAGGATGGTGGCGAAGCGGACGTCGTCCTCGACGACGAGGATCAGGCGGGCGCCCGCTTTGAGTTGGCCGCGATCATCCTCGATACCTATTGGCGCAAGCGCGCGTTTCTCTGGCGCAGGCGAGGTCGGTACGGGCGCTGGCGCGATCGTCGGCCGCGCCGCTTCGGCCGGCGCGGATGTCGCCGCGCAGGTCAGCGGCAGCGTCAGCGTAAAGGCGCTGCCGACTCCAGGTGTACTTTGCAAGCTGATGTCGCCGCCGAGCAGGCGTGCGAGGTCGCGCGAAATGGAAAGCCCCAGCCCTGTGCCACCGTAGCGGCGATGCGTGCTGCCGTCAGCCTGGCGGAATGCCTCGAAAATGATTTCGTGCTGGTGGGCGGCAATGCCGATGCCGGTATCGCGCACCGTGAACGATACCGCCGCACCCGCGCCCTGCCTCGCGGGCGACACGAGCAGTGACACTTCGCCTTTCTCGGTGAACTTCAGCGCGTTCGAGATCAGGTTCTTGAGGATCTGGCCCAGCCGTTGCTGATCGGTTTCCATACGCTTTGGCGCACCGGGTTCCATGACGGTACGCAACGTGACGTTCTTCTGGCGGGCGTCGTGCTGGAAGGCCTTGCCGAGTGCATCGATGGTGGAGGCGAGGTCGAGCGGCGCGGGATTGATCTCGAATTTGCCGCTTTCGATCTTGGACAGGTCGAGAATATCGTTGATGAGTGCCAGCAGGTCGTTGCCCGCCGAGGAAATCGTCTGCGCGAATTTCACCTGCTCCGCGGTGAGATTGCCATCCTTGTTTTCGGCCAGCAGGCGGGAAAGAATCAGCGAGGAGTTCAGCGGCGTGCGCAACTCGTGGCTCATGTTGGCCAGGAATTCGCTCTTGTACTGGTTGGCGCGCTCGAGCTCGGCGGCGCGCTCGGTCAGGACCGCTTGCGCGCGCGACAGCTCGTCCGTTTGCGCTTCCAGCATCTGCGCCTGTTCCTCGAGCTGTGTATTGGTCTGCTCCAGCTCGGCTTGCTGGGTCTCCATGCGCGCCTGCGATTCTTCCAGCACGCGCCCCTGTTCTTCGAGTTCTTCGTTGTTCACGCGCAGTTCTTCCTGCTGTGTCTGCAGTTCCTCGGCCTGACGCTGTGTTTCCTCGAGCAGTTCCTCGAGGCGAGTGCGATCCCTGGAAGAACGCACGGCCACGCCCATCGCCTCGGATATGCGATCGAGCAATGCCCTCTCGGTGGCATCGAGCGTGCGGAAGAAGCCGAGTTCGACGACAGCCTGGACCACGCCGTCGGCGCTGGCCGGCGCCACCACGAGTTCGCGCGGTTTGCCGTGACCCAGGCTGGAACCGATAGGCAGGTAATCCTCCGGAATGTCCCGCACGTGTATCAGCCGGTTGTTTTTTGCCGCCTGGCCGAGCAGGCCGTCGCCCGACCGCAGCACGTCGTCGTCCTTGCCAGGGGGGCCGGCATAACCGGCCACGCGCTGGAACCGCCCGTCTGGCAGCGTTACATAGGCGGCGCCAACCTGGGCGCCGAGGAAGGCGGCGAGGAATTCAAGTACATCGGCTCCGAGTTTGTCCAGCCGATTCTCACCCTGGATGCGGCCGCTAAATGCCATCTGTCCCGTGCGCAGCCAGACTTGGGCCTGCCGCGCGCGATAGTTGTGCGACGTCATGACCGCCGCTGCAGCGATCAGCAGGAGCAGCAGCGCGGAGCCACCGAAGGTGATGTAAAAAGAAAAGGTGACCGCGTCCTCCCACTGCGCCTGGCGGCTCGCGAGGGCGTTGCGTTCCTCGTTTTCCATTTCCGCTACCGTCGCGCGAACGCGGTCCATCAACTCCTTGCCGCGATCGGTGCGTACCAGGTCGAGTGCCGCCTGCGTTTTCCCCGCGCGGCGCAACTCGATGGTTTGCTCGAGTTCCGTCATTTTCTCGTTTATGAATCTTTGCAGCGCTTCCAGCCGCTCTTTCTGGATCGGGCGGTCATTCATCAGCTCGCGCAAGGATTTGAACTGGGGAGCAAGCGCGCCCTGCGCTTTGGTGTACGGGTCGAGGTAGGACTCCACGCCCGTCAGCAGGTAACCGCGCTGGCCCGTCTCGGCGTCCCGCAGGGTCGCATGCAATGCCGCGATCTGTTCACGGACCGCTAGCGTATGCGTGACGCGTTCGGCGGTGGCGGCGCGGCCTTCGAGCGATCGGTAGGAAAACAGCCCGATCAGGATGACCGCGAGAAAAGCCAGCGCGAAACCCGCGAAGGTCTTCGGTGGCAGCGGCGGCCCGGCATGGGGCCCGCGATAAACGATTTCAGAAGCGACTGTCATGGTCGAAATCCATCCTCCCCAAAATGTATTCGTCCTGACCCCGGTCGATCGGGTCGGACACCCTTCAGACCGGAAAGTGCCCGGGTGTGTTTTTGATGTGGTTCGGGCTCAGGTCCGCTTGCGCGAGACGCCGACCGGCAATGTCGCGGCGCGCAGCATCTCCGGCGTCAGGACGGTACCGGGATCGGCAAGATACGCATCGACAAAATCCATCGCGTCCGCGCCCCAGAACAGTTCCTGGTCGACGATCAGGGTCGGCACGCCGAACACGCCCAGCGAAATCGCCTCATTGGTTTGTGTGCGCAAGGCATCCTTGACCTGTGGATCAGCGAGGCGCGCGGGATCGACGTTCAGCGACTTTGCCAGTTTTGCAAATGCGCGCTCGTCCGCGGGATCGGCCCCGGTGGTCCAGAGGGCGTCGAATATCCTGCTGACCGCGTCGAAACTGTTGCCGGCCGCAATCGAAAGTCGCAGGTAGGGCAGAGGATTGAACGGATGCGCCGCCGGCATACGGAAAGGAATGCCGAGGTGGCCGGCCCACCAGGTGCACCAGCGAAAGGTCCACGCGCGCTTCGGTGCGATTTCGGCGGGGCCGATGTTCTCCCAATGATCGAGCAGGGCCGCGAACAGCACCGGGCGGTGGCGCATGTCCAGCCGGCCCGAGAAACGCTGGAGGCGGCGCAGTCCGATGTAGGCAAACGGGGAAATGAAATCGAAATACCAGTCGGCTTGTTTCATTCGGTGTGCGATCGGGCGAGATCGGTCACCGGTGTCCGGTCGCGCGCTCGTCGCGCCTGTCCGTGTTTCCCCGGTTCTGATACGAACGCCCATTCATGTTTCATGGGCTGTGCGAAGCGCAGTTTACCCCTTACGTCTGCGCTCCATAGCGGTCAATGGTGCGCGCGCCCACACTATTAACGCCCGACTTCCGCCTGCTTCGCCAGCGCGGTCACGCGCCAGATCTTGTTGCCGACATCGTCGGCCACCAGCAGCGCGCCGGGTTTGTCGACGGCCACGCCGACGGGGCGCCCATACGCATGCCCTTGTGCGTTCAGAAAGCCGGTCAGCACATCTTCAGGTTCGCCGGCTGGCCGCCCGTTCGCAAAAGGCACGAAGATCACCTTGTAGCCACTGGCCGGTTGGCGATTCCACGAGCCATGCTGGCCGACGAACGCGCCATCCGTATAGCGCGATGGCAGTGCACTGCCATCGTAAAACGCGAGGCCCAACGATGCGGTATGCGGACCGAGCGCGTAATCGGGCACCAGCGCTGAGGCGACCAGGTCCGGGCGCGGCGGTTTTACGCGCGTATCGACGTGCTGGCCGTAGTAGCTATAAGGCCAGCCATAGAAGCCGCCATCCTTGACGGAGGTCATGTAATCCGGCACGAGGTCGCTGCCGAGTTCGTCTCGCTCGTTGACGGCTGTCCATAGTGCGCCACTCTGCGGTTGCCAGGCCATGCCGTTCGGGTTGCGCAAACCGGAAGCGAACACGCGCGACGTGCCGGTAACAGGATCGACCTCCAGTATTGCGGCGCGATTCTCTTCCTTATCGATGCCGTTCTCGGCGACGTTGCTGTTGGAGCCGACCGTCACGTAAAGATGCTTGCCATCGCGGCTGGCGATGATGTTCTTGGTCCAGTGGTGGTTGATCGGACCCGCGGGCAATTCGGTGATGATGGTGCCGGGCCCCGCGATGCTCGTCGCGCCCTCCTGGTAGCTGAAGCGCATCACGGCGTTCGAGTTGGCGACATAGAGATTGTCACCGATCAGGGCCATGCCGAACGGTGATGCCAGTCCGTCGAGGAACACGGTGCGCGTTTCCGCCACGCCATCGCCATCCGCGTCGCGCAACAAGGTGATGCGATTGGCGCTCGGTGCGCCGCTGCCGGCGCGCTTCATGAGTTTCTTCATCGCCCAGCCCCTGATGCCCTTGCCGTCTTCCGGCTTGGGCGGCGCATTGGTTTCAGCCACCAGCACGTCCCCATTCGGCAGGACGTACAACCAGCGCGGGTGATCGAGATCGGCGGCGAATGCGTTTACAGCCAGTCCTGCCGCAGGGGTCGGTGTCATGCTCGCAGACCAGCCATCGACTGGCGCTATGTTTACCGTCGGGATCGGCGTCGGATGCGGCGACGGCAGTTCGGGATTTGGACCGGTCCCTGCGCGTACGGGCAGGGTGGCGCGCTCTCCGCAGCCGGCCAGCACCATCGAAAGACTGGCGCAAAGGGAAAAGAGCAGTGCGAAAAAAACGCGCATGGGGAGCCTCCAGTGAATACAACACAATTACGAGTCTCCGCCCCGGTCGTTGCGATGGACGGGACGGTCGTAACGGGTTGACCCCGGTCGAGTAGGTTGGTTCGCGGATTCACGTTGCGAACAGGCGCGAGGCACTAGGATCTAGACCCTCGTGCCTAGCGCCTAGTGCCTCGCGCCTGGGTCACCGGCCGAATCGCGTACCAGCCTGGCGCCGAAATTCCCGTGGCGTCATGCCCTTGATTTCACGAAAGCGGCGATTGAAGTTCGCGATGTTGTTGAAACCGACGTCGTAGCAGATGTGCGTGACCAACCGGTCCGTCTCCATCAGCAGCAGGCAGGCGCGGCTCACACGGACGCGGCTCACGAAATCGATGAAGTTGTTGCCCGTGGTGCGCCGGAAGAACCGCGAGAACTGGCTTTCGGTCATGTTCAGCTGCGCGGCGAAATCACTCATCGAAGGCGACTGCGCGGGATTATCGGTGATCTGGTCGACCACGCTGTTGATCCATTCCAGCGAGGTTTCGTCGTCGAAACTTTGCAGGCGGGCAGTGGAAAGCAGCCGATAGTCGGTGCAGCGTGACAGCTGCGACATGAATTCGCAGAACGCGGCCAGCCTCTCCAGCCCGCGACTGGTCTTGATGCGTTCGAAGTAGATTCGCGCATCCTCGAACATGCCCATGAATTCGATGCCGTTGCGCGCGCGCTCGAGCAGCGGCAGCACTTCGGCGAGTTCGGCAATGCTGCCGCAGGCTTTGGCGACCGCATCGTGGTGAAACTGGAGCACGCGATCCCGCAGCGGCACGCCGCCTTCCTGCACGTCCATTGAAATCCAGTTGTGTGGCAGGCGCGGGCCGGTGAGTACGAGGTGGCCGGGCTGGAACTGACCGATGTAATCGCCGACGAAAGCCTTGCCCGATGTGGCGACGATCAGGTGCAGTTCGTATTCATCGTGGTAATGCCATCGCGCGAGCGGGGTTGGATAACCGTGGTCGAGGCAGCGGATGAAGCCGACGTTTTCCGCGGCTTCGTATCCGAGCGACGTGATGCGCGAAGCCGCGAGTTCCAACTCGGGCTGCTTGCGTCGCGGCAGGGCGTGCTGCTGGCTATGCATGGCGTTTCTCCCGATGGAGCCCGAATGCGATTCAAACCCCGCGTACGGGCAGTTAAATGGCATCTTGGATAAGCTTACGACCGATGCCGAAGTCGCGCAACGCGCATCGCAGCAATCCGTCTAACGGTTCATCGCATCATCTTCTTGCGTGTCTGACACCAAAAAATTTCTCGACGCGCTCGGCGGCTGATTTTGTTTCGTGGACGATACGAGGATCGTTTGCAAGCGCTCCCCAGAGCATACGGTCGCCGCAGAACGCGCTCACTGGATCGCTCGCGTCGCATATCGCGTGCGCCGCCGCCGGGTCCATCATTTGATCGTGATACTCATATGGAATTTCGCCGCGATGCCAGCGTTGCAAGAAAGCCAGGAATAGCGCGGGAAGCATGACGACGCTGGCGATCGAGGCGTTGGCGGCCAGGCGTTCTCGAATGGTCGGTACGATGAAGCCTGGAATTTTAGACCAGGCATCCATCGCGACGCGCTGGTTGGAGTCGCGTACCGCGACGTTGCCGAAGCGCTCCAGTACGACATCGCGATAAGCGGCGAGGTCGATTGGGCTGGGATGCTCTGGTGTGGAGAGGCAGGGAATGACATCGTCGGTGATGTAGTCGTAGGCGATCTTTCGTACCGCGGGATCCTGCGTGCCCTCATGGATGAACTCGTAGCCCCGCAGGGTGCCACCCCACGCAATCGCGCTGTGGGCCGCATTCAGAATGCGGATCTTCGCTTCTTCATAGGGCGCCACCGAACCGACCATCTCGACGCCGACGCGCTCCCATTCCGGCCGGCCGTTGCAGAATGTGTCTTCAATAACCCACTGGATGAAGCTTTCGCTCATGACCGGCACGGCGTCGTCCCAACCCGTGGCGCGCTTCACGCGCTCGGCCACGTCGGCGGTCGGACGCGGTGTGATCCGATCGACCATCGCGTTTGGCGAGGTCGTGTTGCCGATCACCCACGCAAGCAGGTCGGCATCGCCGATCAGCTCGATGAACTGCAGCAGGCCCTCGCGAAAGCGATCGCCGTTGTTACGTAAATTATCGCAGTTGAGCAGCGTGACCTTGCCGCCGGTCCGTTGCATGCGCTGGCGCAGGATTGCGCTCATCGCCGCGTAAATGGTTCCGCCGGGCTTGCCTGCGCGGGCACGTGCAACGTCGGCCTGCAGGTCCGGGAACGAAAGATCGAGTCGGTTTTTCGCGTCGAGGTAGTAACCCGCCTCGGTCACGGTGAAGGAAATGATGCGCGTCGACGGCGAGGCCCCAATGTCCATCAGCCCTTTCAGGTTCGGCTCATAAGGTACGACGGTCCTGATCGCTTCGATTCGCGTATACGTGCGCTCCGCCGCCGGTGAAACGGTTTCCAGCGTATAGACGCCGTTTTGTGCCGCAAGACTCGCAATGAGCGGCAGCATGTCCGGCCGCGTGTTGCCGCCTGCCAGCACCCAGTACGTGCTTCCCGACTGCATCAGCTGATGCAGATAAAACGCCTGGTGTGCGCGATGAAAAAACCCGAGACCCAGGTGAAGCATGACGAGCGGGTGCGACATGTTGCTTGTCTCTATCCCTGCAGCCATTCAACGGGCTGGCGCGGCAACGACCTTGCCTTGCGAATCGAACAGGTGCGCGGTCGAGCGATCGACTTGCACACCCACTGCATCGCCGACGCGCGGCAGGTCGCGCGCGTTGTTCTGGCGCGCCACCAACTGCGTGCCACTTTCGGTGCTCACATACACGAGAGTTTCGGCGCCCAGCGCCTCCACCAGTTCCACGCGCGCGCGTAGCTGTCCGCTGCCGGGGGCGCCCAATGTCAGGCTCTCCGGGCGCAATCCGATGAAGCCGCCAGGGGGAACCGGCACGTCGAGACCGGTAGAGAACTGAGCGACGTCCGGGCCCGAGACCATGTTCATCTGCGGCGTGCCGATGAATTGGGCGACGAACTGGCTATTCGGCCGGTAGTACAGCTCCAGCGGCGTACCGACCTGCTCGACACGGCCGTCGCGCAGCACGACGACGCGATGCGCGAGCGTCATGGCTTCGACCTGGTCGTGCGTGACGTAGATCGTCGTGGCGCCGAGCTCCCGATGCAGCTTGGCGATTTCGACGCGCGTTTGTCCGCGCAGCGCGGCATCGAGGTTGGACAGCGGTTCGTCGAACAGGAAAACCTTCGGCGAACGAACGATGGCGCGGCCGATGGCGACGCGCTGGCGCTGGCCGCCGGACAATTCCTTCGGGGTGCGCTTGAGGTAGGGCTCGAGGTTCAGGATCTTCGCGACTTTTTCGACTTTCTCGCGAATGGTCGCCGGGTCGACTTTCGCGAGCATCAACGCAAAGCTCATGTTGTCGTACACCGTCATGTGCGGATAGAGCGCGTAGCTCTGGAACACCATCGCGAGGTCGCGTTTCGAGGAGGGCAGCGAGGTGATGTCGCGACCCTCCAGCGAGATCGACCCGCCGTTGACAGCTTCGAGTCCGGCGATCAGTCGCAGCAACGTCGACTTGCCGCAACCGGAGGGGCCGACGAAGACGACGAATTCGCCTTTCTCGATGGTGAGATCGATGCCCTTGATGGCGCGCTGCTCGCCGAAGAATTTCTCCACGCCCTTGAGTTCGAGGAATGCCATTTCTTGCTCCCGGTTATTTCGCCGCTTTACTTCACGGCGCCAAACGTCAAGCCCTGCACCAGCTGTTTCTGGCTGAACCAGCCGAACACCACGATCGGCGCAATGGCCATGAACGAAGCGCAGGACAACTTGGCCCAGAACAATCCTTCAGGACTGGAGTAGGAAGCGATCAACGCAGCCAGCGTCCCGGCCTTCGCCGAACTTAAATTGAGCGACCAGAACGCTTCGTTCCAGGCCAGCACGAGGCAGAGCAGGCCGGTCGAGAACAATCCGCCCATGGCCAACGGCAGCAGCACCCGGCGGAACTCCTGCCAGAGCGTCGCGCCGTCCATGCGCGCGGCTTCGAGGATTTCGTGGGGGATATCTTTGAACGCCGAGTACAGCATCCACACCATGATCGGCAGGTTGCTCAATGTGAACACGATGATCAGCGCGAGTCTCGTGTCAAGCAGGCCGGCCGTCTGCGCGAGCACGTAGATCGGCACCAGTGCGCCGACCGCGGGCATCATCTTGGTGGAGAGCATCCACATCAGTACATCGCGCGTCCACTTGCTGCGGAAGAACGCCATCGAATAGGCCGCGGGCGCGGCGATGGCGAGGCCCAGCAATGTGGACACCACGCTGGTGATCAGCGAGTTCATCGCATATAGCAAATAATCGCTGCGCGCCTGGACCTCGGTGAAATTCTCCAGGGTCGGCGTGAAAAACAGCAGGGGCGGCACCGATATCGCTTGCAACTCAGTCTTGAACGCCGTCAGCACCAACCAGCCCAGCGGGAAAAAAATCACCAGCGTCACGACCCAGGCCGCGAGGGTGCGAGCCAGAAGCGCTGGTGTAAGGGGAGGTTTGGGAGCCGACACGGGAATCTCCTAATCCAGGTTCTTGCCGATGATGCGAATGAGGAAGAACGCGACGATGTTCGCGAGCACGACGGCGAACAGCGCGCCCGCCGAGGCCACGCCCGCGTCGAAATTCAGCAGCGCCTGCTTGAAGATCAGGAAGGCGATGTTGGTACTGGCGTCGCCTGGTCCGCCACCCGTGGTCGTGAATATTTCCGCGAACACGCTCATCAGGAAGATCATCTCGATCATGATCACCACCGCCATGGAGCGGCCGAGATGCGGGATGTAGAGGAAACGCAATTGCTGCAGGTAGGTCGCGCCGTCCATGCGCGCCGCTTCCAGCTGCTCGCGGTTCATCGACTGCAGCGCGGTCACGAATATGAGCGTGGCGAA
>JBDTTE010000056.1:0-15330 GCA_039930785.1 Betaproteobacteria bacterium | reverse complement strand
ATCTGGCTGCTGCGCTCACGGGTGCGTCACCGCCCAACCTGCTGAATCCCGACTATCGGAAGTTCGCGAAGGCTTAGCCACAAAAATAATAATCGACCCGGCGCAACCGCTGGTGTCCCGACCAAAAATGACAGACCTCTACAGACTGGGATTGCGCGACGCCGCGCTGCGCATCCGTTCCGGAAAACTCAGCAGCGTCGAATACACGCGCGCCTTGATCGCGCAGATCGATGCGCTGGAAGACGACGTGCAAGCATGGCAGTGGATCGATCGCAAGCGTGCGCTGGAACTCGCCGCGCGTGCCGACCGGGCGGATAGCGCCATGCGCGTCGCCCATCCGCTGCATGGCGTGCCGATAGCGGTCAAGGACATGTTCTACACGGCAGGCATTCCCACCGAGATGGGCGCCCGCGCTTACGCCGGTTATATACCGGACACCAATGCGGACGTGGTCACGCGACTGGAATCGTCCGGCGGCATCATGTTCGGCAAGACGGTGACCACGGAGGCGGCGTTCATGGTGCCGTCGAAAACTCGCAACCCCTGGAACATTACGCATACGCCTGGCGGATCTTCCAGCGGCTCCGCCGCGGCTGTTGCGGCGGGATTCGTTGCGGGGGCGCTCGGCACGCAAACCAACGGCTCGGTGATCCGGCCGGCGGCGTTTTGCGGCATCGTCGGATACAAACCCAGCTTCGGCCAGATTTCCGCGCGCGGCGCGATGCCGTTTTCGACCACGCTGGATCAGACCGGCGTGTTCGCGCGCTCGGTCGCCGATGCAGCCTTCCTGGCTTCCAGCCTGACCACCCACCGTTCTGTCATCACCCCTGACGTGCGGCCGCTGCGCAACGCGCCGAAGCTGGCCGCCGTTCGCTCGCCGGTCTGGCACCTGGCGGAACCGGACCAGCGCCGTCAGTTCGAAACGGACGTCGGCCGCATGCGCGACGCTGGCGCGTCGGTGGATGTCATCGAGATCGACGGCGCGTTCGACGGCGCGCACAAGGTCCACCGCACGATCATGCTGTTCGAGGCCGCGCGCCTGGCGCGCAAGGCGCGCGAAGTTTCCCGCGATGGATTTTCAGAGTATCTGAACAAGGCGCTGGACGAGGGCGAAGCGATTCGCGATGCCGACTATCGCGAAGCATTGAAAATTCGCACGCAGTTGCAGCAGAGCCTCGCGGAATTTTTCGATCGCGGCTATTCGGCGATCGCGACGCCGCCTGCACCCGGCGAAGCGCCAGCTACGCTGGAGAATACCGGCGACCCGAGCTTCTGCAGCATCTGGACCCTGGTCGGCTTGCCCGCGATCACGATTCCCACGGGCAAGGGGAACGTCGGCATGCCGCTTGGGCTGCAGCTGGTCGGCGCGGTGGAGGAAGAGAACTACCTGCTGGCGACGGCCGCGTGGTGCGAACGCTATTCGCCGTTCACCGGCTTGGTCTGATACGCCGAATTAGCGCGCAGGCGGCATCCCGTTCAGTTGCGCGGCGGTTTCCAGCTGCGTCAGCTGGTTCAGTTGCACCACGCCGCGCGAGACTCGCTGGCTCAGTAGCGGCCCGGATTGGATTCCCTCGGTATAGCTGAGCACGGTGTAGCCGGCAAAGCCGTTTTCCTCGGCGAGCGCATGGGCGGCGCGCTCGAATACCTGTTCCGCTTCACCGTCGCCACCCACCGCAAAGCGCTTCTGGCGCAGATCGATGCGATAGCGATCTTCGGCCAGCTTTTTGCGTTCGATGCCCCAGGTCGGGGCCAGCGGGTCGGCGAGGTACCAGACCGCGGCGCCAACCAGCGCGGCCCCGGCCAGGCTTTCGTAAGAGACGGTGACACCCTTGCTCAACAAGACCGATTTGTCGGCGATGATCGGATGCGTTGTGCTGCACGCACCGCATGCGGCGATGATCGCAAAGGAGGTGGCAATGGTTTTGATGGGTTTCATGTGCGTATGACCCGAGCGGGGAACAAGGCTTTTTACGGCGCTACAAGGTCCGCCTTGAGCGGGCGGACGATCTGGCACGATCGACCGCCGGCGTGCGCCATTGATGCAGATCATTCGTGCCGGTCGTTTACAATCGCCTTACTGGTTTGTCCCACGCCACTTTTCCGTTTCCACGCATGAGTTCCCCTTCAATTTCTCCCGATACGACAGCGCTCGACTGGCGCGCGCTGCGCACTGCCGCCGAGCGAGGCATGTTGCGGGATCGCGCCGCGCTGATCGGTCGCCTGCGCCGCCTGGAGGAACTCGCGCGCAATGGTCGCGCGCCGGCGGCCGAGATGGCGAAACTGCTGGCCGATGTGAAACGTTCGGAGGAGCGCGCGCGCGAGCGGCGTAAAGGGCTGCCGAAGATCGACTACCCCGAAGAATTGCCGATCAGCGCGAGGCGCGACGAAATCGCCAAAGCAATCCAGGCGAACCGGGTCGTCATCGTGTGTGGCGAAACCGGCTCGGGCAAGACCACGCAGCTGCCGAAGATCTGCCTCGAACTCGGGCGCGGCGTGCAGGGCTTTATCGGCCATACGCAGCCGCGCCGCATCGCCGCGCGCGCGGTCGCGTCCCGCCTCTCCGCGGAGTTGCACACGTCGCCCGGCACCGCCGTCGGCTTCCAGGTGCGCTTTACCGACCGCAGCAGCGATGAAAACTACGTCCGGGTCATGACAGATGGCATCCTGCTGGCGCAGACGCAGGGCGATCGCTGGCTGTCGCAGTACGACACACTGATCATCGACGAGGCGCACGAGCGCAGCCTTAACATCGACTTCCTGCTCGGCTACATCAAGCAGCTCTTGCCGCGCCGGCCGGAGCTCAAGCTGATCATCACGTCGGCCACCATCGACGCGGATCGGTTTTCCGCGCACTTCGACAACGCGCCGGTGGTCGAGGTGTCGGGTCGCCTGTATCCGGTCGACGTGTGGTACCGGCCCTTTGACGAAGACGACGAGGACGAACACGAGATCGACCTGCCGGAAGCCATCGTCAACGCCGTGGACGAAGTCACTGCGCGCACGACTACCGGCGACGTGCTGGTATTCCTGCCCGGCGAACGCGAGATCCGCGATGCCGCCGAGGCGTTGCGCAAGCATCACGCGAAGGGCGGCGTGGATATCCTGCCGCTGTTCGCGCGCCTGTCGGCACAGGACCAGGAACGCATTTTTTCGCCGTCGGGCAATTCGCGACGCATCGTGCTCGCGACCAATGTCGCCGAAACGTCGCTGACCGTGCCGGGCATTCGCTTCGTGGTGGATTCCGGTCTTGCCCGCATCAACCGCTACAGCTATCGCAACAAAGTCGAAATGCTGCAGGTCGAGAAGATTTCGCGCGCCTCGGCCAATCAGCGTGCGGGTCGTTGCGGTCGCGTCATGAACGGCATCTGCGTGCGCCTGTACGGGGAAGAGGAATTCGCGGCGCGCACGGAATTCACCGACCCCGAAATACTGCGCTCGTCACTCGCGTCGGTGATCCTGCGCATGGGTGCGCTGAAGCTGGGCGATATCGAGGATTTTCCGTTCGTCGATGCGCCAGCGTCGCGCATGATCGCCGACGGCTATCAGTTGCTGACCGAGCTTGGCGCAGTTGACGAAGCGCGCAAGCTGACGGCGATCGGGCAGCAGCTTGCCAAGCTGCCGATCGACCCGCGCGTGGCGCGCATGCTTGTCGCCGCGAAGCAAGAGGGCTGCCTGAGCGAGGTGCTGATCATCGCCGCCGCGCTTTCCGTGCAGGATCCGCGCGAGCGGCCGATGGACAAGCAGGAGGCGGTAACGCAGGCGCATGCGGAATTCACCGACGATCGCTCGGATTTCCTGTCCTACCTGCGTATCTGGAAATGGTTTGAAGATGCGCTTGCAAACAAGAAATCGAACCGTGGGCTGGTGCAGGAGTGCCATGCGCGCTTCCTGTCCTACCTGCGCCTGCGCGAGTGGCGCGAACTGCACGGCCAGTTGCAGGCCATGGCGACGGAAATGGAGTGGCGTCCAAACGAAAAAGAAGCGCGCTACGAGGAGATGCACCGCGCGCTGCTGGCCGGTCTGCTCGGCAACATCGGATTCAAGTCCGACGAGGCGGGAATCTATCTCGGCGCGCGCCAGATCAAATTCGTGTTGAGCCCGGGATCGGGCCTGAAGAAAAAGGCGCCGAAGTGGGTGATGGCCGCCGAGCTGACGGAAACGACGCGGCTCTATGCGCGCTGCGTGGCGGCGATCGAACCGGAATGGATCGAACGCAGCGGCGAGCATCTGGCCAAACGCAGCTACCGGGAGCCGCACTGGTCGAAGGATAGCGGTTCGGTCGTGGCCTGGGAGCAGGTCAGCGTTTACGGGCTCGTGGTGGTGCAAAAGCGCCGCGTGCAATACGGGCCGATCGCACCGAAGGAAGCGCGTGAGCTGTTCATTCGCGGCGCGCTGGTGGCTGGACAATATGCCGGTCGCGCGGAGTTCCTTGAGCACAACCGGAATCTTGTCGAGGACGTGCAGCAGCTCGAGCACAAGTCGCGACGCCACGACGTGCTGGTCGACGACGAAGCGATTTTCCTTTTTTACGCCGAACGCATTCCGGATGGCATCTTCAGTACGGTGGATTTCGAGAAATGGCGCAGGCAGGCGGAGCGCGATAATCCGAAGCTGCTGTACCTGAGCCGAGAGTACCTGATGCGGCATGCGGCGGAGCAGGTCACGGAGAACCTGTTTCCGGACGCAATGATCGTCGGCATGCAGACCTTCGACCTGACTTACCGCTTCGATCCCGGCCATGCGCTCGACGGCGTCACCATGGTCGTGCCACTGCACCTGCTGAACCAGCTCGACGAGCGCCGCTGCGAGTGGCTCGTGCCCGGGTTGCTGCGAGACAAGCTCACGCATCTGCTGAAAGGCCTGCCGAAGGGCCTGCGCAAGCACTTCGTGCCCGTGCCGCAGATTGTGACGTCGTGCATGGAGATCCTCGATCCCGAGAATGGCCCGCTACTCGAAGTCCTGTCGAAAGCGTTATTCGCGAAAACCGGCGTCGAGGTGCCCGCGGATGCGTGGGATGTCGCCGACCTGCCGCCCCACCTGCTGATGAACTTCCGCGTCGTGGACGAACGCGAGCAGGAGATCGCCGGCGGCCGTGACCTGCCGGTGTTGCGCAACCAGCTCGGCGTCAAGGCGCGGCGCACCTTCAGCGAGACTGCCAGCACGGCTTTCGAGCGCAAGGGTTCGGTGACGTGGGACTTCGACGAATTGCCCGAGCAGATCGAAGTCGACCGCGGCAAGGGCAAGCTGATCGGCTATCCCGCGATCGTGGATGAAGGCAAGTCGGTTGGTCTTACATTGCTCGATACGGAGGCCGAAGCCGATGCCGCGACGCGGCGCGGATTGCGCCGACTGTTTCAGCTCGCGCTGCCGGAGCAGATGAAGTCCCTGGCGCGGAATCTTCCGGGCTTCAACGAAATGCAGTTGCGCTATTCGTTGCTGGAAGAGCAGGGCAGCGGCAAACAGGACAAGTCGGCGGTGGCCGACCGGTTGCGCGACGAACTCGTCACGGCCATTTCCGATCGCGCGTTTTTTGTCGAGCAGGAGCCGATACGCAACCGCAAGCAATTCGAAATCCGCACCGCGAAGGGCAAGACCCGCTTGATGGACGTTGCCCAGGAAATCTGCCGCATCGGTGGCGAGATCCTGGCGGAGCACCAGGCACTGCGGACCAAACTTGCCAACCCGCAATACGCGACGTGGCCGCGGGCGCTGGCGGACATTCGCGCGCAGCTGAAGGAACTATTGGCGCCCGGCTTCCTCGCGTCGGTTGCGTTCGATCGCCTCAAACACTATCCACGCTACATCAAGGCCATCGCCATGCGCGTGGACAAGATCGCATCCAACCCGGAACGCGATGCCAACTGGCAGCAGCAGCTCGCGCGCTATTGGCAGAATTACCAGACACGACTGACGACCGATCGCGCACGCGGGCTGCGCGACCCGAACCTCGAGGAACTGCGCTGGATGCTCGAGGAGCTGCGCGTTTCGCTGTGGGCACAGCAACTCAAGACGCCGTATCCGGTATCGTTCAAGCGCGTGGAGAAAGTCTGGGGCGACCTTTGATGCGCTGGAGATTTGTTCTCGAGGGATCGTGACTCTAAAGCTCCAATTCTCATCACGAAGAGCACGCGCCGCTAGCGGCACAAGTGTGCCCTTGAGTTCACGAAGGAACGCGAAGAAAAGCGTTATGACGTATGGACGATCGGACGAATTGAGTTTTTTGAGGGTCGAGAAGAAAGGCATCGATGAGTGGCGACGATCGCTTTCTCATCTTGCTGCACACTAACTTTCCTTTGATCTTCTTCGTGTCCCTTCGTGAACTTCGTGCTCTTCGTGATGAGAAGTAGGATCTAGAATCGGTAAAAGTGTTTTGTGTTTGAACCCTATTCAGTGGATCTTCGATGTAATAGCGTTCAATGGTATTCGACATAGAGGTGGAACCATGGGCAGGCTGAAAGGATGTACCGCCCTCGTGACGGGCGCAGGCCGCGGCATCGGCGCGACCATCGCATTGCGCTACGCGCGCGAAGGCGCTGACGTTGCGATTGCGGACCTGGATGAAAAAACCGCGCAGGCGGTGGCCGAGCAGGTGCGCGAGCTCGGCGTGCGATCCGAGGCTATTGCTGTCGACGTTCGCGAGCCGGCGCAGAGCGAGGCCATGATCCAGCAAGTGATGAAAAGCTTTGGCCGGCTGGACATCCTGGTCAACAACGCCGGCGTCATCCGCGTGCGCTCCTTCATGGAGACTACGCCGGAGGATTGGGATTTCATCCAGTCGGTCAACGCGCGGGGTTTGTTCTTCGCACTGCAGGCTGGGGCGCGCCATATGCTGAAGCAGGCGCCGCTTGGGGAGGGCCGGCCTTGCGGCAAGATCATCAACATTGCCTCGATCGCAGGTCGCGGCGGCCGCGCCATGCTAGGCGCCTATGCCGCGAGCAAGGCCACAGCGATCAACGTTACGCAGACCGCGGCGCTGGAGCTGGCGCCAAAGTTGACCGTCAACAGCATCTGCCCCGGCGCGGTGGAAACCGAGATGTGGAAGCAGATCGACCGCGAATGGAGCGAGCACGAAAAGCGTCCGATCGGCTCCATATGGAAAGAGCGCACGCGCAACGTGCCGATGCATCGCAGTCAGAAGGCGGAAGACCTGAACGGCATGGCGGTGTTCCTGGCGAGTGCGGACAGCGACTACATCACGGGGCAGTCGTACCACGTCGATGGCGGACTGGTGATGAATTGAGGTTACGCAGCAGACTCCCGCGAGATTTTTCTCAGTTCAGGGGTAACATGAATGCGTACATCCTGAGAATTACACCCAACGCAGAGGCGCAGAGAAAGGTACGAGAACGCAGAGGAAGCATTCCGAAGGAGGATTGTTCGATTGTTATCGACCGTTTCAAGATAGTTGACGGCGATGAAGTCGGGCAAGGTAGATCCTTTCCATTATTTCCTCCGCGTTCTCGTGGGTTTCTCCGCGAATCTGCGTTGGGTGTAAGGTTGAGAGCACTAGACGAGGAGACGCTTTGGAGAAGTCCTTCAGCAAAGAGATCGGCCTGCTGAGCCTGGGCGAGGGAGAGACCTTCCATGGCGAGGGCATCCTCGCCATCACCAAGGCGTTGCTGCAATCCGGGGTGGCCTACGTCGGCGGCTACCAGGGCGCGCCGGTCTCGCACCTGATCGACGTCATGGTCCAGGCCAAGGAGTACATGGACACGCTTGGCGTGCATGTCGAAGCCTGTTCGAACGAAGCTTCCGCTGCCGCCATGCTGGGCGCGTCGATCCACTATCCACTGCGCGGCGCCGTCACCTGGAAGTCCATTGTCGGCACCAACGTCGCGGCGGACGCGCTGTCGAACCTTTCATCGCCTGGCGTCACCGGCGGCGCGCTCATCGTCATCGGTGAGGACTACGGCGAAGGCGCCAGCGTGATCCAGGAACGCACGCATGCCTACGCGCTGAAGTCCTCGATGCTGATGCTGGATCCGCGGCCCGAACTTTCGACCATGGTGCGCATGGTGGAGGAGGGCTTCCGCCTCTCGGAAACTTCTAGCATGCCTGCGTTGATGGAGCTGCGCATTCGCGCGTGCCACGTGCGCGGCAGCTTCGTCTGCAAAGACAATGTCGCGCCGGCCATTTCGACACGGCATCTCATGGAAGAACCGGCAAAGTTCGACTACACGCGGCTTGCGCATCCGCCCGTGACCTTCCGCCACGAAAAACTGAAAGTCGAATCGCGCATTCCGGCCGCGCGGCGCTATATCGCCGAGCATCATCTGAACGAATTGTTTACCGGCCCGCGCGACGACGTCGGCTTCATCGTGCAGGGTGGCTTGTACAACTCGCTGATCCGAGCGCTGCAACAGTTTGGCCTGGCCGACGCGTTCGGCGAGAGCCAGATTCCGATCCTCGTGCTCAACGTCACGTTCCCGCTGGTGCCGGAGGAGATCGCGCAGTTCTGCCTCGGCAAACGTTCCGTTCTGATCGTCGAGGAGGGCACACCGGAGTACATCGAACAGGAAATCCTCGCGTCGCTGCGTCGCCTCGACATCAATACGACCATCCACGGCAAGGACATGCTGATTGCCGCCGGAGAGTACACCGCTGAAGTCATGGCCGGTGGACTGGAAAAATTTGTCGATCGCTATTTGCCCGGCGGCGCGGCGGAATCGGGCAAGGCCTGGCTGCGCAGCAATGCGAAGCGTCGCCAGGAAATCGCGCAACAACTCGTCGCACCCCTGCCAGCGCGTCCGCCGCAATTTTGCGTTGGCTGCCCGGAGCGTCCCGTGTTCGCTGCACTGAAACTGTCGCAGCGCGATGTGGGCGCGACGCATATCGCCGGCGACATCGGCTGCCATTCGTTCGCGACCTTCGAGCCGTTCTCGTTCGGGCATTCCATCCTCGGGTATGGCATGAGCCTGGCCAGTCGCGCCGGCGTGTCACCGATGATGAAGCGGCGCGTCCTGTCCGTGATGGGCGATGGCGGCTTCTGGCATAACGGCCTGCTGACTGGCGTGCAGTCGGCGCTGTTCAATGGCGACGACGCGGTGCTGGTCATTTTCAAGAACGGCTATACGTCGGCGACCGGTACGCAGGAATTGATCTCGACGCCGGACGAAAACGACAAGATGTCCGCCGAAGACAAGCAACAAAGCCTGGTCCATCGCAATCTCACGATCGAAAAAACGCTGACCGGCATGGGTGTGCAGTGGATGCGCACCGTGCATACCTATCACGTCGAAAAAATGCGCGACACCTTCGACGATGCATTCACGTCCGACTTCAATGGCCTGAAGGTCATCATCGCCGAAGGCGAATGCCAGCTCGAGCGGCAGCGCCGCGTCCGTCCGTGGATCGCGGGGCTGCTGAAGGCGGGCAAACGCGTAGTGCGCGTGAAATACGGCGTGGATGAAGACGTTTGTACCGGCGACCACGCCTGCATCCGCCTGTCGGGCTGTCCGACCCTGACGTTGAAGGACAGCACGGATCCGCTACGCATCGATCCGGTCGCAACCGTCATCGACGGCTGCGTCGGGTGCGGACTTTGCGGCGAGAACGCCCACGCCGCGACCCTGTGCCCGTCGTTCTATCGTGCCGAGATCATCCGCAACCCGAAGTTGCACGAACGCCTGCTCGATGGATTGCGCGGCACGGTGCTGCGTTGGTTTCAACCCGCATGAACATCGCCGAGCGCCGGCCGATCACCCTGCTGATCTGCGCACTGGGCGGGGAGGGCGGCGGCGTCCTCGCCGAATGGCTGGTGGATACGGCAACGCGCAGCGGTTACGCGGCGCAGAGCACCTCCATTCCCGGCGTC
Source organism: Betaproteobacteria bacterium (assembly GCA_039930785.1). Lineage (GTDB taxonomy): Bacteria > Pseudomonadota > Gammaproteobacteria > Burkholderiales > JACQAP01 > JACQAP01. The sequence continues at coordinate 5,516 of JBDTTE010000056.1, read as the reverse complement.
GCGCAGCGCACGGGGTCGACGACGTATTACTTCGAGATGTTTCCCGAGCCGGTCGCCAACCTCGGCGGGCGCAAGCCTGTGTTCAGCCTGTACCCGGTGCCCGGCGCGCTGGACGTGCTGGTCTCTTCAGAATTGCTGGAGACCGTGCGCCACATCGGCAATGGCATGGCCAACGCCGAACGCACCCTGGTGGTGAGCTCCAGTTCGCGCACCCTGACGACCGCGGAAAAGCTGCAGCTCGCCGACGGGCGTGCGTCCGTGGAGAACCTGCTGGAGATCGTGCGCGCGCACAGCCGCAGCGCGCGCATCTTCGACATGTCCACGGTGGCGCAGGAGGCCGGCACGGTATTGAGCGCGGTGTTGTTCGGTTCGATAGCCGGCAGCGGTGCGCTGCCGCTCGCGCGCGAGGCCTTCGAACAGACGATCCGCCAATCCGGTCGGGGCGCCGAGCAAAGTTTGCGCGGTTTTGCACGCGCGTTCGATATCGTATCCTCCGGGCGCGATATGGCCGCGCACGATGTGCAGGTGGCGATCGCGAGTCCCGTGCCCGCATCCACGCTACCCGCCGCAGTCGCGACCGCGTTTCCCTTGCGCACCCACGACATGCTCAGCGCGGGACATGCGCGGATGATCGAATATCAGGATAGAGACTATGCCGCGCTGTATGTGCAGCGCCTGAAGCGCGTTCTCGAAGCCGAGCGCGCGGCCGACCCCACTGGCAACGGCGGTTTCGCGATCACGCGCGAAACGGCGCGTGCGCTCGCGTTGTGGATGGCGTTCGACGATGTGGTGCGCGTGGCGGATCTTAAGTGTCGCGCCAGTCGTTTTGCGCGAGTGCGACAGGAGGTCAAGGCGCAGGACCGCGAACTGGTGCGCATCTATGACCACTTCAAGCCCGGCGTGCCGGAACTGGCCGGGCTGTTGCCTAAACGCTGGGCGCGCGCCGCGATCCAGTGGGACAGGCGCAGGCAGCAGGACGGACGCAAACCCTTCGCGCTGCCGCTGAAGATTGGCGTGCATACCGTGTCGGGCTTCCTGGCGCTGCGCGTACTGGGCAGCCTGAAGTGGCTGCGCCGGCGTGGCAACCGCTTCGCACTGGAACAGGCCGCGATCGACCGCTGGCTCTCCGGCATCGAAAAGGCTACGCACCAGGACTGGTCGTTGGGCCAGGAAGTCGCGCTATGCGGGCGGTTGATCAAGGGTTACGGCGGCACCAACGACCGCGGCAAAGAGAATCTGCTGCACATCCTCGAACATGTGGCGGTTGGCGGCGGGTTCGCCGACCCACAGGCGCGCGTCGCCGCGGTGCATGCTGCCCGCGAGGCTGCCCTCGCGGACGATGCCGGCAAGGAACTGGACAAGACGCTGGTCGGGCAGGGCGTCGCGCCGCGGCCGGTCAAGGCGCAACCCGTCCTGTGGGTCAAGAAGCCGCGCCGGGAAGCCTGAAGGCTGGCGGCACGCTTTGCTATTCGGTGACGCTGGTCTAAACTGGTCCGATAACAACGATAATGATTCAGGCAGGAACTGTTTCGAGGAGGAAGCATGAAAACAGTCCAGCAACTTCTGGAGTCGAAGCGCCACAGCGTTGTCTCCGTGCCTTCGTCCAGCACCGTCCTCGACGCGCTGAAGGTCATGGCGGAAAAAGAGATCGGTGCGGTCGTCGTGATCGACAACGACCATCTCGCCGGAATATTTTCCGAGCGCGACTACGCGCGCAAGGTCGTGCTGCAGGGCAAGTCGTCGAAAGACACGCCGGTGCGCGAGATCATGACCGAGAAAGTAGTCTGCGTGCGCCCGGAGCAAACCGTCGAAGACTGCATGGGCCTGATGACCGACAAGCGCATCCGCCACCTGCCAGTGCTCGATCACAAGAAAGTGATCGGCGTGGTGTCTATCGGCGATATCGTCAAGGAAATGCTCTCCGAGAAGGAATTTGTCATCCGCCAGCTGGAGAGCTACATCCATAACTGATCCATGCGCGGGCCGGCGAGCCTGCGCTTCCCGTATCCGGAAACCCCCATGAAACTACGATGGTTCGTGTCGGTTGCGCTGCTGTGCTGCGTCGCCGGCTGCAAGACCCAGTCCGCATTGACCGCTGATGCCACGGGTTGCCGTACGATCAGCGTCGACATCGTCAAGACCCGTTATACGCGCGAAGGCTCCACGACCCAGTGGTGCGCAAAATGCAAGAACACGCTTTACCACTGCGTTTCGAATCCGGAACACAGTCGCGTCGCCTGCAAGGAAGCCGGCCCGGATATGTGCGAGCAATAACTGGCGCAGGAAGTCATTTCTCAATAAAAAGGCCGCCAATGGCGGCCTTTTTATTTTCTGCACGGTTGCCGGTCAGTCCTTGGCGGCTTCCACTTCGATGCTGATCTTGATGTCATCGCCCACATTGGGAACATAGGCGCTCAACCCGAAATCGCTGCGCTTCAGGCTCGCCGTGGCATTCGCGCCGCACATCGGCTTCTTGGTCATCGGATGCGGGGCGCAATTGAACCCGGTCACCGTCAAGGGCACCGGCTTGGTGACGCCCAGCATCGTCAACTCCCCATCGGCGCCGACGAGCTTGTCGCCATTGAACTTGAGCTTCGTCGACTTGTAGCTCAGCGTGGGGAACTTGGCAACATTGAAGAACTCTTCGCTCTTCAAATGTGCGTCGCGCTTGGCATGCCCGGTGTCGATCGATGTCGCGTCGATCGTGATTTCCATGCTGCCGCTCTTGCCCGCGGGATCGAGCGTGATTTTCCCGGTGGTGGCGCCGAAGCGACCGTGCATGACCGAGAAGCCGAGGTGATTGACCTCGAAATTCGGGTACGTGTGGCCGGGGTCCACTGTGTAGGAATCGGCGGCGGCCGCCGGTGCGGCTATCGCCGCGCTGATGAGAGCGGCTGCGAACAGGTTTTTCAAAAGGAATCTCCTTGGTCTCTGGTTGAATGGAACTGCTGGTTGTCGCTTGCCGCTGATCGCGCGGAACGCGTTCTTATTTATTGCCCGTGGTGACGATGCGGAACTTCACCTGCACATCGTCCGCCACGGTGTCGGTGTCGGACCAGGGCCCGTCGCCGATCGTGAATTGCAGGCGCTTGAGGATGAAGCCGCCTTCGTAAGTCGTGACGTCTCCGGCGCGCTTGACGGTGAACGGGGCGACGATGTCCCGGCCGATGCCCTTGATGGAAAGCTTGCCGCGGGCTTCGTACTTTCCGGCGCCGGGCGAGGTGACCGAAGTGGAGGAAAATTTCGCAGCAGGAAAAGCACTGGTATTGAACCAGGCCTTCTTGCCGACTTCGGCGTCGGCCTCAGCGCTGCCCGTGTCGATGCTGCCGAGGTCGACCTCGATGTCGGCTTTCGACGCAGCGAGATTCTTTTCGTCGAAGACGATTTGCGCGGTGAACTTCTTGAAACGACCCTGCACCGGAACGTTCATCTGCTTCGAGATGAAGACGATCTCGCTTTTGGCGTAGTCGACGCCGGCTGCCGCAAATGCGGATCCACAACACACGGTCGCCGCGCTGAGCAGCAATACGGTGGAAAAATTGGCGAGTTTCATTTTGCGGGACTCCTCGGTTTGACGAACGGCAGCATGCGTGCAAGTACATCGTCGCGATCGACGAGATGGTGCTTGAGCGCGGCCGCGACGTGCAGCGCCACGACCACCACCATCAGCCAGTTCAGCGCTTCGTGCAATTCCTTCAATTGTTCGGCCATCGCCTTGTCCTTGCCGAGCAGGTCGGGAATCGGCAGCACGCCGAGGTACACGACCTGGAAGCCGGTCGCGGAACTCATCAGCCAGCCCGACAGCGGAATGGCCAGGGTCAATGCGTACAGAAAAAAGTGGGCGATGCTGGCGGCGCTGTGCTGCCACGCCGGCATGGAGGCCGGCGGCATCGGCGGCCGATGGCCCAACCGCCACGCGATGCGTGCGAGTACCAGCAGGAATATCGTGACCCCGATCCATTTGTGATACGAGTACAGCTTGAGCTTGGCCGGCGATAGTTGCAGGTCCGACATGTACAGGCCCAGCAGGAACGTGCAAAGGATTGTCAGCGCGATCAGCCAGTGCAGCGCGATCGCCACGTTGGTGTAACGCTGCGCGCCGGTTGCCATGTCAGGCCGCCCTTACCAGGTATTCACCGCGCGCTTCGCGCAAAGCACCGCCAAGCTTGTCCAGCAATTGCGCCGCCTGGTCCAGTTCGCGTGGTGACAACGCCGTGAACGCAGTTTTCAAATGGCTGACGTGGGGCGGGAACACGCGATCGAAGGTGCGGTTGCCCTGTGGGGTCAGCGTAACGAAGACCTGCCTCCGATCGGCATCGGATGGCCCGCGCCGGATCAGGCCGCGCTCCTCCATGCGATCGAGCACGCCGGTCAGCGTGCCCTTGGTGATCAACGTTTTTTCGCCGAGTTCCTTGCAGGTCATCCCCGGCGTATTGCCGAGCGTGGCGACGATATCGAATTGAGCGGGCGTAAGGCCAAGCTTTTGCACGTGCAGGCTCGAATAAGCCTCGAAAGCCTGGAAGCATTCAGCCAGCGAACGCAAAGTTCTAATGAACTGCTCTTTAGGCATAACGCGGGTTTCCGGGCGATTAGTTCTAATTCGAACCATTTTCGCCAAGAGCGCGATGGCTTGTCAATGCCGCATTTTTGCTTCGCGCCTTGACGGCCGTTCGCGGTCAGCCGCAAACTCGCCGGCCTCAATCCCCCATCGGAGCCGCAACGTGTTTGGAGCCCTCGTCATTGGCGACGAAATCCTGTCCGGCAAGCGCCAGGACAAGCACTTCCCGAAGATCATCGCGCTGCTGAAGGCACGCGGCCTCGCGCTCGGATGGAGCATGTACCTGCCAGACGATCCGGACATCATCACGGCAGTGCTGACCAGCACGCTCGCGCGTGAAGACATCGTGTTCAGCTTCGGCGGAATCGGGGCCACGCCCGACGATCACACGCGGCAATGCGCCGCGAAAGCCGCGGGCGTCGCGCTGCAGCTGCACCCTGACGCGCAGCGCGAGATCGAGGCGCGCTTCGGTGCGGAGGCCTATCCCAAACGCATCCAGATGGGTGTGTTCCCGGCCGGCAGCCGCATCATCCCGAACCCGTACAACCGCGTGCCCGGATTCAGTTACGCGCAGCACCACTTCCTGCCCGGCTTCCCGGAGATGGCTTGGCCGATGATGGAATGGGTGCTCGACACCGAATACCCGCACCTGCACAGCACCACACCACCGGTCGATCTCGCCATCGTCGTCAAGGACGCCGGCGAAAGCCAGCTCATCGACCTGATGAACGACTGCATCGCACGCTATCCCGCACTCAAGCTCTTCAGCCTGCCCAGCTTCACCCCCGCCGGCCGCCGCATCGAACTCGGCATCAAGGGCGAAGAGAAGTTGGCGGAGGAGGCGCTGGAGTTTCTCAAGCAAGGGGTAGGCGGTCTTGGATTTGAATGGGAATCCAGGAAGTAGGCCGGGGGTAGCCCGGCAGCTAGTTCCTTTTCTTGATCGGCCAAGAAAAGGAAC
>JBDTTE010000055.1:0-15427 GCA_039930785.1 Betaproteobacteria bacterium | reverse complement strand
GCTGGTGAACGTGCTGTTGCTGGCCAGAGCGGTGAAGGAAGCTCCGCCGTTAAACGTACCGTAGGTCAGATTGTTCGGTGAAATGTCGAGCGTCGCGGAATACGACTCGTTGGTGGTGGAATCGAACACGTTCAGGATCAGGGACGAGCCGGTGGCCCCGTTTCCGTTGGTGTACGCCGCCATCGCCTGGCTGGAAACACCCAGCGCGGCAGTGACGGCAACCATTAGCAGTTTGAATTTCATTTTGTTCATTCGCAGATCTCCGTAAGATTGAACACCCGAAAACATTTAAGCCATCACCTTCGCCTGCGCGAGCTCTTGGCCCGGCGAACAAATTAACAAGGCTGGTTGACGTGCAGTCGTGGCGGGAGACCGGGAAAGCTAGGCACTTCTCTCTACGCAAGCCAGTCTTGTCGGGGTGTGCATGCGCTGTTTGTCGTTTGTCGACGACGTGCCAGTGGATTGCGTTGCGACGAAGAAGGAATTCGCGGAGCAAGAAAATTTTCCGCCCCGCGTGAAACTAGTCCAAAAGTGCTAGTTGTTCATTGCAGAGTTGTCATTGACGGGGCGGTACCGTAACGAATGGTCAGCGGCGGGAGATCGGCCGGACGCACACCCGACGCGCAATACGCAGCGCGCTCACCGGCCGACGCAAAGCAAGCGACCGCGCTATCGCGCCATTTTATTTTTTCCAGATTGCACACGCGCTGATCGTTCGCGGCCACCCACTCGCAGGAAGGATCCTTGCCCGGTTCCCGCTCGGGCAATGGCGGAGGCGTATTGACTGGAATCTGCGGTGGCGCCGGAGGTGCGTTCGCATCGGTCGTCGACAGCGCGACGGCCGGCCCGTCTCCGGGATCCGCGATGAATTTCCACGCCGCGTAGTTTCCGGCCCCGACAAAGCTTTCGTACTGAACCGGAAAGCCGGTCAGCTTGACGGGCTCGCCGTCGGCGAGGCTATAGACGCCGGCAATGCCGCCCTTCGCCGTTTTGACGAGGCCCCAATCCGCACTGCCTGTCAGCGGATCGAGGTAGGCTTTGCGAAGATAGCGCTGCGGCTTTGGCCGGTGCGGATCGAGCAGCAATTCGCCGAAATTTTTCGGATATCCGTCATCGGCGCCTCGGTTGTGCTCGCGAAAAGCCTCGATCGCCTTACGGTACTGGTCGCCGACGAACAGCAGTTCCCGCTCCTTGTCGCGCCGCGCCACCGTCTGCCATACGGTGCCGACGAATGCCAGTCCGATACCGAGCAGCATGACGAACAGCATCAGGCCGATGTAGGTGAAGCCCTGCTGACTGGGGTCAGGTGGCGATGCGTTCAAACTCACCCCGCAACAGATCCTCGAAATCGTGGACGAACGCGTTGTGGTCCATCAGCGGCGAAGATTCCAGCGTGGCACGAAGCCCGGCGCGTCGTTGAGCGAGTGAGGTCGCGTCGCCCGCCAGTCGCCGGCAGATCAGGCCGTATTCTTCTTCGTCGGTCGCGATCAGGTCGGCTTGTCCCGCCGCCGTCAGTATGCTGGCCCCCATGCGCGAGGCATGCGTCTGCCCGCGCAGGCTCACGACCGGGGCACCCATCCAGAGCGACTCGCAAGTCGTGGTCGCGCCGTTGTACGGAAACGTATCCAGTGAAATGTCGATCTCGTTGTAGAGCATCAGATGTCGCGTTCGCTCGACTTCGAAGCCCTTGAGTTCCACCCGCTGCGGGTCGATTCCTGCCTGCGCGAGCCGCCCGTAAATGTCGTTGCGCACATCCGCATCCGCCAGCGACGCATTCTTCAATATCAATCGTGACGCGGGCACGCCATCCAGCACATTGGCCCACAGGCGGAAAGTAACCGGTGTCATTTTCGCGAGATTGTTGAAGGAACCGAAGGTCGGATATCCGCGCGACACGAATGGCGACGATGCAACCGGCGGCGCCTCGTTCGCCGGCATGTAGCAGAAATAACTGTGCGGGAGACGCAGCACCGATTCGGTATTGACGCCAAACTCCCCTGTGGGATCGACCACGTCATCGCTGATGCGAAACTGCATTGCCGGCAGGCCGGTCGTGGTCGGATAACCGAGCCAGGTCGCCTGTATGGGCGCGGGGGCCAGCGAAAAAACGCCCAGCCTGTTCTCCGCGGTGTGCCCTGCCAGATCGATCAGCACATCGATGCCGTCGTGCCGGATCAACTGCGCAACCGATTCGTCATTCTTGCCGGCGATGCCACGCCAGCCGGTGGCCAGCTTGCGGAACGATTCCGTCACCGCGTCCGATTTACGATTATTGGCATAGCAGTAGATCTCCATGCTGTCGCGGTCGAACCGCCGCAGCAGCGGTGCTACGAAGTGCGCCACCGAATGGGAAATCAGATCCGGTGAAACCAATCCGACCTTCAAGCGCCTGCGCGCCGCCGACCTATGGGGCAGTGGTCGCGCGATCGATCGCGTCGCCTGCTGCTGCCCCCATTGACGATGCGCGCCGGACAGGGCCTCTGCGTCAAGGCCGTCCACGTAGTTCATCGCGAACAACGCGTTCTGCGCATACACCGGCAGGTCGACATCGGCGGCGGCGGCCTTCGAAAACCACGCCAGCGCTTCTCCGACTTTACCCGCGTGCAGCGCGAGATTGCCTTTCAGATTCAGCGCGGGTGGATTCTGCGGATTCGTTTCGAGTGCCCGGTTGGCAAATTCTTCTGCATTGCGGTTGTCGCCCAATTGCCGGTAAGTGGTACCGAGCAGCGCATAGCCCTCGTCACGCTGCTTCGACAACGCCGTGGCTTCCTCGAACGCGCGAACGGCCTCCTGCGGCCTTTGCATTTCGCGAAGCACGATGCCGCGCCAGCTATGTGCGGCTGGCGAGGCCGGCGCGGCCGCCGCCATGCGATCGAAGCAGTCGAGGGCCTCCTGAAAGCGGCCAGCGTCAAAGCGGGCCCGCCCGAGCGCCATGTGGCCCTCGGTGAACGTGGGACGCGATGCGACCGCGCCTGCGTAGTATTTCTCGGCTTCGCCGACCCGATCCGAAAAAAACAGCAGATCCCCGACATTGAACAACGCCTCGGGATGGTCGGGTCGCAGTTCGAGCGCGCGCTCAAAGCAGGCACGACCCTCTTGCGTCTGGCCTGTGGCGATCAGGGCCTTGCCCAGATTATTGTGAACGTCGGCACTGTCCGCGTGCGATGCAACCGCCCGCCGGTACATCGCAATCGCTTCGTCGTGGCGTTCCAGCCGCACCAGCGCGTTTGCGCAGTTGACCGCCGCTTCGAACGAATCGGGGGCCAATCTCAAGGCCTGGTCCAGCACTGCCACCGCTTCGGGCGCCTGGTGGTCGCGCCACAGGACGATGCCGAGGCTGATCAATACATCGACGCGTTCCGGGAAAAGCGCGAGTGCGTTGCGATAGCACGCAATGGCGTCAGAGAATTTTCCCTGTTGCTTGAAAGTCCGACCGAGCGCCAGGTGATATTCCGCCCGCGCCGGTTCCCGATCGAGTGCCGCGCGAAATTGCTTTTCCGCGTCAGTGAAATTGCCCAGCTGAAATTCGCAAGCCGCAGCCGCGTACGCCAGATCGGCGTTTCCGGGCTGTTGCCGCAGTATCTCGTGATAGACCCGTGCGGCGGTCCTGAAATCGCCGCTCTCCTGGAACCGGGCGGCGATCTGTACAGCCTCCGCCAGGGAAATCGCATCCTCTGTGGTCTGGATCATCTTGTCGAACTCCTGTGTGCCAATTGGAGCAACATGACCGGCGCGTTTTCGGTCGATGGGGTCGGATGCAACGGTACGCGCGGTGAAAGCCCCGGAACCAGGCATCTTAGGAGCACAGCGTTACAAACATTTTTCACTCGAGTCCGCGGTCGCGATCGACACCGCGCTTCGATAAATAATTTCGTCATCTGCATGCGGCCTAATGGGTTCATCGGCGCCGCAACCGGGCCGCGCCACTCCACATAGCAGGAACACTGAATGTCGGTTGTTGCATTGAAATTACAGCGAGCGATCGCGTCTTATCAACAGGGGCAGAGTCGCGAAACGGACCGGCTCTGCCGGGAAATCCTGCAGATGGACCCGCGCCAGTGCGACGCCCTGCATTTGCGCGGCCTCGCGGCCCTGCGCCAGGGAAGCGTGCAGGCCGGGATCGACCTGATTGCCCGCTCGCTGGCAGTGAATCCGGATCAGCCGATGGCGCATTCCAACCTCGGCAATGCCTACCTTGAGTCCAACAGACCGGAGCAGGCGCTGGCCCCTTTCGATCGCGCCCTGAGGCTCGATCCAGACCTTCCTCTGGCGCTTTCCGGTCTCGGGCGGGCGCTGCTGGTCATGGGTCGGAACAAGGAGGCAGCAGCAATCCTCGAACGCGCGCACCGGGCCAGCCCAGGCGATGTCGAAACCTTGCATGACCGCGCGCGCGCGTTGTTTCAGCTCGGCGACATGAATGGAGCCATCGATGCCCTTGAACGGGCGCTGGTTCTGAGACCGGATTCGGCGGGCCTGTTCAACGACCACGGCAACGCGCTGCTTGAAGTCGGTCGCACGGACGATGCGCTGGCGAGCCTCGATCGCGCGTTGGCCGTTGATCCGAAATTTGCCGAAGCGCTCAGCAACCACGGACTGGCGCTCTTGAAGCTGGGGAGGCACGACGAAGCCCTTCGCAGCCTCGACGGGGCACTGGAATTTCGGCCCGGCTTCTTTGCGGCCCTGAGCAATCGCGGAAACGTCCATCTGCAACAGAAACGTTTCGAAGATGCCTTGGCCGATTTCGACCGCGCATTGCTCGCCGGGGCGAACTCTCCCGAAGCCCACAATAACCGCAGTGCGGCGCTGTTGCGGCTGAAACGATTCGAAGACGCGCTGGCGAGCGCGGATCGGGCCCTGGTATTCGATGCTTTAAGCCCGGAAGCGCTCAACAATCGCGGCCTGGCCCTTGCCGGACTGTTTCGCTACGCCGAGGCCGAAGTGGTGTTCAATCACGCCATGCAGTTAGCGCCAACCTTCGTCGAAGTCATCCAGAATCTCGCCCAGGTGCTTCTGAAGTTGAATCGCCTGCAGGACGCCCTGGTTCATTTCGATCGAGCCATTCGCCTCGACCCCGCCTCGGCTTCGACTCATTTCAACCGCGGGACGGTGCTCCTGAACACTTCGCGATACGACGAGGCCGCCGCGGCATTCGGCGATGCCATGCGACTATCGTCGGCGCTACCCTACGTTTCCGGCATGGCGCTGTACGCGAATCTCAACTGTGGCGATTGGAAGGGCTATCACCAGCGTACCGAACAGATCGCCGAAATCGCCGCGGGTGGCGGTTGCGCCGTGGATCCACTGCAAGCCCAGCTCTTTCTTGCTTCGCCCGCGGACCAGCTGGCTTGCACCCGTGCCTATGTCGACGAACATCATCCACAGCCCGTCGTGCGAATGAACGCAAGTTCGAAATACAGGCACGACAGGATAAGAATTGCCTACCTCTCGTCGGATTTTCGCGAACACCCCGTCGCCCATGTCGCCGCCGGATTGTTCGAACGCCACGACCGCGATCGCTTCGACACATTCGCGATCGCCCTCGAAGCCGCGCCCGCGGGCGACCGCATGCGGGAACGATTGACGCGCGCGTTCGCGCATTTTCACGATGCTTCGCGGCTGGACGATCGCGAAGTGGCGGCAAAGCTGCGCGAACTGGAGATCGATATCGCCGTGGATCTGAACGGCCATACCACGGGGGGACGCCTCGGCATACTCGCTTATCGGCCGGCACCGGTACAAGTGAACTACCTCGGATTTCCCGGAACGTCCGGCGCCGGGTTCATCGACTACATGGTCGCGGATGCGCGCGTCATTCCACCGGAGGAAGCGCATGCCTACACGGAAAGCATCGTCCGGCTGCCTCACGCCTATCTTCCCTACGACGATACGAGTCCGTTCGCCGAAATCCCGTCGCGTTCGCAGGCCGGACTGCCGGAACAGGGCTTTGTTTTTTGCGCATTCAACAGCAGTTTCAAGATCAATCCAGCCATCTTCGATGTCTGGATGCGCATCCTGAAGCGCACGCCCGATAGCGTGCTATGGCTGCGCTCGTACAACGATGCGATGCAGGGAAACCTCCGGCTTGAGGCATTGGCAAGAGGCGTGGCCGCGGAGCGGCTGATCTTCGCGCCACGGACCACGACGACTGCGGAACACCTTGCACGCACACAGCTCGCCGACCTGTTTCTGGATACCCTGCCCTACAACGCACACTCGACCGCGGCGGACGCGCTATGGGCCGGATTGCCCGTATTGACGTGCGCAGGCAATGCATTCGCGGGCCGCGTGGCCGCCAGTCTGCTGCAGTCCGTCGGCTTGCCCGAGCTGATTACGCAGAACCCGGAAGGCTATGAATCCCTTGCCTGCAGCATCGCCGCCTCACCCGAAATGCTTGCCGACCTCCGCGCGCGGCTCGCGATAAACCGGCAAACGCATCCGTTATTCGACAGCGACCTCTACCGTAGACACCTCGAATCGGCTTACATCACCATGTGGGAACGCAACCAGCGCGGAGAGGCACCGGTGGGATTCAGCGTCCAGGCACTGGTGGCGACGTGCAACCGATCACCTCATTAGATTCCGCTCGTGCCACGTGTACCCGGACGCGGCAGTCACCCGTCCAGGCACACCCCGGTCGACGTCCGGCCGAACAACGCCAGCTTGCGCAACACAAACTCGGTCTGCAGATGTGTGCCATTCAGCAGCACGATCGTTGCAAGGGTCAGTGTAGCCAGCACCAGCAGGTTCACCGGTGGCGTGCGCAGGCGCAGATAGCGCACCGCGAAAAGCCATAGCGCGCCCGCGCCGACCAGAAATCCCAGCCCCACTTCCGCATAGGAATGCGCGCCGAGCATGACTCGCGAAACGGCGATGGCCGCTATCACGAACCCGCTGCAGAGGACGATCGCCAACCGCCAGCGCGGCACCTGCCTGGCCGCGACAATGCCGAGCGCGCCGTAGATCGCGGCGCTCATGCTGGCATGGCCGCTCGGACTGACCATCCCCGCGTGCCAGCTTTGCCCGCAAGCAATCAATACCAGCTTCAGTACGACCATGACGCTCGCGCAAGCAGCCAGAGCAACGACCAGCGTGGATGCCGTGGCCCGGGTCTGGTAGCGCCAGAGGATGACGACGAGCAATGTTGCGAGTGGAATCAGTACGGCGCTGTCGCCGGCATCCGATATTGCGTTGACCAGATTCATGCGATTCCTGTTGCGGGATTGTTACGCCGTGGGCGTCCAGGCGCCATCATGCAGCAACCACTAGACGTTTTCGATGACTTGCACTGAAAAATCGGGTCGCACCGCTAATGTCACATTGCGGATGCAAATGGAGGGATAAAGTACCGCCATCCGGCGATTCATCGCCGCCAATCGCAACAATCCGCACGACACGCCATGGGCTTGCGCATCCTGCATTCCATCTCTTCGGTCAACCCCGCCGGCGGCGGCCCGATCGAAGGCCTGAAGCAACTCGCCGCCGTCAACTTCGAACACGGCCACACGGTGGAAGTGGTTTCGCTCGACGATCCGGCCAGCCCGTGGGTTGCGCACTGTCCGGTGCGCTGCCACGCGCTCGGGCCTGGCACTGCAAGTTATCGCTATTCGCCGCGGCTTGTGCCCTGGCTGCGCGAGCATCGGCACGCATACGACATGGTGGTCGTCAACGGGTTGTGGCAGTACTCGTCCTTCGGCGTATGGCGCGCCCTGCGCGGCACGACCACTCCGTACTTCGTCTTCACGCACGGCATGCTCGATCCATGGTTCAAGCGCACCTATCCCTTGAAGCATTTGAAGAAATGGCTGTACTGGCCGTGGGCGGAATATCGCGTGCTGCGCGACGCGGCGGCGGTGCTGTTTACCTGCGAAGAAGAACGGCGCCTCGCCCGTGAATCGTTCTGGCTCTATAAGTGCGATGAACGCGTCGTCGACTACGGAACGCGTGCGCCCGCCGGCGATGCACCCGGCCAGCGCGCGCTGTTCCTGCAACGCTTCCCCCACCTGAAGGACAAACGCTGTCTGCTCTTCCTCGGCCGCGTGCACGAAAAAAAAGGCCCGGACCTGCTGTTTCGTGCCCTGGCATCGGTGATCGCGCAACTGCCATCGGACAGAACAAAACATATTCACCTCGTCATGGCGGGACCGCACGACCACGCCTACGGACGCGAGATGCAGGCGCTGGCCTCGCGTCTCGGGCTGGCGGAGCGCATCACCTGGACCGGCATGCTGGGCGGCGACCTGAAATGGGGATCTTTCCACGCTGCCGACGCCTTCGTGCTCACCTCGCACCAGGAAAACTTCGGCATCGCCGTCGCCGAAGCGCTGGCTTGCGGTGTGCCCGTGCTGATATCGAACCAGGTAAACATCTGGCGGGAAATTCTTCAAGGCGGCGCCGGCTTCGTCGAACCCGATGACGTGGCCGGGGCACGGCGCCTGCTGGAGCAATGGCTGCAGGTGGACCCGGGACTCTGGCTGCGCATGCGTGACGCGGCGAAGTCGGTGTTCGCGGAACGCTTCGCGATCGATCACGCGGCCGAGTCGTTCATACGCGCGCTGCGGAGTTACGAGTTACGCACGGGAAGTGCATCCTGACGACGCGCGCGGGACGGATTCAGTTGTCCTGGTTGAACTCGTCTATCCTGCGCTGCAATCCACCCCTGTCCAGGTTCTCCAGCGGCAGGCTGGCAAAAATGTTGATGCGGTTGTAGAGATAAATAAAGGCGCGCGAATAGGCGCGACGGATTTCCGCTTCATTGCCGATGATAGAGCCGGGATCGGCCAGCGACCAGATCGCGACGATCGGATTGCCGGGCCACGCGGGGGCTGCCTGCAGGAGCGGCTCGTCGCACACGGTGAATACGAAATCCATGACCGGTGCGCCCGCCACGGCGAACTCGTTCCAGTTTTTGGTGAGGAGGCCGAATGACGTCAGTCCGGCGTAGCGAATCTGCTCCAGTGCATGGCGGTTCAGTTCGTCGGCAGGATGGCTACCCGCACTGAAGGCCCGAAACCGCCCCTTGCCGATGGCGAGATTGTTTGTGATGGCCTCCGCCATGATGCTGCGGGAAGCATTGCGCACGTCGATGAATAATACGTTGTGCATGGGTTCGACTGGCCTCGCACGCGATAAAAACGAAGTGGGCGTCTAGATGCGTCCGCCGCTGTGGAGCAAGCCGAGGTTGATGGCCTGGGCCACGGCATGGCTGCGCGAGCGTGCGCCGAGCTTCTTGAGAATGTTCTGCACGTGGTTCTTGACCGTGAACGGGCTCAGTCGGAGGATGCCGGCGATATCCGCCGTGGTCTTGCCTTCCTTGATCCAGCCCAGGATTTCGACTTCGCGGCGGGTCACCAGGCTGCTGACGCGCAATCCGTCATCGTCGGTTTTGAAATCGCTCGACAATACCCGCAGGAACGTCACATAAACGATCGGAACGAGTACCTCGACCAGGCGGATGGTCCGCGCGTTTTGCTGCAGCGAGGTGCGCGAGAAGCCGAAGTAACCGCAGACATCGGCGTCCGGCCCCCAGACACCGTGCAGGACCAGATTCTTGAGCTCGCTCTGCAGCAGCAGCTTGTCGGTTTCTTCGTCCGCGCCCGGGACAATGAAGCACGGCTGGCCGCTGCGCATCCATTGCGAAACGCCTCGCGACACGATGCCGGTGTGGGGATCGCAAGCCGCCTGGAAATGTTCGTCCCTGAAATAGCGGCAACTGGAAAATCGCCGCACCTGGAACGATCGGCTGCCGCCATTCTTGACGCCGCAGATCATGATCTCGTGGGGCATCAGCATTTGCAGCGCGCCCTGCCCCCATAAAAAAAAGCCGGGCTGGTTCTTGACCTGGAGCGAAGACTCGAATACCCAGACGAGCCGGTCCCGGTCTTCCACTTGCAGGAATGTTTCTTCGTCCATTGCGCGCCGTGTCCCCTGAGTTGCACGCACGCTGCCGGCCTCATGTCGCCATGCGCCGATGCGTCCGGCCATTACTTTTATTTACTTCTTATCTCGGCCCGCCGGATTTTCCCGGCTGGCTCGCGGAATCGGCCGGAACCCATAAGAACCCCGAACGAGGGACTAATGTGACTTCCGACGCACCCGACGCTGATGAAAGATACTCAGGCTTGGTGACAACCGTGTGATCGCCCAATGACTAAAGCATAGTCAGATGGCGGGAACGGATGCGGTGTCGCGGTCAGGGCGCGCGGATAACGGACGGGGAATTCCTCAGGAGTTCTCCGGCGAACCCGCATCCGGGTCGACGCCAAAGCCGACGAAGGCGAATTTATCCTCATCCTCCAGCGCGGCCCTGCGCAGAAATCCAACTGGCAGGTTGTACTCCGCCCATTCATGTTCAGTCGAATTATCCTCGGCATCGGCTGGTACTTTTTTCGAAGGATCGATCGGCATTGTTCAGCGGGTATCCGGGCTGGTTGCGGTAGGGTCACAACGTGCGCGCAATCGCGACGGGGTGATCCTACGCAACCAACGTGAAGCCTCGATGAATGTGTACCGGCCGCGCTCTGGCCTCGAAGTATCAGGCCGCGATGCCTCCAAACCCGCGCGCAGGTCCGTCCGGGCGCCGTCGGATCCAGGCAAGGGCGCCGAACAGTCCGAGGCCCGCGGCCAGCAAGCCGGTGGATGCCGGCAACGGCGCCGGCACCGGATTCACGGGATCGACGCCGCCGCCGAACGTAACGCCGGTAATGCACCTGAACGCGCTGTCGAAGCCCGCGACGTGCACCGCAAAGAACATGTTGCCTTCGCGTGCGCGTCCGACAGACGGATCGAGATAGCTCTCGATCGTGTCCCAGTCGAGCCCCGCGATGGAAAAGTCCAGCGTCTTCACGCGCGCGTGGCGTGACTTCGCTTCGACGGATTCATCGAAGCGACCGAAGCCCGGCACATAAACGGCACCGCCGGCCTTCCAGTCATTCGGCAACCCGACAAAGCTGGACGAAGGCACGCCCAGATCGCTGTTAAAGGCGAACTCGTCGATTCCGAGACGGGATCCGGAACCGGCGTGGCGCCCGTACTCGACGTGGCGCCATTCTCCGCGCCGTTGGTGGCGGTCAAAACCGTGCCCTCGATCGTGCCGATCGCCACGATCGCGCAACGGATCGAGCAGGCTCACGTGGAAATTGATCAAGCCCGATGCGTTGTTGTCGTCGATTGTGACGCGCACATAATGCGCACCGTCGCGCATCTGATCCGACTGCGTCAGATCGAAACTGACAAATGCCGCACTGCTGGCGGATGCGACGAGGGAAGAGACTAATGCAATAGCGCTGCTGGCGGCCCACTTCATGATTTACACCTTCCATGCGATTGAGAAAATTACGCTAGCCGCACGGAACGATGCGTCGGGAGTACTAGTACGCGGGACGCGGATCGGAGAAAAACGGTGGGCAGCGCCTGATTAATTCTCCCCGCGTGGAGTTGCCATCCTGTTTCAGGATAGCCCGCATTACCGGGTACAAATGACTAGGGGCCTCCGATCGGGCCCCTACCAGGTGGAGTAGCCAGTGCCGTCCAGGCCCAGGCCCGTGGCACCACTCCTGACGTCGAAGACGCTACCCTTGCCGGCTTCGTCGGGCGACACCACCAGCCAGGTCTGCGTGCTCTCGGTCACCGGATCGAGCGGAACCGATCGCAGATATTTCTTGCCCACCAGATCGTCCAGCGTATCGGGATAGCGGCCGCGGTCCACATAGAATTTGTCGATCGCTTCGCGCATCTGCGAGAGGTTCTGTTTGAGCACCGCTTCCCTCGCTTTGTCGGTACTGTGAAAGTAACGCGGGACGGCGAGCGTGAGCAGCGTGGCGATGATCGCCATGACCACCAGCAGTTCGATAAGCGTGAACGCGCGTGAAGCGCGCGACGTGTGTCGTAAGGCGTTTGTAAACAGGAACACAGGGCGATTTCGGTTCATCGAGTGCTTAACATTCTTTACCGCGCGCTGATTCCAGATCACCATTTTCGGTACTCGGTGCCGTTTAGTCCCCTGCCTTCGTTGAGCGAATATATGTCAAACACATCCCGGCCCTCGCGCGGATCGTCGGGCGGACTCTCGTAAGAGCGCCTGCCCCAGGTTTGCGCTGGCGGCACGCCGTCCGCCGCGAACGGATCGCGCGGCAGGCGGCGCAGGAAATAGATGGATTTCTTTACCGGCAGCTTGGCATCGTTTACGCCGCCCACGAGCGCGTCCAGGTCCGGCGGATAGCCCGATGCATCTGCGGCATGTGCAATGCGTCCTTCATCCGATGCCTTCTTGTAGGCGTCGATGGCTTCGCGAACCTGGCGCAGCGCTGTGCGCAGGTCCCTTTCCTTCTCGCGTTGCACGATGATCTGGGTCAGCGGCAATGCGCCGGTCGCGAGGATCGCAACGATTGCGACCGTGATGACGAGCTCGATGAGGGTGAATCCGCGTGGCACGCATCGCGCAGCGCGCGAGGGGCGAGGGACGAGGGGCGAGGGACGAGGGAAAAGCCCTGGAGCCTTGTACTTCCCTCGTCCCTCGTCCCTCGCCCCTCGTCCCTTGTTCATGTGTCCCACGCCCCTCGTCCCTTATTCATTTGCCCCTCGCCCCTTCATCGCTCGTTCCTAGCGATTCTGCGGCTGCAGCGGCACGGGTGAATCGTCCTGCGGGCGCACGGGCAGAACAGGCGTGGCCGGCGGGCTGGCGGGCGGCTCTTCGTGCGGCGGGGGAACGGGGGCCACGGTCGGGGATTCCGCCGAGCGCAAACCCATCGCGCCGCCGCCGATCGTCGAATCGGTTCCAGAGGGAAATTCCAGCATGGTCGCATCCGGACGTTCGATGTTACGCACGATGTAGGGGGTGATCAGCAAAACGATTTCCGTCTTGTCATGCTCGTCGTGCTTGCTGCCAAAGAGCCGGCCGATGATCGGCAGGTTACCCAGCCCCGGCACCTTGTCGGCAACGCTGCGATCCTCATCCTGGAGCAGGCCGGCGAGCACCTGCGTTTCGCCGTTCTTGAGTCGCAACGACGTCGCCGTGTTGCGCGTGCCGAGCCGGTAGGTCAAGGTGCCATTCGCGCTGGTGATCTGCTGCACGATGTTGCTGACCTCGAGGCCGACCTTGATGCCCACTTCGTCTTCGAGGAAGATATTCGGTTCGACGTCGAGCTTGAGGCCGACATCCAGATAGGTCACGGAATCGGATATGCCGACGTTGGCCGTCGACGTGGTCGTGATGACCGGCAGCTTGTCGCCGATGTGGATCTTGGCTTTCTCGCGATTCTTGACGCGGATGCGCGGATTGGCGAGCAGATTGGCGTCGCTATCCTGCTGCTGCAGGTTGAGGATGATCGCCGGATCCGTTATGTTCAGCCGCGTGAGCGGCGCGAAGCTGCGCTTCGTCTCCGCCAGCGTAAGCGTGCCGGCGCCACCCGCGCCCTGGAGGCCAGCGCTGATCTGCGTCGGATAGCGGATGCCCAGGTCGGTCAGGCGATTGCGGCCGATCTCCAGCACTTCGAGTTCCAGCATGACTTCGGGCTCAGGCAGATCCTGCGCGGCAATGAGCTTTTCCGCCATGCGGATCGCTTCCGGCGTATCGCGCATCGTCAGCATGTTGAGGCGCTCGTCGACGAAGACATCGCGCGTTTTCACCACGGTCTTGATCAGGTTCAGGGTCTGCTTCACATCGGCGTTGGCCAGGTAAAAACTTTTGACAGTCAGTTCCTGGTAGTCCTTCAGCTTGTTGGGCAGGTTGGGATACACGAGGATGGTGTTGCTGTTCAGCACCTTCATTTCCAGCTGGTTGGTAGTCAGCAGGAAGCGCACCGCGTCTTCGATGCTCGTGTCGCGAACGAATATCGTGGCTTTGAGGTCGGGGCGTACGTCGCGGTCGAATACAAAGTTGATCCCGGAACTGCGCGACAGCACTTCAAAAATGTTCTTGAGCAGCGCGTCTCTAAACTCCATCGTCACCGGCTTGCGCAAGGAACTCTTCAGCGCAACGGCGGGGTTGGCCACCTTGGTGTGTCGTTCGTCAATGGAGCGCATCAGCGCGCGCGCGTCTCTCTGGCCGGGATTTTCCGCAAGTACTACGCGTAGTCGCGCCTGCGCGCCATCGATGTCGCCGGTGTCGTACAAGGTACGCGCCTCGGCGACGATCGTGCGGTGGCGCAATTCGTTCTGGACCGAAGTCAGCCCGGACTGCGCCCGAGAGTTGCCGACATCGAGAATGAGCACTCGTTTGTAGAACGGCTCCGCGTCCTCCGGCTTGCCGAGCAGGCGTTGCTTGTCGCCCTGCGTCAGCAACTGGCTGATGTAGCGGTCGCGGCTGCGGACGTAATAGGTCCGGTATTCGACGTTCTGCGGATTGGCTTTCGTCGCGATGCTGACTTGCTTGAGGCCTTCTTCAACGCGACCGTCCTCGACCATGAGCTTGCCGGTTTCGAAGTTGCGGTCGGTGGTGGTCGCACACCCGGCCATCGACAAAACGATGAACGCGGCACCGAGGGTGCGTACGAACTGCGATTGCGCCACGATTCTCACTGTGATTCTCCAGCGGAAATGGGAAGCTCCTGGCGGATGCCTGTCGGAAGGTGCAGGAAGGTGACGCCCGCATCGGAAAGTTTTTCGACGCGGTAGATTGCGTCGACGGTGTCGCCTTCGCGAACAATCAGATTGCGCTCGCCCGCGGTCAGGAAAACCTTCTGCTGGTTGTCGGACAGCAGCCGGCCCATGTACACGAACGGCAACGGCGGGGCAGTCGGCGGCGGTGGCGGCGCGATCGCGACTCCGCGGGCTGCCGCCTTTGCCGCGGGCCGGGCCCAGGATCGCGGCGCGAAGGCGTCGTCGGGCTGCGCGGTCGTAGTCGTCGTGCGCAGCTTTTCAAGGTGAACACGCTGCGTGTCCGCGTCTTTGTTCGCTGGCGCCTTTGCGACTTGCGCCTGCCGCACGGGCACGCTGGCGTTTTGATGTTTCCGGGGAGCCACGACTTCGGCGTCCTCCGCCTTGTCGCCATCGCGTACCCAGGCAGCCGCACTCAAAGTGGCCGTCAGGAGTACGGCGAGCAGGACGCCGCGCTGGCGTGTGCCCATTTTCATACGCCGAGGAACAACGTCAGCTTGATTTGCGCATCCACGCGCGCGTCGCCGATCTGCTGGCGCTGGAACATGACGCTGTCGATTGCGAGTCCAGGCACGTCCCCGCTCGCGCGCAACAGAAAGCGGCGCACCTCCGGATAGGTTCCTTTCGCCGGCAACACAATCTGATAGCGTGTAAGCCCGCCTTCGGGATCCGGCAGCGGCCGGTAGTCCGCCTGGTCCAGGATCAGTCCCTGGTCCCGCGCCACGCGATGCAACCGGCGCAGCAGGTCGGGCGCGTCGATCGGTCGCGCCAGCGCGCGATAGAAAACGCTCAGTTCCTGTCGCGGATCCTGAACGGGCGTGGCGGACACTGGCAT
>JBDTTE010000054.1:0-15446 GCA_039930785.1 Betaproteobacteria bacterium | reverse complement strand
ACGAGAATGGACCGACGCCTGCTTCCTGGAGAAGCGCCTTCGCTTTTGCGACGTCGCGCTTGTACGCTTTCAGACTGGGGTCGTGGCCGATGACCCCCGGTTGCAATGGTTGTGCGGCCGGTTCACACCGTCCGTTCAATATGCCCTGACTGATCGCTTCGCGATCGATCGCCATCGCCAAGGCGAGGCGTACCTTGGGATTGTCCAACGGCTTCACCTTGGTGTTGAGCCACAGCGGCAAACTGTTGGGGCCCAACACGCTGTAGACCGTGAACTTTCCGGTCTTGACCATGCGATCGATCTGCGGCCATTGATCTGATTGGAATAGCCCCGCGTCAATTTGCCCGGTTTGCAGCGCGTTGAGACGCGCAGTGACGTCAACGATGGGGACAATGCTAACTTTGGCGAACTGATTCGCCGACTTGTCGAAGTAGTCTTCGTTACGTTCGAAGTTTGCCCCTTGCGGACCGGACGAAACGAGCCGGTAGGGGCCCGACCCTACGGGAGTGGCGCCGAGGTTGACGCCTTTATCGAGCGCCTGGGCGCTGACAATCATTCCAGCACTGGTCGCGAGGCGATACAGGACGTTCGCATCCGGATTGTTGAGGTGAATGACGACGATCGACGGGCCTCCCGCCTCCGCGGAAGCGATCGATCCGATCTGACCGGCGAGCAGCGAATTCGGATCATTTCTGGTTCTCGTGAGACTCCTGACGACGGCCGCCGCGTTCACGTCCGACCCATCGGTGAACTTGACACCTGCCCGCAACTGCATCGTGAGCGTAGCGCCGTTGTCGGAAAATTTCCACGAAGTCGCGAGTGACGGGACGATGTCGCCGTTGTGGTCGAAGCGAACCAGCATGTCATAGACCGGCAACATGAAGGCTGTTTCCTGATACCGGTTCTTCGAGAACGGCGGGTCGTACGCAGCCGGCGCTCCGACATACGAGAAGCGCAGGGTGGCAGACCTGTCGACGTCGCCCAAAGCGATCTGGGCATGCGCGACATGGGCGGATCCGATCATCGCCGCAGCGGCAATGCCAAGTGCCGTCATGAGTTGCCTGTTCATTGCATCCTCCGTGAATCTGATTGGGGGGTCGACGGCGCGAGGACCGACTTTCTTTCCTCGCGGATCTTCATCGTCATAAGTAAAGGTCGCGCAGCTCGAAATCGGACGGCAGGTCGGCGGTCGCGCCAAGCGACTCCACCTTCCCGAGTGACATTGCATAGGCGTAAGTGGCAACGTCGAGCGCGGCCTTGGCATTCTGCTCGATCAACAGCACGGATTGGCCCGCGGCGGCGATGCGCGCGATCGCACGAAATACTTCAATCACGACGATCGGCGCAAGGCCGAGGCTCGGTTCGTCCAGGATCAGGACGCGCGGCCCGCACATGAGCGCACGGCCGATCGCCAGCATTTGCTGCTGCCCCCCGGAGATCTCGTGTCCGCCGCGGTCGAGCAGGTCCGCGAGCGCAGGGAACAGGTCGAGCACACTCGCAAGCCGCGTTGCCACGACCCTGGCATCGCGAGGGGCGCCGAGCAGGAGGTTCTCGCGTGCCGTAAGCGAACCGAAGATCCGACGCGATTCTGGCACCAGTGAAATGCCGAGCCGGGCGCGTGAGGCCGGGGATTTCCGACTGATGTCGATGCCATCGAGCCTGGTAGACCCTGATGCAGACACCAGGCCCGCCACCGCCATCACCAACGACGACTTGCCGGAGCCGTTGCGTCCGATGAGACACGTCACCGCGGCATCCTCGACGGTGAGGGTCGCCTCGCGTACGGCGCGTATTCCTCCGTATGCGATCGAGAGTCCTTCGATACTAAGCACCTACACCCGCCTCGTTGGCATTTCCACACTCGCTCGATGGCTCGTGAGCTTCTACGTAGCCTCCGATATAGGCCGAAATCACCTGCGGATCGCCTCGAATCGCCGCCGGCGGCCCGCAAGCGATGATCTTGCCCATGTGCTGGACATTGACGATGTCACAGAGCGAGAGAATCCAGGGGACGTTGTGATCGACGACGAGCACGCCGACGCCCTGCGCCGCCGTCCTGCGCAGAACATCGCCGAGGTCCGTGGCTTCGCTCTGCGTCATCCCTGCGGCCGGCTCGTCCAGCAGCAGGAACCTTGGCTCGCACGCGAGGGCCCGCGCAATTTCAATGCGTCGTTGAAACGCATAAGGAAGATCCCCCGCTCGCCGATCCGCAAGATCGAGGCACCCGGTGAACGCCATTGCGGCCTGCGCGCATGCGCGGTCGGGCCGCTCGCGGCGTTGGCTGCGCGATCGCCCACTGGTGGCCGCTAAAAGCACGTTCGACCAGGCCGAATGCTCATGGAAGAGGCGGCATGCCTGAAAAGTGCGGGCGATGCCCTGACGCTGGACGAGATAAGCGGGCAACGTGTCGATTCGTTGTCCGCCGACTGTGACCCGCCCGTCATCCAGTCTGACGACGCCGGCCAGAAGGTTGATCACCGAGGTCTTCCCGGCGCCATTGGGTCCGATCAGGCCGACGATCTGGCCGGATTCGATGGTGAGCGAAACGCCGTCGACCGCGCGCACCGCGCCGTAGGCACGCGCGATCTCGAATGCCGCCAGCACGCGTCCTCCATCGTTGCTTACAGGCATGAGAAGCGATGGCCCGCTGCTGCCAGCTCGATTCTCACGCAACGGCCCCTTGAACAGTCGCAGCAGAAATTCACCGTCGAGCCGCGTGAGGGCGGCGAGGCCGCGAGGCGCAAACCCGAGTATGAGAATCGTGACGATCGCGACGATGGTACTCGCGAGGATCTGGTGGCGACTGAATAGCAACGGCAGCGCCACGACGACGAAAGCGCCGAACAAAGGACCGAGAAAAGACCGGTAACCCCCGATGATGACCGCCGCCAGCGTTGCGATGATCAGGCCGAAGCTGAAGGCCGTGGGGTCCACCGCAAACTGGTTGCCCGCCATCATCGCGCCGGCGAGCCCGCCGATCGCGGCGCTCACGGACATCGCGACCAGATTCACCCACGCCACGTTGGTGCCGAACGATGCGGCGGCGAGCTCGTCGATACGCACCGCCGACTGCTTGCGCCCGGTGGGCGTAAGTTCGAGCGCAATGACGATGATGAGTGCCCCCGCAGCCGTCGCTAGAAGGAGTCCATAGCGCGCGAAAAGCGGAATGCTGGTGATTCCGAACGGCCCTCCCGTCACGCTTTCCCACAGTGCGATGATCCGCTCGACCACGAGAACGAAAGAAAGCGTCGCGATCCCTTGATAGGCACCGCGAAGCTTGCCGACGAGCGCGCCCAGGGCGACCCCCACTATCGTCGCCAGCAGGATGCCGCATAGCACGGCCAGCGGCGGTGCGACGTGGTATTTGACCGTCAGGACCGCGACGGTATATGCGCCGATCGCCATGAACCCGACGGTCCCCAACGAGAACACACCGGCGCGCAACACGACATATTGGCTCAGGGCCGCCAGCACCGCGATCAGTAGCGCTTCGAGGAACCCTGCCCCGCCGAGGGCAGCGAAATTGATCACCGTCGGGCGATCCCTGCGCTCAGCGCGTTCTTGCCAAGAATGCCGTTCGGCCGGATGAGGAGGGTGAGCAACAGCGTGCCGAACACGATGAGGTCGACGGCGGCCGCCTGGAAATACGCATTGGCAATCGTTTGCACCAGCGCCACCAGGTACGCTGCGATGGCGGTACCAGTGAGGCTGCCCAGTCCGCCTACGGTGACGATGACAAAGCCGAAGAGAAGCAGGTGGTCGCCGATCGTCACGTTGACGTTGCTGTAGAGGATTCCCACGAGCACCCCGCACACGCCTGCCATCGCACCCGAGACGAAGAACGTCGCGGCGCTAACGACATTCGGACGCACGCCCAGCGCTGACGCCATGGCACGGTCCTCCGCAACGGCGCGGACGGCCATCCCCGCCCTCGTCTTCGCGATGATGAGAGAAAGCAAGCCGGTCATGACGATGGCGCAGACGACGATAGCGAGGTCGAGGCTGGACACGGTCAGGCCTCCGAACGCAAACGGTTTGGCCAGCGCGTCGGTCTGCTTGTACGTAAAATCCACTGCCTTCACGGTCTGCACGAGCAGGCCGAGGACGATGGTTCCGAAGGACAGCGTGGCCACGATTGGATTGAGGTCCTCGGCGCCGGCGTGGGTCGATGCGGATTGCCGTGCGATCGGGCGCAGGATTACGGCATCCAGAAAAGCGTTTCCAGCGCCCGCACCGATTGCGGCCACAACAAGCGTGAACCCAATCGGAAACCCAAGTACGTTGTCCGCGTAGATGCCGACAAAGGCGCCCAAGGTCATGATTGCGCCATGCGCAAGATTCATCACCTTGAACGAGCCGAAGACGAGCGTGAATCCCGTCGCGAACAGCAAATAGACGGAGCCAAGAACGATTGCGTTCTTGATGAGATCGATCGACATCGAAGTCCCGCCTGCGATTCAGGGCCGGTACGGCTTCAACTCACTGCCGACAACCTGCAGCAGCGCAGGTGGTGATGCCACGGTCCTGATATCCGTGAAGGAAAAAGTACCCGAGCCCAGGACCGACTCCGCGTTGCTGGTAGCGGCAAGGGCAGTGGCCAGCTGCGCGCGTGTGGGCACACCCGGGAGAGACTTGATGGCGTTGGCGACGAGCATCACGGTCGCGTACCCCTGCGCGGCATAGGTGTCGGGGTCGGTGTTGGCGGCCTTCCTATACGCTTCGGTAAACAACTGGTTCGCCGGCGTGGCCAACGATGGGTCATAATCCGTTGCAATGATCGAACCGTCCAACGCATTCCCGACGTTCTTGAGGACGGTCGGCGCCGCCATCGTGCCGTACCCCACGTAACGCGGCTTGAACCCCACCCGTTCCGCTTGCTGGACCGCCGCTGTAATGGCGGGACTGCCCTGACCGAGGTAGATGACCTCGACGTTGGCGCGCTTCATCGTGTCGATCGCGTTGCTGAAGTCAAGGCTCGAAAACGGGAGGCTGAATTGCGTAACTTCCGCTCCTCCGGCCTTGAACGCTTTGCTCGCCGAATTGGCGATCAGCACGTTACCCTGGTTGTCGCTGCCAAAGACGATTCCGGCGCGTTTCGTGTCCTTGTACTTCTTGAGATATGCGCTTGCTCCGGCATCGGCCAGGCGTTCTCCGTCCTGCGCAATGGCGAAAACGTAGTTGCCGGCGACCGTCCGGTCACCCGCCGGCGAATGCATGATCAGCAACGGAATCGTGGCCTGCTGCGCAAACGGTCCGAGGGCCAGCGCCTGGGGCGACAGACTCGGGCCGAGTATCGCGAGGTACTTGGCATCGCCGGCGAAATCGCGCGCCAGGGCGAGAGCCTGCGAATTGGTCGCGCCGGCGTTGCGAATGTCGATTGCGAGCGAGCGGGATTTGTTGCCGAGGTAGCGTTGAGGGTCTTTGTTGATGACCTCCGCGGCCAACTTCATTCCGGCCTGCGCGGCAATGCCTACGAACGACGCCGGACCATCGAGGGAGACGAGCCCTCCCAACTGCAGTTCCTGCGCGCCGGAAGGAAGGCTGAGCAACGGAAGCACTGCGGCGACCAGCGCGATGGCCGACCTTCTCAATTGTTGAACAAGCCCAATGGATTGCTTCATATTGCTCCTCCCGAGTTTTTCTGACTAGGTCCGCCGCACCTGCATTGCCCCGAAATCAGCGGCTTCGCCAGCGCATCAGGGCATGAACTGAACAACACGCATTTGTCTTACAAAATGCCGCTTGCCTCGTGCGCCTCCCTCAAGTGCGAACTACCAACGAGCCGATCGGTACTCGCAAGCCCGTTTGTCGCGGGTTGCCGTCCCGCACGGCCTTCAATAGACGGTTCGGCCGCCGTCGATGGCGATAATGCTGCCGTAAAAGAAGCTCGCCTCGGGCCGGATCAGATATGCAACGGCACTGGCGATCTCTTCGGCGGTACCGATACGCCCAACCGGAGCGCTATCGTCCATCGCCTTGCGCGCGGCGGCCGGGTCTTTCGCCACCGCCATGACATCCTTGGTATACCCGGTCTCAACGGCTCCCGGGCACAGTGCGTTCGCGCGTATGCCCTTCGATCCATAGTCGGCGGTCAACGACCGCGTCAGACCCACGAGGCCATGCTTGGAGCACGTATACGCAGTGCGTGACGGGGCCGACCGCATTCCGACCACGCTCGCGATGTTCACGATGACGCCACCGCCCCGCTCGATCATCGACGGCAGGACGGCGCGGCAAAGAAACATCGGAGCGGTAAGGTTGATGTCGATCACGCGCTGCCACGCCGCCAGATCGGTTTCAAGTGCGGTCGCGACCAGCGCAATTCCCGCCGCGTTCACAAGAGCGTCCGGTGGCCCGAATTCCACTATGAGACGCTGGATGAAGCCCTCGAGCTGATCCAAGCGCGCGAGATCCACTTCGTACGCGCGAATTCGCTCCGGAAATTCCCGCTCCAACTCACGGAGCCCGTTTGGTTCGCGATCGATGGCGGCAACCCGATAGCCGTCCCGCGCGAGCCGTAACGCCGTTGCACGGCCCATTCCCGACGCAGCGCCCGTGACAAAAACCGAGCCCGGTTCGGTCCGACTTTTCGCTTCTGCGATACTTGGCACGCTGCTCATCCTTTAAATGGAGGGTTCGAACGAATCAAACAGCCTGAAATTTGGATCGGCATCGCAGTCCACGTCAGTTTCCGTACAGCGGCGCAAGACTGCTCAAGTCCTCGTTTTCTCCTCGAACCTTGATGTGAATGCTCTTGGTCTCCAGGAATTCGTCCAGCCCCTCGCGGCCCATCTCCCGTCCTATACCGCTTTGCTTGTAGCCTCCGAAGGGCATCGTGAAGAGCGGAGAGTTGCGGTACGAGTTGATCCAGACGACGCCCGCGCGTATGCCCTTTGCAACCCGGAGCGCCCGGTTCAGGTTCTCGGTCCATATCGCAGACGACAGTCCGAAAATGGTGTCGTTGGCCAGCGCGATCGCCTCACTCTCGTCGTCAAACGGGATGACGGACAAGACCGGTCCAAAAATTTCCTCCTGAGCAATGCGTGCGCGGTTGTCGACATTGTTGAAGACCGTCGGCTGCACGAAGTGTCCACGGTCGAATTCCGGACCGACGGGCTTGCCGCCACCAGTGCGCAGCTGCGCGCACTCCTTGCCGCTCTCTATGTAGGACAGGATCTTTCTCTGCTGCGCCTCGGAAACCATCGGCCCCATCGTCGTGGTTCGCTCGACTGGATTTCCAAGCTTGACGGAGGTTTCGACTTTCTCAACGAGTTTCTCGACAAAGGCTTCCTGGATCGGACGATGAATGAGCAGCCGGGAGCCCGACTGGCAGGATTGCCCACCCACGCCGGTCATTCCAGCAAATGCCCCTGCGACGGCCGCGTCGAGCGATGCCACGTCATCGAAGACGATGTTGGGAGACTTGCCGCCGAGCTCGAACGAAACCCTCTTGAGATTGCTCGCCGCGGCAACCATGATCTTCTGACCCGTTGCGCTGGACCCGGTGAAAGTGATCATGTCCACCAGCGGGCTTGCGGCGATGTGCTGACCGACGATCGATCCGTTTTCCTGGTCGCTGGTCAGGACGTTCAGCACGCCGGGTGGCAGTCCCTCGTCCTGGAAGATTCTGGCGAGTTGCAGGACGCACCGGGGCGCGAAATGCGCGGGCTTGATCACGACGCTGCACCCGACGGCGAGCGCGCCAGCCATCTTCCAAGCACTGATGACGATTGGCGCGTTCCAGGGCGTGATGATGCCGACCACGCCGATGGGCTCCTTGGCGATGATGCCCATGGCATTGGGCGCGTGCTCGGTGATGGAGCCACCCCGCAGGTCGAACGCCTGTTCCGCGTAGTAGTCGATGTAATCGGCGGCAGCCAGCGTCATCCCCTTGCCGACCGGCTGCCCCACCTCCTCGGTCACGCCTCGCCCGATTTCTTCGGCCGACTCGCGCAGCCTGGCTGCAACGCGCCTGAGCAGCGCCGTCCGCTTGCTTACGTGGATGTTCCGCCAGACGCCACTGTCGAAAGTGCGACGAGCCGCGATGATCGCTCGATCAGCGTCCGCCGTCGTGCCGTTGGCGTAAGTAGCAAGGCTCGCCCCGTCGAAAGGGCTTCGTCGCTCGAACGTCGACTGATCGGAGGACTCGTCCCAAGCCCCATCGATGAGCATCCTGAATGCGGGCACCATCTACACACTCCTTGTAAATGGGCCTAAAGCCCATTTTCTGAATAGCTCAAAGCAAAACGCATCAATGCCTTCCATCAGCCCCACTTCACCGGCAGGGACAAGAGCCCGTGCACCATCATGAGCTTCTTGAACCGAAGCTCTTCGAAAGGGACGGCGAGCTCGATGTTAGGCAGTCGCGCAAAGAGCTTCTGGAACACCATCCGCAGTTCCATGCGCACAATCATCTGGCCGATGCACTGGTGGATGCCCCAGGAAAACGCGATGTGATCCTTGGCATTCGGGCGCTCTATGTCGAACTGGTCGGGATTCGGAAACACGGCAGGGTCACGATTGCCGGCGCAGACCAGCGAATAGATACCTTCGCCAGCGCGGATCGTCTGGTCGCGGATCGTGATGTCGGCGGTGGCGACGCGGGCAGCGTTGAAGTGCGCCACGCTGTGGATCCGGAGCATCTCTTCGATGGCATTGTCCAAGAGCTCGGGATGGTCCATCAGCTTCCGGTATTGGTCGCGATTGAGCAGGAAGCTCAGTGTGCCGAGAGCGATCTGGTTGGCCGTAGTATCGGCGCCGGCAAAGTAAAGAATGTGCGCCATGTGCTGCGCGTCCTTGACGGTGATGTGCCCTGGCTTGATCTGCTCGTTGACCAGTCGGTTCAGCATCGCCGAGCTGGCCTCCGGGTTCTTCACCTTGTCCAGAATGAATCTCTCGAAATAATCCAGCATCTGCTTTCCCGCACGCTGAGACGACTCGGGAGTACCCGACAGGTCGAGCTGTTCGTTGGTCCAGCGCATGAGCTTGTCGCTGTCCTCGAGGGGCACGCCCAACAGCATTGATACGACCGCCACCGGAAGCGGAACGGCCAGCATCTGGACGAGGTCGACGGGCGATCCTTTCGCGACGATGGCATCGATCAGCCCATCGATCATCTTCTCGATCTGCGGCTTCATCTCGGCCAGCCGCTTGGGCGAGAAGTCGCTGCCCAACATGCGCCGAAACTTGGTGTGGTCCGGCGGATCCATCGTGATGAACGTCTGGTAATTCTTGACCGTCACTTCGCGCGACGGTGTCAGGAACGGGAAGCCCGGCTTCCGCGGATTCGGGCTCACGTGGGGACTCGAGAGAATGGCGGTGATATCGTCCCTGCGGGTGACGATCCACGCGGTGTGACCGTTCCACATGGTCACCTTTTTCAAGCCTTCTTCGCGAAACCCTGCGTATTCAGGCGGCAGGTCGATCGGACAAGCCGATCGTGGGATCGGAAATGTCGCGAGGGGACCGAGATCGAATGCATCCATGGGTCACTCCGTTAGTTGTTCTTGTGAGAAGATGTCGGGGGTGCGTTCCAAGCGACGCCCGGCGCTAATGCATCGTTTTCAACGATTTGACAATTCCGGCCGCTCGGATGCGCTTCGCTCCGCGGCCTGCTCAGCAAGGTCGGACAACTCGTTCCGCCTCGCTTGCCTCCTGCGAGTGATCTTCCGGCCGGCCGAATTCGGGCGCAATCCACAATCGCAACAATCGTGATAACCAAGCGGAATGACTGAACTCCTCGGAACGATATGCTGCTAGAGGATTTGCAAGTCTTCGCAACCGCTGCAGTGACCCGCAATCTGCGAGCGGCCGCCGACGTGCTGGGCGTGACCCAGCCGGCAGTTTCAAAGTCGATCAGACGCCTCGAGCTTTCGCTCGGTACCAAAGTGTTCGAGCGAACGGCGCGAGGCGTGGCGCTGACGCGGGCGGGCCAGGCCGTATTCGAAAGGAACAAGTCGCTCGCAGCGATGATTCACGCCATGCGGACCGAGGTCGCGGACATGACCGCCGCCAACACCGGCATTATTCGGCTTGGCACTACTCCCGCAGTCACCGAATCGATGGTGATACCAACGCTTGCAGGCTTGATTGCAGGGCCGTCTGCGCTTCGCATTCAGCTTCGTATTCAGCTTAGCGCCCTCTTGCTCCGCGACCTGCAGGCGGGATCGCTCGACATGGCCATCGCAACCATGCCCGCGGGTGTTCCAGCGGATCTCAATTTCGAGCCTCTCGGCTCGACCAACGCTTTCTTCGTGGTGCGGCGTGATCATCCCATTCTGGCCCGGCCGTTTACCCTGGACGATCTATCCCGGCAGAAGTGGCTGCTGCCGCCAGCGGATGTGATCACGCAATGGCTTGCAAGCATATTCATGATGGCGCATTGCACCGTGCCGACCTTCACCATCCAGGCCGACGCGTCACCCCACCTGTTCACTTCGCTTGTCGCGAGCACCGATTTGGTGGCGATGATGACCGAGAACATGCTGGCGGAGAACGAAGCGACTGGCCTGGTGAGGTTGCCGCCACCGGCGCCCACGCGCGACCTCCATGTCGCCTTGTTCTGGCGTCGCACGGCATTTTTTTCGGCGGCGATGGAGCGATGCAGGAGCGAGGTGAAGCGAATCGTAGCCATGCGCGCAGGTTTCGGCGCCCGTTAACCGCTGGCGACCGGAAGCCTCGAATCAAATGCTTGGGCTAGCCTCGCACCTCGCGCGTCGCCAACGCGGTGTCGCCAAAGCTCTGCACATACATCGATTGCGTCCCCGCGCCGCCGGCAACCAGGATTCCGATGTTGTCCGGCGAATGCGAGATCGGCAGCATTGTGTCAAGCGTGATCTCACCAAGCCTGGCGCGGCGCGTATGAACAATGCGCACCATCTCCTTGGCCGCCATCCGGCGCGCGGACAGCTTTGATCCTTCCCACAGCCTTCGCTTGACTTCGGCCTTGGTGAGGCCGCCGTCCTTGAGAATCGCGGCGTGTTCCGGGCCGAACACGATCCACGGGAAGCCTCCAATCCAGTAGTCGTTACTTGGCGGGAACGCCATGCTGTCGGCAACGACTTTCAACAAATCATCGGGATCTTTCGCGTGCGTGTTGAGGTTGTGCGTGCCAGACGCGGCAACAACCGTCACCATGCTGGTTTCACGCGAGTACCCGCGCTCGACCTGAAGCGGCTCCCACGGATTCTCCGCCTCGTTTTCGGCACAGCAAAACGAGAGCTTGCCTGGCTGGCCCTGGGTGGAGCGGTCCATCACGCCGGGGTAGCATGCGCCGACGTTCGACATGACGAGATGCAGCGCGCGACCTAGCGTCATGTTCGCGCGGTTCCCTTGCCCGAGGCAATTGATACCGCCGTTCATTCCTATGCGCTCGGCGATGGGTCCGTTAACGATCAGCCAGACAGCAACCGGGTTCGTCGTACATTGAATCCCCTGGATGTTGAAACCTTTGGTCGTGATCGCATCGACGGCGGCGATCAAGACCGGCATGTAGCTCGGGAGACAGCCAGCCATCACGGCGTTGATCGCGATGCGCTCCACAGTCGCCGCGCCGAAACCTGGCGGGATGATGCCGATAACTTCCGAGCGATCGCGACCCGACCCCGCAACCATGAGGTTTACTCGCTGTTCGGTCGGTGGGATGATCGGCAGGCCGTCGCCCCAATGACGATCGTAGTAGAGGGCGTTGACCGCATCGAGGTCGTCGGCCACTTCGACCAGCGCAGCCTCTCGACTCGACGTCGCCGGGCGAGCTGTCGGGGACGGTTGGGCAATCATCGTGACTGGGCTTTCGGATGGTGGAGAACAACCAGCATGTGGCGGCGGTTTGCGGGATGCGTCATCGCCGCCGCGTGCACGACGCACCTGGCGGGTGCGTCATGCACGTTGACGTGGGGCCGGGGTAGCGGCCCAGAAGCCTCGGGCGACATCAGCTCATGACGCCCACGATCTCGGCAAGGCTTGTTTCAGCCAACGCCTTGATTTCGTCGCGCTTGCGCGATCCAAATGGATGCGCGACAAGCACGATGGGCAGTTCAGGGTAACCGAGACCCTTGGCCTGGGCGCGGCCCAGAACGCGGAAAGCATTGGAGCAAATGGTAAGAACAGGCTTGCCCCGCTTTGCCACGCCTACGGAGTCGTGGACACTCCACGACGTGCAGCCCCCTCAATCACCCATCCCGGTGATCACAAAATCGCATTTTTCCGCGAGCTCGGCGAGCACTGCATCATCGGCGGGCATCGAGGCGCCTTGCTTACGGCGCACGATGACCTCCGCGACACCATACTTGCCCGTCAATAGCGCGGTCATATCCTGCACCAGCACGTCGAAGTTGGGCTTTGCATTATCGATGAAGCCCACGACCTTGCCGGCGAAGTCGCCCAGCTTCATGAGCGGCAGCGCGATATTCTCCGAGGGCGCGGTCGGGTCGAACACCATTGTCATTGCGGTCACGTGACTCTCCTCCAGTCGTGAATCAAGGGATCTCAACGCCAAGCAGCGGGATGTTTTGCTGCATGCCGTAGATATCGAGGAACCCGGGGTCGCCGGACGGAGTGCGCTTCAGCATCACGATCTTCACGGCAAGCACCGAATCGATGAAGAAGATGTCCTTGACGAAATTCAGCGGGACTTTGTACAGCGTGGAGATGATCTCCTTGTTGAGGGCCTTGGAATTCTTGACCCGCGTATAAGAGTCTTTGCTCTCGAAGAAGAGGTCGAGCGTCAGGTAGAACGGCGTTGCATTCTTGCTGCGGATGATCCGTGCTAGGGTCTCTAGGCGCGCCATTTTAGTCTCTCAGCGGGGAAATTCAATGATGTCCATCTTGAACGGCTCGCACGGGTCCTTGATCGGCATCCGGTGCATGATGTTGAATATATGCACCTCGCCCAGCGCGGGTTCGCTCGGCGACCAGGGGATCGATTCGTTGCCGGCCGTGGTAATCCGTCCCTCGAACTGCTGATTCGTGAACAGCACACGTGCGTTCACCATGAGCGCGGTCGCAAGCTCCTGGCTCGTGGCCACTGCCTCAGCCAGCAGGGCGACCTCGTGCGGATCAGTATTCGTGAGCGGCTCGATCGGGCCGAGGATTGCGTTCTTGCCGTACACGTGGAAGTACAGATTGTAGTCCTTGCCTTCTTGCAGCGGCTCGAACTGGTCGTTCAGCCGCGACCGGACGCGCTCGACCAACTTGTCAACCACGCGAATGGTGGACTGGTTGCGAATGCCCATGAGCGAGATCGAGCGGAAGCCGATCGACTTCACACCCTCGAGCTTGATCGTATAGTCTTCTTCGATCCACTTGCTGTTGGAGACTTTCACCGTCTGCTCGTCGACCTGCTCGTATATCGCATCGGCAATATTGAGCGCACCGCCGGGCATTCTTTCGACGAACGGATCGGCGCGCTCATAGAACGAGTGGCTGAGCACCGAGGCGATCGTACACTTCTGCTTCGGGTTGATGGGACTTACCAGGAAGTGGTCGTCGTGCAGCACGCCGAAGATGCCGTCCATGCTTCCATTGGTCGGCGGATCCTTGGGATTTTTGAGCGTTGTCGCGATGGCGCCGCATTCCATCACCTTGGCCATGTGCGCCACCAGCGCCTTGTCGAAACCGCGCCTGCTCGGCTCAGCCATGAACAGCGCCGTGTCCATTGCACGCCCAGTGATGACGCCATCCACGTTGTGGTCCAGCGCCTTCATTATGGGTTCGTGCCCCATTTGCGCGACCACGCGCGTCGCGGAGTTGACGTCGTCGAGCGTGAGGTTCTCGGACAGGCGGGGGTGGTCGATGAGCCGTGGGATCTTGACCCCGCTGGCCAGATGGCCGCGCAGGTAATCTTTGTTGATCTCGCCGCTGATGATGGCCAGCTTGACCTTGATATTGGCTTCTCGCGCCACCTCGTCGATGATCTCGAGCTCGGACTTGTAGAGAACTTCGTCGCAGCCACTGGTCCCTACCGAGATGCAGAACGGCACGCCCGCCTTCTTGGCGTTCACAATAAGCTGGCGGCGAACCTTCTTCACGAACATCTTGGGGATGATGTTGATGCCGCGTCCGAGGTAACCGGGGCCTGGGTCGGTGTTCGTCCCCTGGCCCGCGATGAAGTCGGGTTTCCGCGTCTTCAAAGCTTCGACAAAGTTGTCTTCCGGCCAGACGTAGCCGTGATTCAGAAATGTTCCGAGGACTCGGAGCTCCATGTTTCTTCCCTAAGGCAAGGTTACGATAAGTGGGAAACTTCCGTGGGACCGCAAAGGCAGCCGTTGGGTGACCTCGCCAAGGCACTGTATCCGCCCCGCGCCGCCACCTCGATCGCCAGTGAACCGTCCTTCATTTGAATGGCGGTTCATTCATTTAGAGTATCCTACCGCTCATTCGTGGTGTCAAGCAGAATATTTTAGACCACGGTATCAGGCACAATCTGAAGCGATGATTCAACGAACCCACCACGCCGTTGCCCCGCACAGACCCCGTCGGCCACGGTGCGGGCAGGTGTCCCTGCCGTTGGTGTTCGCCTTGCCTTGCGTGCGGCGGCGATCGTGAACCGGCCCGCCGTCGCGCGTCGCGCGATCCCCTCGGTAGATCGGCTGCTCAAGCTCGACGTGGTTGCGCCGCTTATCGCCCGTCATGGACGGACGCTCGTGGTCGACGCCGTTCGCGCAGTACTGGCTGGCCAGCGCGCAAGTCTTGCGGCATCGCCGCAGGATGCGCCCGACGACGAAGCATTGGTGGCGTTGTTCTCGGCGCGCCTCGCGCACGAGGCGCAGCCGTCGCTGCGCCCCGTGTTCAACCTCACGGGCACCGTCCTGCACACGAACCTGGGCCGAGCGCTGTATTCAAAGTCGGTGGCGGAAGCAGTCAACGGCGCGATGACGCGGGCTGTTAATCTCGAATTCGAAATCGACAGCGGAAAGCGTGGCGACCGCGACAGTCACGTGGAGAACTGGTTGACGCGCCTGACCGGCGCGGAGGCCGCCACGGTGGTCAACAACAATGCCGCCGCCGTCTATCTCGTGCTCAACACGCTCGCGCAGCGCAAGGAAGTGATCGTCTCGCGCGGGGAGCTGATCGAGATCGGCGGCGCGTTTCGCATTCCGGACATCATTTTGCGCGCGGGTTGCCGGCTGCGCGAAGTCGGCACCACCAACCGCACGCACGCCAGGGATTACGCAACCGCGATCGGCGCCCGCACCGCCGCGCTCCTGAAGGTGCACACGAGCAACTATGCGATCCATGGGTTCACCGCGAGTGTGCCGGAGGACGAGCTCGCAGGTATCGCGCACAAGCATGCGCTGCCGCTCTTCGTCGACCTCGGCAGCGGCACGCTCATTGACCTCACGCAGCTTGGCTTGCCGCATGAACGCACGGCGCGCGAGACGCTCGCCGCCGGTGCGGACATTGTCACGTTCAGTGGCGACAAGCTCCTGGGCGGCCCGCACTGCGGA
>JBDTTE010000053.1:0-15471 GCA_039930785.1 Betaproteobacteria bacterium | reverse complement strand
GCATGCTGCCTTTCCTGGTGCACCCATCGCGCGCCACCGATGCCGCACTGGTAAAGGTCATCCGGGAAATGGCCCAGGCCACGGGTCTCGAGGCCTACGTCCGCCAGCAGAACGCGATCATTGTGCGGCCGGACTATGGCCCGACGTTGCGGACCATCGTGTGCCCGACCCTCGTGTTGTGCGGGAGGGAGGACCGGTTGACGCCACTGGAGGACAGCGAACGGATGGCAGCGGCGATACCCGGTTCAAAGCTGGTCGTGATCGAGGAATGCGGGCACATGTCCACGCTGGAACGCCCCGACGAAGTAAACGCAGCGCTGAGAAACTGGCTGGCGGACTAGATTCGGAACGCGAAACGGATTCCCGCGTCAGCAATCAGTGCGTCGAGGGTTGGCCGCCAGTGGCGGACTGGCGCAGCCGCATGGCCATGCGCAATGCGGTTTCCCGGCGGCGGTAGTATCCGGCGGTCCAGCCGACTTCCTCAAACCCCAGGCAACGGTAGAAGTGCTGGGCTTCGATATTGCCGGCGCGCAATTCAACCTTGATGATCGCGATGCCGGCGGTGAGTGCGCTTTCCTTCAGCCATTCGAACAGGTGGCGGCCGATGCCGCGACGACGGTGCGGTACTTCGACGGCCAGCAGGGAAAGATGGGCAGATTCTTCACCGAAATCCATGATCGCGAAACCGACTACGTTGCGGCCATCGCGGGCGACCAGCACCACGGTTTCCGGATTGCGAATCGATCGCAGGACGCGTGCCGCCGTCCACGACCATCCCAGACCTGTTTCGATGAGGTCGCGCGACATGCGCGCAATGGCGAGAGCGTCGGCCTCCGCCGCGATCGCCAATGTGATGCTGCCGGCGGCGAAGCTGGTCACGACAGGAATATCCAGTAAAGCAGGGTACCGAAGAGGACGTACTTGACCATGTAGTAGGCAACCCGGCTCCGTGCCTTGAGGCGCTTGCCCACCAGGCGCACCCGGTAGACGTAGCCGAACACCTTGTTGAGAACGCCGACCGGTTCACCCTCGACGTTCTGCGTCTTGCTGGCGCGCACCAGCGTATTGGCCACGAAGTGGTTCAGGCGCGTCATGACCGGATTGGTCAGCGGCCGCTCGACGTCGCAGAACAGGATCAAACGCGTTACGTCGCTCTTGTTCTCTGCGAAGTGGATGAAAGTCTCGTCGAAAAGCACGTCCTCGCCGTCCTTCCAGAAATATTGTTCGCCGTCGACAAAAATTCTGCAGGTCTCGGCGTTCGGTGTCACCAGGCCAAGATGATAGCGCAACGAACCGGCATAGGGATCACGATGCCTGACCAACCTTCCGCCCGGCGGAAGGACGGCAAACATCGCACCGTGTATGTTGGGAATGGACTGCACCAGCGCCACGGTTTTTGGACAAAGGGCGCGCGCCGAGGGAAGGGGCTGGTCGTACCACTTCAGGTAGAAGCGCTTCCATCCCGTCCGGAAAAACGAGTTGAAGCCAAGGTCGTTGTAGCTCGCCGCGGCACGGATATAACCCTCGTCGAACAGCTTGAGGCCTTCGTCGCGGATGACCTGCCAGTTGTCGCGCAGGCGGTCGAGTTCGGGAAAGCTGCGCACGTCCAGGAAGGGCCGGTTCGGCACCCGGGAAAATGCGTAAAGCAGCGCATTGAGCGGCGCTAGCAGGGTCGAGTGGTCAGTGAGCTGGCGCGTGAACCGGTGGCGTACGCGACCCCGGAAGTGGACGAATATTGCCGCCAGCGCAAAGAGACAAAGCAGGATGAAGCGGGGTGCAAATGCGTGCGCGATCATCTCGTAAAGGCCTGCCCTGAAAGGCAGCTTCGCTGGCGGTCGCACTCTGGACGGCGGCGACCCTTACATTATTCTTTTATTGTTTCCAGTTCAGCAATTCATGTTCCAAGCCAGGACCCTTCGAAACCTGGCGCCGAGGAGCCTGTTCCGCTGTTTTGAGGAACAGGACACTAGCGAAGGATATCCTTTACCAGGATATCGTGGCGGCCGACTTTCACCGCGATGAAGACCTCCTTCAACAGCAGCCAGAGCGAACTGATCAGCGCAAACATCGCCAGGATGAACAAGGTCCCGATCAATCGGGCGATGTCCAGGGTGACAAAAACGCCAAGAAACGCACAGGCAACCAGCAGGCAGACCAACAACGCGCAAACAATCGCCATTACGATCGCGTGGTAGATCAGACTGATGCGACGGGCCAGGAGTTCCAGTTCCTGGACATCTTCGGTCTCGGCGGCCCGGGCTGCCGCGTCCTTGCCCCGCAGGCGGTCTTCGAGGACCCGGCGGCGGTCGACAATGCGGCCCAGCCGGTTGTTCAGGGCCGACAGAATGGTGCCGATGGCGGTGAGCAGGAAGACCGGCGCCACGGCGAGCTGGATGATGCGGGTGATGTCGGTTACGTGTTCCATCGGGCTACAACGGTTCGAACGACAGCGTGCGCATCAGCAGCGCCGCATCGTCGGAAAACTGCGGATCGGCATCTTCCGGAAAATGGCGGTGCGAATAAGCCATGTCGATCGCGCGCGTCGGGTCTTTCGGATGCGGGCAGATCAGGCTCATTGTTTCCAGCATGATGTTCACGGGCGAGCCGGTGCCGGTACTCGCGGTGCGCTCCGCAGCTTCGAGGCGCGATAGCGCACAAGACTGCCCCTGGACCTTTTGCTCGTTGACTTCGGATTTGAATACGCGGTAGCGCTTCGGGTCGAGTTCCTTGCTTTGCAGGGTTTCCACGTAGGACACCAGTTCGGCCGCCGACTCGAACGCCTTCAACTTGAGGATGGTGGCCTGCATGACATACGTCTCGCCCGTAAAGCGACCGGGCTTGGCGATCATGGTGAGCTCCGGGGTTTGCTTGCCTACGGACCAGTCCGTCAGGTTGGGCGCGGCGATCGAGAAGCCCTGCATCATGATGCGCGGCGGTTCCTTGGGCTGCGAGGCGCAGCCGGCCAGCAGCGCAAACAGCACGCAGGCCGTCGATCCGGGCAATTTCATCAGGGCACCTTCTCCTTCATGGCTGGCGAAAATTGCCGGCGTCGCATTCTGCGCATATTCCCCGGCCGCGTCCATGTGCCTCGGGCCGCCTCGGCCCGCTCAAGGCAGATTGGCGCGCCGCCGTTAAACCTTACGTTCAAACCGGATTATGCAGGACGCGACCCCATGACCCAAACGGTCGACCGCACCCAGACCCAGGCGGCAAACCAGCAGGCCACAGCTTCCTATCCCCGCATCGTTTCTTTGATGAACCTGGTGCGGAAGGAGGCGGAAATCCCGGAGCTCGAGGATGGACTCAAGGCCGATCCGGTGATTTCCTACAGGCTCATGCGTTATGTCAATTCCGCGGCGATGGGCTTCCCGCGGGAGATCAAGTCTTTCCGCCAGATGATCACGATTGTCGGCTACCACCAGCTGTATCGCTGGCTCACGATGCTGCTCGTCACCGCGGACCAGCGCGCCGGCCGCTCGCCCGTCAGCCTGAATGCCATCATTCGCGGGCGATTCATGGAGCTCATGGGCCACATTCATTTCGGCAAACCGCAAGCCGACGATCTTTTCGTCGTCGGTGCATTTTCGCTGCTCGACGCGTTGTTCGGCGCGCCGCTGGAAAAGCTGCTGGCGCCGCTGAACATCACCGGCACGATCAGCGAAGCCCTGCTGCAGAGAAAGGGCCCTTACGTGCCCCTGCTGAGGCTGGCCGAAGCCATCGAAAACGCCGACGAGGCGGGCATTGACGCCCTGCACCGCGAACTGGGGGTCGAGATCGAAACCGTGCATTTCACCTACAGCGACGCGCTCTCCTGGGCCGAGAAGATCATCTGATCGCCTAACAAGTGGCCTTCGCCGGCTGACGGCACTTTCCTCCTCGATTTGTTCCATCGCTTGAAGTCAACCGCGGGCATTCATCCCTCGTTGTGAACGATGTGGGGCTCTGCCCGGCGGATTTGCTATAGGATTACGCCCTTACAATAAAATTCAAGCATCTTAAGCGGCGCCTTGCCAGATCTCGTTCGATCGCCTGCCGTCAGCGCCGATGCTATACCGAGAGAGTTTAAAGAGGAGCCTGTCGCGGCGGAGGAACTGCGCGGCATGCTGGCATGCTCCCCATTCAGATTTCTATGCGCATTCCCGTTCGCTGCGCCGTCCTGATGCTGGCGGCTTTCCTGTCGAGTACGGCCGTTCCACGAGTCTCGGCGGAAGACACCAAGGTATTCGAGCTCGAGCCGGAATTCGTCTACGGGCGTGATCGCCGCCCGCAGATCGGCTACAAAAAACCCGAGGTGTTCGCGCCGCTATCCGACCGGCTGTACCAGTCCGGCTATCGCAATTTCGCGCCCACGGCGATCCCCGACGAATTGAAGACTGTTCCGGCGATGGAGCGCGTGCAGAAGATGAAGCGCATTCTCGTCTGTGCCGACGCCTGGTTCTGGCCGTTTTCGCGCACCGCCCACAACAACGAGCCGCCAGGCATGGAGATCGAGGTCGTGCAGGCGATCGCGAAAAAGCACGGCTGGGACGTCAGCATCGCCTGGGTCAATACCGGCATGCGCTTCGGCGTCGGCGTGACCTTCGGGCGCTCGATCGATAACGGCATCTGCGACGTGTTCCTCGGGTTGACCATCACCAACGACGACCATCACATGCCCGCGCACCAGATGGCGTTCACGCACGCCTTCATGAGCACCGGATACGTGCTGGTGACGCAGCACAATGCCGTGGACGTCAAGACGATGGACGATGCCAAGGCAAAAAACGTCAAGATTGGCGTGCCGGCCTATTCGCCGATGAGCGAATACTGCGACGAGCACGACATCCCGCACGCTACATTTTTCCAGAACTACCAGGTCATCGATGCCCTGCTGCGCGGAGAGGTGAATGCCGCGATGATGTGGTCGGGCGCGATCGCGCAGGCGCGGCTCGACCACCCCGAGGCGGAATTCGAGATGGTGAAGGGCTTCGAGCCGCCCGAAGAGATGCGGTTCGACAACGCGTGGGGCGTCAAGCAAAAGGAAACCGACCTCATCAAGTTCATCAACGACGAATTCGACGCGATGAACAAGAGCGGGGAGATGAAGCGGTATTCGGAGCGCTACGGCATCCCGTATTTTCCGCCGCTGCCGCCCGGAGCGGTGAACGCGCTTGAGCAGTGAACGGTGAACAACAAACAGTGAACGGTAATCGGTGAACGGTGAACGGTAACAGCATAGAGGGATTTTACCGATCACCGTTTACTGTTCACCGTTCACCAAACGAGTGACCAGAGGGAGCGAGTTTAAAAATGATTGATAAGTTGATTCAACTGAGCGTGATGTCCGGCGGGTTGCTGCCGCTGATGGGCGTGCTGCTGCTGATCACGCTGGCGGTGATCGTGGAGCGCTCGTATTTTTTCATCAAGGTGCTGAGGACCGGCGATGCGATGGAGCATGACCTGCAGCTCGTCGAATACCGCAACTGGGAGAAGCTCGAGAAACTCGCCGCGCACTACGACGGCTCGCTGCAGCGTTCGATCGTGACTTCCGCATTGGCTTCGCGAGGCGAGGACGCCGATACCATGGATCGCCACATCGACGAGGCGATCATGTGGCAGTTGCCCAAGATCGACCGGCTGGTCTGGGTGCTCGATACGGCGGTCACCCTCGCGCCGCTGATGGGCCTGCTCGGTACCATCATCGGCATGGTTCACGCGTTCGACATCCTCGGCACCTCCGGTTCCGGCAGCGCAGCCACGCAGATGGTGACAGGCGGTATCGCGGAAGCGCTGGTCGCCACCGGCGCGGGCCTGTTCATCGCCATTCTCGCGGTGCTGTTCCTGAACCAGTTCAATAAGCGCGTGCGCGTGGCCGTGCACCAGATGGACCTGCTGAAGGTCATGGTACTGAACCGCGTGCATGGCGGCGGCTCCGTGCACCAGGGCATGACGGTGCGTGAAGCGCACGCTGGCGACGCGGCGTCGTTGCGGAGCGCCTCGTGAGCACGCGCAGCCGCGCGAACTACTTCGAGGGGAGCAAGCCCCGCGTCGAAGTCATTCCGATGATCGACATCATGATGTTCCTGCTGGTGTTCTTCGTCGTGATTTCGCTGCGCATGATCGCCGGTACCGGCGTGCCGATGGAAATACCGAGTTCGAAGACAACGCAGTCGGTCAAATCCTCGACCATCACGGTGGGCATCACCAAGACTGGTGAGACAGTCATCGACGGCAAACCGGTCACGCAGGAGCAATTGAAGACGAAACTGCAGGAATTGAAGAAACTCAAACCCGTCGAAGTCGTGCTGGCAGGCGACAAGGACGTGCCGCTGCAGATGTTGCTGCAGGCGATGGATGCCATTCGTGGCGCGGGCATTTCCTCGGTGGGCATCGCCGCGCGTGCGGAAAAGGCCGACAAAAAATGATCGGCAAGCAAGTCCGGCTCCGATGAGCGAAGGCATCGCCATTCGCGGCGCGCTGTGGGCGCAGCCCGGCGACGTAGCGGAGAAAAGGCTGCCGCTGTGGCGGGCATTGCTGATCGCGCTCGGCATGGAAATCATCCTGCCGTTCCTGCTGCTGGGCGTGAACTGGTCGGCGCTAAACTTGTGGCAGGAGCCGCCACCGGAGCCCGTGATGTCCGTGCGCCTCGATCAGCCGATCGAAGAACCACCGCCACCGGAGCCGAAGAAAAAGCTGAAGCCGAAGGAAGAGCGCCCGGTCAAGCAGGTGCCGATCGTGATGCCGAAACCCTTGCCGAATGAAGTTCAGGCCAGGGTGGTATTGCCGCCGGTTGAAAAGCCGAAGCCCGAGCCGAAGCCAAAGCCGAAGGAGGAAGAGAAACCTCCTGAGCCCGTGCCGGAGGAGAAGCCGCCGGAGGCGCCGCCGCTGCCGTCGGTGTTTCGCGACATCAAGCCAGTGCGCAAGGTGAAGCCGAAGTACCCGCGCGAGGCCGAGGACGCGCATATCGAAGGGCGCGTGCGCGTGCGCCTGACGGTTGAAGTTAACGGCAGCGTTAGCGATGCGAAGATCCTGCTTTCGGAGCCGCCCGGCGTGTTCGACGCGGCGGTAATGGAGGCGGTGCTTCAATATGAATTCAAGCGCGATGGTTCCGGCTATCAGGCCGATCAGGAGATCATCTTCAAGCTCGAAGCGCCCTAGTTAAACTCTGGATTACCTATCTGCTAAAAGCATTTCACCACAGAGACGCAGGGAAAACCGAGTAGAAAAAATCGCACCATATTCGTGCGAATTGGCTCGTCGTTACCACTATCGCGCAGAATTGAAATCATTGGAGCGTGCTCGCTTCTTTTCTCCGCGTTCCTCTGCGCTCTAAAAGGGTACTCCGACGGGCTGAGCCCGTAGGGTATCTGCGCCTCTGCGATGAAAAGGGTTTTTCAGAGAATCCCTGGGGAAGCTCTGATCAAGTCTCACATGCGCGACCGGGGGTGGACGGTCGCGTCAAACCTTGTCCGACCAGTACTCCGAAAAAATGCCGATTTCGACGTGCCTGTCCACTGCGCCAAAGCCCGCGCTGGATAGCGTGCTCATTACCCTGTGTGGCTCGGCGCAGGCGGCGATGGTGTCGTAGTAATAACTCCAGATGCGCGGCGTGTCGGCGTTGCGCGATGTCAGGCGCGCCAGCAAAGGCACGAGACCGCCCAGATAACCCTTGAGAAGGGCCGCCTGGAATTTCTTTTCGGGTTGTGTGATTTCGAGGATGCAGAAGCGCCCGCCCGGTCGCAGCACGCGAAACACTTCGCGGAACGCAATCGACAAGTCGGCGAGGTGGCGCAGCGCATAACCCATGGTGACAAAGTCGAAGCTGTGGTCGGCAAACGGCAGCTGTTCCACGCCGCCGCGCACCAGTCGCACGCCAGCAGGCACCTGTGCGCTGCCCAGCATGCCCGGGCTCGGGTCGACGCCGGTAACCAGATTCGGGTCGCCGACGATGCGTGCGATCTGGCGTGAGACGAGGCCGGTGCCAACGCCGACATCGAGGACTTTCATCCCGGGTTTCAAACCCGCCCGCAGCAGTGCGGCACCGCGATACCTCGAGCCGGTTCCGAGTCCGATGAGCCACTCGACGCGATCGTAGTCGGGCGCGGTCTGGTCGAAGATGCGCCTGACCCAGCCGCGGCGTTGCGCTTCGTCCTGATAGTAACCCGTGAGCGGTGCGTGAGGCGCATGCACAACGTCGCCTGCTGCATTGCCTGTGTCGGCCATAGAGAGATGGACTGCCCGCATTGAAATGCGGGCAGCATGCCTGACTATGCCGGTGCAGTCGACCTCAGTTTGTAACGGAACGCGGCGGCCAACGAGGGCCGCCGCGGAGTGAACTACGCCGATCTTCTCAGATGATTAGCTCGCCGGTTGAGCAAGCCCACCGTGTGGCGCGTGCATTTCAACCGGCTTTGGTGTCGTTGATGCCAGTTTGCCGCAGGCGGCGAACACGACTGCC
This sequence comes from Betaproteobacteria bacterium, assembly GCA_039930785.1. Classification (GTDB taxonomy): domain Bacteria; phylum Pseudomonadota; class Gammaproteobacteria; order Burkholderiales; family JACQAP01; genus JACQAP01. The sequence goes on along the minus strand of JBDTTE010000053.1, from coordinate 7,034 downwards.
ACGCCGAGATAGGCGAGGGCGACGACGGGAGACTGCGCGATGCCGATCGCCTCGCCGTGCATGAAGCCGAAGAACGTGAAGACTGCGCCGATCGCCGCGAAGATCGCAGCCTTCGAGAAATCGCGATCGATCACGAAAACGGCGATGGACGTCAGAATCAGGCCGCCGAGAATGGCGCCGCCGCCGATGACTTCGAGGCCGTGGTAGAGGATGCCGACCTGGCCCAGCTTGTCGAAGCCCACCGCGGCCGCATTGGTGCCGGCGGCGCCGAGCGCACCGTCGATCTGCAGCTTGCCCCAGGCCGCCACGTGCGGCACCAGGCCGAGGATGATGGCCGGCGCGTGGCTGCGTGGCGTCTCCTGGAAGGCCTGCGAACCGATCAGCATGCCGATGTAAAGCAGGATGGGCGCGATGGCGACCACGGGAATCAGCGCCATCATCACGGCGAGGATGCCGAACCAGGAGAGCAGGATCACCATAATCCCGGTCGCGGCGGAATAGCCAATGCGCCCGCCGATCGCCTTCCACCCCGGGTGGCCGATGTAGACCGCGAGGATGAAGGGATTGCCCATCAGGCAGCCGATCAGGCTGATGATGCCGTCGGCGGTCAGCACGCGCGTCGTCGGAAAGCTGTCGCCGGCCGTGGCTGCGCTCTCGACGTTATCTATCGCTTCGACAAGGTCGTAGATGCCGAAGGGAATCGCGGTGACGAGGATGATGCCGAGATAGTCGAAGCCCGAGAAGATGTGGCCGATCGCGGGCAGCGGCACGGAGAATCCGAAGTTCGACACCGAGCCGGCCAGCCGGTCGAAGCTGAGCCCGCCGTAGTTGAGTCCAAGCGCCGTTGAGGCCCAAGCGATCAGTGTTCCCACCGCGATCGCCACGAGGCCCGCCGGGATTCCCTTGAAGTAGCGCACACCGCCGAGCCAGCTCACGATGATGATGGCGAAGCAGACGAGGCCGATCAGCGGCGTCATGAACATTTCCAGGGTCGGGCGCATCGAGATGAAGGCAATCGAGACCCCGGCCAGCGTGCCGAGCAGCGCGGCGCGCGGCGTAACCTTGCGTATCCAGGGTGCTACGAAGCCCCCGGCCATCAGCACGAAGCTCTGGATGAATACCCAGGTCAATCCCGCTTCCCATCCCTTGATCGGGTCGCCGGTTTTCAGTGCGATCGGCAGCATGATCACGAACACGACGACGAACATGTGCGGGACACTGGTACCCGACGGCAGGGCGGTGACGTCGTTGCGCCCGGTTTTCTTCGCCAGGTTGTACGCGAGCCAGGCGTAGTACATCGTGCTCATCAGGAGCATCAGGCCGCACGCGGGCAGGATGCGGCCGAACACGATCTCGTCCGGCATCTTCAGGACGAAGCGCAGGAGCCCCGTCAGGACCAGCAGATTCAGCAGAATGTTGGTTCCGAAACCGAAGAAGGCGTTCCAGTCCCCGGGTACCCACAAGGCGGGTTTGCTTGATGTCATCGTCGTCTCCCTGACGTTTTGAAAACAGCGCGCGTGCACACGCCATCGCAAAATGCGGACCACGCTATATGCCGCGTGGGTTCGACGAACGGAATGCTTAGAATTCAGAGAATTGAGTCGGGCTTCGACCCGGCGTGGCGGTCCGCTACGGCACCGGAAAGGTGAACGCACTGCGCAGCGCCGGTGCGCCGGGCCGAGTTCTGGTGCGTATGCCTCAGGCCTTGCGACCCGTCGCGATCAGTGCCGGCATCGGCAGTTCGACGATGCCCGCCGGGTTCACGAACCCGTACGCTTCGCCCTCCGCTGCCGCGCGAATTTTTGCGAGCTGGTCGGGGGTTTGCGCGTTTAGCAGAGCGGCGATGCGTACCGTGCTTGTGCTGATCCCGTCGAAGTACGCGGCGGGAGAGGGAAAGTGCCAGGTCTGCGCGACTTCTTTGATGTGAACATCCTCAAATCCCGCCGCGGCAATGCCTTCGCTGCATAGGGCCGCGTCACAGAACCGGAAAAACGGCGGACTCGGCGGCAGCTTCGCGTCGGTGCTGCCGTGCTTTTCCAAGGCGCGCATGATGATGCCGAAGCCGGCGGCTTTATCCGGCACGGCCCAGACCGAAAGGCCGAAGCGGCCGCCATTGCGCAGCACGCGCAAAGCTTCGCGCAAAGCGCGGTCCGGATCGGGAAAGTGCAGGATGCCAAAGCCGATCAGCACGACGTCGAAGCTCGCGTCCTCGAACGGCAGCTGGCCGGCATCGCCTTCGCGAAACGTGATGCCCGGATGCAGCTTCGACGCAGTGGCGATCATCTCCGACGAAAAATCCAGGCCGGTGACAGTCGCACCGCGGCGCGTTGCCGCTGCAGCGATATAGCCGGGCCCGGTGGCGACATCAAGGACGTTATCCGTCGCTCGCAACTGCACCGTGTCGAGCAGCGGTTCGATGCACTGCGAGGTCAGCTTGCCGAAATAATCCGCGTACAGTTTGACGACGCTTTGCCAGGAGCGGTGTTCGAATTCACGGAAGGTCGTCGGGGCGGAATCTGTCGGGTTCATGTTCGAATGATTTCTGTAGATAAAAAATGCTTCACCGCCACCCCACCCCCTCTCCCCGGCCCTCTCCCTCGAGGGGAGAGGGAGCTTTGAGGCATAGGACCTTGGGGTCGCGTAGCGACGAAGCTTCAGGACCCCCTCTCCCCTCGAAGGAGAGGGCCGGGGAGAGGGGGGGCTAACCCGCTATCGTGACCCCGCCATCCGCAACGATCGTCTGCCCGGTAATGAAGGCGCCCGCGCGCGACGCGAGGAATACCGCTATGCCGCCAATGTCGTCCGGCTCGCCGATGCGGCGCAGCGGCGTTTGCGATTCGTAGTGCTTCAAGATTTCCGGGTTTTCCCAGAGAGCGCGCGCGAAATCAGTCTTGACCAATCCGGGCGCGATGCAGTTGACGCGTACGTTGTGCGGGCTCCATTCCATCGCGAGGTTGCGCGCGAGCTGCATGTCGGCGGCTTTTGAAATCGCGTAGGCACCCAACGCGGCCGTCCCTTTCAGTCCGCCGATGGACGAGACGATGATCACCGCGCCGTCCTTGCGCTCTGCCATTTCCGGCAGCACGAGGTTGGCGAGCCAGTGATTGGAGACGATGTTGTTCTGCAGGATCTTGTTGAACGCGTCGTCCGGCATTTTTGACATCGGGCCGTAATACGGATTGCTCGCCGCGTTGCAGACCAGAATGTCGATCTTCCCGCATTGCCTGCGCGTTTCGCTGACCAGCTTTTCGAGTTGCGCCTTGTCGCCGATGTTGGCGGGCACCGCGATGGCGTCACCGCCTGTCTTGCGAATCTCCGCGCACACCTGCTCGCAAACATCCGCCTTGCGGCTCGAGATCACAACTTTCGCGCCCGCCGCGGCGAGGTGTTCGGCGATCGATCGGCCGATGCCCCGTGTAGAGCCGGTGACGATGGCGACTTTGCCGGAGAGATTGAATGGGGACATGGGAGGCGTGAGGGGTTAGGAGTGAGGGGTAAAACCAGCGTGAGAAGTCGGGAGAGGCATGGGGCATTTCCTCACCCCTCACTCCTGGCTCCTCACGCACTTAACAATCAGTTTTCTTTCGACTCAATCAATTTCTTCAGATTCTCCAACCCCATCGGATAGACCTTGTTCAGCCCATTCATCGGTGCGGCATCATCCTGGCCCGCCGGCGGTTCGTCGGTCCAGTAGGCCACGCGCTTGAAGCGTGCCTTCCAGACGACCTTGCTCTTGCCACCGCCCGCATCCATGACGGTCATCGTCGGGAAGTAGTCCGTCGCGCCGACCTGGCCGCCGATGTAGGTATAGCCCAGCGACATGTTCCAGGGCTCGTAGGCAATCAGTTTTTCCTGGACCTTGGTGCCGTTGGCGCGCGTCAATTCGCGGATCGCGCCTTCCTCGCGATTCTTGCCGAGCACGATCTTGCTTTCGACGATCACCGGCAGCCAGCGCGGCAGGCCGTTGAAATCGCTGACCACCTCCCAGACCTCCTCGGGTGGCGCGTTGATCACGATCGAATGTTCGATATTCATTTCCTTCGCTTCGGCCGCGAAGGCGGGCGCCGACGCGGCGAGCAGCAGAACTAACAGTCCCTTGGCCAGTTTCATGTTTTTCTCCGATATGAGTGCGTGAATAATTGCTCGTGCCGGTCTCGATCCGGCCCGCCACGGCACGTGGACCCTTCCGCGCGCGCAGGGCCAAAAGCCTACCTCAATCGCCGGGGCGCTGCGACCCCGCCGCCGGCCCGGTTGTTCCGATGCGCAAAATGAAGCGGCCGCCGATGCGCCGCAGCGTTATGCGCGCGGGGCCTTGTGCTAGCATCGGCCAACCATTCATTGCAGGAAAAATAGAAATGGCCGACATCCTCAGCGCCGACGAGCTCGCCCAATATCGCGAACAAGGCTATGTTTTTCCGCGTTACCGCCTGCCCGATGCACTGATGCGGCGGCTGCGCGAGAGCCTGGACCGCTTGCTGGCGACTTACACCGACGTCGCGCAGGAAGATCTTGCCAACCCCCACATGCTGCCGCCGACCTCCGGGCCGGAAATGAATCCCTTCATGGCGGCGGCGCGCCATCCCGCGATACTCGACATGACGGAGCAGATCCTGGGGCCGGACGTCATGCTCTGGATCACGCGCATCCTGTGCAAGCCGCCGGTCATGGGCCGGGAAGTGCCGTGGCACCAGGATGGCGAATACTGGCCGATGCGACCGCTTGCGACTTGCTCGGTGTGGATCGCCATCGATCCCGTATCGACCACCAATGGCTGCATGCGCTTCATTCCCGGTTCGCACCAGCGCAAGGAGCTGTACAAGCACCACGTAAGCGATCGCAAGGACCTCGTGTTGAACCTGGAACTCGACCGCGACCAGTTCGACGAATCGAAAGCCGTCAATGTCGAACTCGAACCCGGCCAGATGTCGCTGCACGACGTGCGCATGATCCATGGCTCGCTCGCCAACAATTCCGGGCAACGCCGTGCGGCCCTGATCATGCGCTATATGCCGGCAACTTCGCACTACGACCGCTCGATGCGCGACACGCGCCGCGACAATGCGCCGTTCAATATCTACGATCAGCCGCTCTGGCTGATGCGCGGTGTCGACAAGACCGGCAAGAACGATTTCTCGCATGGCCATGATGTGTGGGACAAGCGCTACGCGAACGGCTTGGGGGTGGGGTCGGGAAGTGCTGGTTGAGGCGCCATGCGCCAGGCACGAGGTACTAGGCACGAGGCACTAGGAAAAGGTTTGAAACCCTCGCGCCCAGTGCCTCGCGCCTAGCGCCTAAACAAGATGAACATCGCGTCCTTCCTCGCGCGCACCGCGCGCACGTATCCCGATCGTTCCGCCATCGCGCTCGGCGATCGCACCTGGATGAACTACGGCGACCTGGTGAAGCGGGTCGCGGCAATGGCTTCCGCGTTTCGAAATACGCTGCATCTCGTGCCGGGCGATTGCGTTGCGATGGCGATGGGCAATTGCCCGCAGTACATCGAAATCTGGTACGCGGCCTGGTATGCCGGCCTGATCGTGGTGCCGATGAACGCCAAGCTGCATCCGCGGGAATGCGAGTACATCCTGCAGAATTCCGTCGCCAAGGTCTGCTTTGCATCGGGCGATCTCGCGCAGTCACTCGAAACCTTGCGGGGAAATGTTCCGGCGCTTGAGCGCGTAATCGAAGTGGGTTCGGCCGAGTACGAGACGCTGTATCGCGCAGACGCGATGCCCCACATCAGCGACGTGAAGCCGGACGACGTTGCGTGGTTGTTTTATACCAGCGGCACGACGGGGCGCCCCAAGGGCGTGATGATCACGCACCGGAACATCTTGAGCATGTCGCTGGCGTACTTCGCCGCGGTGGACACCATCGCGCCCGTCGATTGCATCTTGCATGCGGCCCCGATGTCGCACGGTTCCGGTTGCTACAACTTTCCGCACGTGGTGGCCGGTGCTGGTCAGGTAATACCGGAAAGCGGGCATTTCGATCCCGCGGAAATTTTCGACCTGTGCGAGCGCTGGAAGGGCGTGACGATGTTCGCGGCGCCGACGATGGTGCATCGGCTGGTCGCGCACGTACGCCAGCATGCGCCCGCGCTCGATGGGTTGAAGACCATCGTCTATGGCGGGGGACCGATGTATCTCCAGGATATAAAGGGCGCGCTGGAAACGATGGGCCCGCGCTTCGCGCAGATCTACGGCCAGGGCGAGGCGCCGATGACGATCACATCGTTGTCGAAATTCCAGATCGCCGAGCGCGATCATCCGCGCTACGAAGAACGTCTGGCTTCTGTGGGCATTGCGCAGCCGCCAGTAGAGGTACGCATCGCCGATGAGAACGATCGCGAACTGCCAGCCGGAGAGATCGGCGAAATCCTCGTGCGTGGCGACGTGGTCATGCGCGGCTACTGGCGCAATCCCGAGGCTACGCGCGAAACGCTGCGCAATGGCTGGCTGCACACCGGCGATGTCGGTTCCCTGGATGAGGACGGATTCCTGACGCTGCGCGATCGCTCGAAAGACATGATCATTAGCGGCGGCTCCAATATCTATCCGCGGGAAGTCGAGGAAGTCCTGCTGCGCCACCCGGCTGTCAGCGAAGTCTCGGTCGTCGGCAAGGTGCATCCGGAGTGGGGCGAGGAAGTGATCGCCTTCGTCGTCCTGCGCGACGGCTCGCAGGTAGGAGAACTGGAACTGGACGCGCTTTGCCTGGAGCAGATCGCTCGCTTCAAGCGCCCGAAGAGTTATCGCTTTGTGTCCGACCTGCCCAAGAACAATTACGGAAAAGTGCTGAAGACCGCGCTGCGCGACTCCTTGGGCAAAGAAACCCTTTGATGGTTACGCGCGCAAAGCCCGCGAAGCCGCATGCGAAAGCCGCAAAGCAGACGCCGGAGCGACACAAATCCCAGTTGAATCGCCACAGCCGCAAGGTGATGGGCCAGCACTATCGCGCGAAGTACGGCGTGAAATAGTGATCGGTGAACGGTGAACCGCCCCCTCTCCCCGGCCCTCTCCCACGAGGGGAGAGGG
>JBDTTE010000052.1:0-15575 GCA_039930785.1 Betaproteobacteria bacterium | reverse complement strand
AGGTAGTCAGCCACCGCGTCGCGGCCGACAAATGCTTTTGCGTGCCGCAGACCGGCATCGTCATGGACGCTGATCAGCGTGATCGAGTTGGACTTCGAAGACAGCTGTCGGACCAACTTGCTCGCATACCGGACTGCCTGCAATGCAGGCTTCGATCCATCGGTGGCCACCAGAATTTTCATGGGTCTCTCTCGCGTAGAAATGGTGTGGAAGTCGCCCTGGCGAATTGTCCCGGTGTCAGCGTGGAAGCATCCGGCGCAGCGTGTTGTCACGCATGACGTAGTGATGGAACAAGGCCGCGGCTGCATGCATGGCGATGAGGAAATAGCCGATCGTCCCGCCAGTTTCGTGAAGTTCCTTGGCCCAATCGGCGACTGACTTGCTCTCGTTGACGAGTGCCGGGAGCTGGACGAAGAAGAACGGAATTCCCTTGCCCTCTGCACTGAGCGTCAGCCATCCGAGTAGCGGCATGCCGATCATCAGCGCGTAGAGTGCCGCGAGCATCAGTCGGCTGAGGGCGACTTGCCACCCTGGCGCAGCGGGCTGAATGGGTGGCGTTTTATCAGCCAAGCGAAGGACAACGCGCACGACAACGAGCAAGAGAACGGTGAGTCCCAGCATGAAATGCCAGGTCTTGAGTCCCTCCCTGAGATCACTGCCCTTTGGAAAATTTACGCGCAGTTCGATACAGGCGTAGACAGCAGCGATCACAATCAGCATCAACCAATGAAGCGCGATGGAGGCCCTGCCATATCGAACATTGGCGCTGACGGCGATCATGTCGATATTCCTGTCGCTTCGATCATCTTGTTGTCCTCGCTGCGCCAACGCGCCCGGATGATGGGCGAGACCGCGCTTTTTTGTTCATGGAAATCTGCTCGTTTGTGGGCGGAGTAACGGCCGATTCTGAACGGATCAGGCTACGCGACCGTGCGACTTCCATCTGTGCGTCGCCGAACCAAGGCGAACTGTAGGCGGCAGTGTCTGGCGCGTTATTGCGCTAGATCAATTCCCGTCGCGTTACATCGCTTTCGCGTCTCATCGCGCGACTGGCAATCAAAGGTCAATACGACCAGAATCAACGCCATAGTGACGGCGCCGGTGAACTGGCGAGCGAAGCGAATCGCTGCTGAGCGCATTTCCAGATACTCTTTACCCTGCGATGACGTTGCTCTTGTCCGCTGGACATTAAGGATGTCCGAGCCAACCGCTAATGCAGCCGATGAGGAAACGCCAAGGCGCATGCACCATCCCGTTCCGTCGGCTATCGTGGGGTAAGCCGGACAATGCCGACCATGCGGTAAACTTCGAATAGTCAGGAACTACGCGGAGGCCGCATGCCGGTTATGGAATGGAACGAGTCCCTGGCGCTCGACAAGGGCGTCATGGACGATACGCATCGGGAATTCATCGAATTGCTGAATCAGCTTGCGGATGCGGCGGACGACGACGTCCTCGGTGTTCTCGATCTGTTCATCCAGCATACCGAGGCGCATTTCGCCGAGGAGCAGCGCTGGATGGAAGAGATGGAGTTTTCAGCGCTCGAGTGCCATGCCCGCGAGCACGACGGCGTGCTGGACACCGCCCGCGAAGTGCGTAGCCGCGCGGCGGCGGGGGATGTCCGTTTCGGCCGCGTCCTTGCCAAGGCCGTCGCGGAGTGGTTTGCTGGCCACGCGTCGAGCATGGACCATGTGCTGGCGCTCTACATGAAGGACAAGGGCTTCGAGCCCGGCCACACGAACCACTGAAGTCGGGTACCAAAAACAAAACGGGCGGCCACGTGGCTGCCCGTTTTTATTGCAAAGTCGCGTTACGCTGCGGCCGCAAGCGACGCGTTCGCCTCGACGGCTTCCGCATCGAGCACGACAGCAACTGCATGCACGACTGAAGCGATACGAACGGCCGCCTGCACCTGTTCGGCGGTCACGCCTGCATTGCGTACGACTTTTTCGTGGGCGGTGATGCACATGCCGCAGCCGTTGATTGCGGACACGGCCAGCGACCATAGCTCGAAATTTTCCTTGGCCGTGCCCGGCGCGCCAATCACGTTCATGCGCAACTTCGCCGGCATGCGCCCGTACTCTTCGTTTTCCGCAAGGTGCAGGAAACGGTAGTACACGTTGTTCATGCCCATGATGGCGGCAGCAGCCTTGGCCGCCGTGAAGTCGGCGGGCGAGAGCTTCGGACCAAATTCGGCGTTGACTGCGGCGATGACGTCGTTGTTGCGTGAAGCGATTGCCGCGGCGACGAATGTGCCGGCCTTCAACGTATCGTTCAACACGTTCTCCGCGGCCAGCGAGCCCAGGTTCAGTTTCAAATCCTTGGCGTAATCCGGCAGGCGGTCTTTCAGGGTCTGGATCGACATGTCTTATCTCCTCGTGGGATTCATCGAAAGCGGCCGGCCTCGTGAGCCGGCCGCTCCATCATCAAGCTGCTTTCAGGAACTCGTCGCCCTTCTTCCAGTTGCACGGGCAGAGTTCATCCGTCTGCAGCGCATCGAGCACGCGCAACACTTCTTCCGGATTGCGTCCGACGTTCAGGTCGTTGACCGCGACGAAGCGAATGACGCCTTCAGGGTCGATGACGAACGTCGCGCGCATCGAAACGCCTTCGTTCTTGTCGAGCACGCCGAGTGCCGTCGAGAGCTCGCGCTTGATGTCGGCCAGCATCGGGAACGGCAGGGTCTTCAGGTCGGGGTGGTTGTTGCGCCACGCCAGGTGCACGAACTCGCTGTCGATCGAAGCGCCGTACACGACGGCATCGCGATCGTTGAATTCGGTGTTCAGTTTGCCGAACGCGGCGATTTCAGTCGGACAAACGAAGGTGAAGTCCTTCGGCCAGAAGAACAGCACTTTCCACTTGCCGGAATTGTCTTTGTCGGTGATGCGCTGGAACGCCTTGTCCGGATCGATCGAAACGACGGCGTTCAGGTCGAATGCGGGTAAACGGTCGCCTACTGTCAGCATTTGGAGTCTCCTTGGGTTGGTTGGAATTTGGGCACAGGTGGAATATGCGCCCGGACCGCTGATCGATAAAGCGAGAAAAATCGTTTAGACTGATCGATAAATACGATCACGCGTCCATATCAAATGAGCGCACTTCCATCCCTGCGGCAACTGGGTTACCTCGTCGAGGTCGCGGACCGGCGGAATTTCCGCGCCGCGGCCGAGGCGAGCTTCGTCACGCAATCGACCCTGTCCGCCGGCATCAAGGAACTCGAGTCCGTGCTGGGCGTGGAACTGGTGGAGCGCGATCCGCGCGGTGCGAGGCTCACGCCGGCGGGAGAAGAAGTCGTGCGGCGCGCGCGAACCGTGCTGGCTTCGGCGCAAGACCTGGTCGATTCGGCGCGCGACGCGGGCGTACCGCTGGGTGGCGTTTTCCGGCTCGGCGTCATTCCGACCGTCGCGCCGTTTCTATTGTCGGGGGTGATGGCCAAGCTCAGGCGTGAGTATCCGGCGCTGAAGCTGCACCTGCGCGAAGACCAGACCGAGCGCCTGCTGGAGAAACTGCGCGCCGGCGAACTCGATGCGGCGCTCATGGCGCTGCCGTACGACACCGCCGAGCTCAAGGTCTTCGAACTGTTCGAGGACGAATTCTGGTTTGTCGCGCCCGAGGGCGATCCTCACGCAAAGAAAAAGGAAATGCTGGTGCGCGACCTGGAACCCGGCAGCGTGTTGCTGCTCGAGGAGGGGCACTGCCTGCGCGACCATGCAATCGCGGCGTGCGGCACGCGCGGCACGAAAGTCCGCGCGCTGTTGGAAGCCACCAGCCTGACCACGCTCATCCATATGGTGGAGGGCGGCCTCGGCGTCACATTGCTACCCGAACTCACCCTGAAAGCCGGCATCCTGAAGGGCACGCGCCTGATCGCACGGCCGTTCTCCGGACAAATTCCATCGCGGACCGTGGCGCTGGTCTCGCGACCCGCCGGCGCGCGGCGGGCGGACGTCGAGATGCTCGCCGAATTCTTCAAGCAGCACTACCGCGAACAATCGAAGGTGCGTCCGGCTTCGCGCCGCAAGACTGGGCGGGCTGAAAAAGCGTGAGCGGGAAGACGCGAGCTAGAAGAGTTCGGTGATTTTCTCTGGTGGCCGGCCGACAACCGCCCGGTTACCCTTCACGACGATCGGGCGCTCGATCAGGATCGGATGCTCCACCAGCGCGTCCAGCCACTGGTCCTCGGTCATCGTCCTGCTTGCGTAGTTCTGCTTGTAGGCGTCCTCGCCCTTGCGCACGATCTGCTCCGGTTTAAGCCCGAGCTTTTTCAGCAGCGCACGCAACTGGTCGCGATCGAGCGGCGTTTTCAGGTACTCGACGATGGTCGGTTCGATGCCGTGGTCCGCGAGGATGCCAAGCGCGGCGCGACTCTTGCCGCAACGCGGGTTGTGATAGATCGTGAAGGCTTTTTCGTTTGGCATCCGTGTCGGACTATGCCAGGGCGCGCGTCACGATCTCGAACGTATCGCGTGATAGTTGCGGTGTATTGCGAATGCGCTCGAGCGCGACCCTGGCCTGGTCCTGGCGCGCCGGATCGAATTTTTTCCAGCGATCGAAGCAGCGTGCAAGTCGTGCTGCCACCTGCGGATTCAATGGATCCAGCGCGATGATCTGGTCCGCCGCGAACGCGTAGCCCGACCCATCGGCGGCGTTGAAGCGCACCTGGTTGCCGTGGCAGAAACTGCTGATCACCGAACGCACGCGATTCGGATTCTTCATCGTGAACGCCGGATGGGCCATCAGCTTTTGAACCGTAGCCAGCGTATCCGGCAGGCGTGAAGACGACTGGACTGCGAACCACTTGTCCAGCACCAGTGGCTCGTCCTTCCATCTTTCGTAGAATTTCTGCAAGGCCTGGACGCGCTCGTTGCCTTCCGCATTGGCCAGCGCCGTCAGCGCGGCCATCGAATCTGTCATGTTATCGGCCGCATCGAATTGCGCGACGCAGAGTTGGCGTACCTCGGCATCCTCGAGTTCCATCAAATAACCGAGGCACAGATTGCGCAGCGCACGCTGGCCGGCGGAGCGGGCGTCGGGACTATAAGGTTGGCTCGACGTCGATTTCCGGTAGGCGGCGAGCAGTTCGCCGCGCAGCCGGACCGCGAGATGCTTGCGCAACGCGCGGCGCGCCATGTGGATTGCATCGGGATCGATCTCTTGCAGTTGCTCGGCGATATACCCTTCCGACGGTAGCGACAGGGCTTCCGCTGCAAGGGCGGGATCGCGCGATGCGTCCGCGAGCACGCGACCGAATGCTTCGACAAAGGCGTCGGGGAATTGCGCGGCGCGTCCTGCGCCGAATTCCGCGACATTGCGCAGAAGCAGGTTTAACGACAGGCGTTGCCCGGCTTCCCAGCGATTGAATGAGTCGGCGTCGAACGCCATCAGATGCGTCAGGTCGGCATCCGTAAAGTCGAAGTGCAGATTCACCGGCGCCGAAAATCCGCGCAGCAGCGAAGGCACCGGCCGTTGCGCGACATTCACGAACTCGAACGTTTGCTCCGCTTTTGTCACCGAGAGGATGCGCGTGCCGTCGCCGGCTTTCGCTTCGTCGGCAAGTTGTAGGGGCATGTCCCGCCCGTTCGGGGCCACCAGGCCGATGGCGAGGGGGATATGGAAAGGCAGCTTGCTGTCCTGGCCCGGCGTAGGCGGGCAGGACTGCGCAACATTCAGTTTGAAGCGTTTGGTCGCTGCGTCATAACTGCCGCTCGCGCGAAGCACCGGCGTGCCAGCCTGTTCGTACCAGCGCTTGAATTGCGTGAGGTCTACACCGGACGCATCCTGCATGGCCTGGGCAAACTCTTCGGTACGCACGGCCTGGCCGTCATGGCGCTCGAAGTAAAGGTCCATGCCCTTGCGGAAATTCTTCGCACCGATCAACGTATGGATCATCCGCACGACTTCGGCGCCTTTTTCGTACACGGTTGCCGTATAGAAATTGCTGATCTCCATATACGACGACGGACGCACCGGGTGTGCCATCGGTCCCGCGTCCTCCGGAAACTGTCCTCCTCGCAGCGAGCGGACTTCCTGGATGCGCTGCACGGGGCGCGAATAGGTATCGGCGCCGTATTCCTGGTCGCGGAATACCGTGAGGCCTTCCTTCAGCGACAACTGGAACCAGTCGCGGCAGGTGACGCGATTGCCCGTCCAGTTGTGAAAATATTCGTGCGCGACCACGCGGTCCAGGAACATGAAATCGGTGTCGGTGGCCGTGTCGCGGCGCGCGAGGACATATTTCGTATTAAAGATGTTCAGGCCCTTGTTCTCCATCGCGCCCATGTTGAAGTCGCTCACCGCGACAATCATGTACTGGTCGAGATCGAGTTCGAGGCCGAACACCTGTTCATCCCACTTCATCGCGCGCTTGAGCGCATCCATCGCAAAGCCACACTGGTCGAGTTTGCCGGGCTCGACAAAGACCGCGAGCTTCACCGTGCGTCCCGAGTGCGTGACGAAATCGCTCTCCAGCCGATCGAGTTTTGCCGCGACCATGGCGAACAGATACGCGGGCTTCGGAAACGGATCCTCCCATTTGGCCCAGTGCCGGCCGCTGGCTTCGTCGCCCGAAGCGACCGGGTTGCCGTTCGACAGCAGGAAGGGATACGCCGATTTTTCGGCGTGGATCGTGTTGGTGTAGCGCGACATCACATCCGGCCGATCGGGGAAATAGGTGATGCGGCGAAAGCCCTCGGCCTCGCATTGCGTGAAATAACCATCGGCCGATGCATACAGGCCCATCAGCTTGGTGTTCTGTTTGGGTCGTACGCGCACCACGGTATCGAGGACGAACCGATCGGGCACGCCAGGAATTTCCAGGCGTTCGCTGGAAGCCTTGAATGCGCCAGGCTCCAGCGGCTTGCCGTCGAGGGCAACCGAAACGAGTTCCAGCTCGTCGCCGTCGAGTACGAGCGGCGCATTCGCGTCGGTGGACGCGGGATTGCGCGCGATGACCAGCCGTGCACTGACCAGCGCATCGTCCTCGCGCAAGTCGACATCGAGGTCGACGTTCGGCACGAGAAACGCCGGCGGCGTGTAGTCCTTCAGGAAAATCGTCTTGGGATTTTCAGTCAGCATGATTGTTTGCACGGGGAGAGTACGGGTGGACAGCAGATTTTACCGCGCCGTTCCAGCGTTGCTGCCAAAAAAAGGGGCGCCACTTGGCGCCCAAAAGGGGGAGAGGTAAATTCTTTGGTGTTCAGCGATTCCAGTCCTCGCGATGCGGCCTTCTGTAGGGCCTTTGTTCCCAGACCGGCGGACGTCCGTAGACCGCGCGTGTCGGAGGCGGCCCGACGTAAGTGCTTTGGACACCCCCGCTCACGCCGACTTCCAGGGGAACGCGCGGGCCCGGGTCGTAGGGCATTACGACGGTCGTGTTGCGGCCGTTGTAGTTGTACGTGACCTGATAGCCGGTCAGTACCTGGCGGTAACCCTGTACGATCTGGCAGCGCTGCACGGGACGCGTCACGGCCACCGGTGCACTATCGCGGTTGGCGATGTGATCGCCCACGACGGCGCCAATCACCGCGCCGACGACGGTCGACGCCGCCCGGCCATTGCCATGTCCGATCGTATTGCCGAGCAGTCCCCCGGTGAGACCGCCGAGGATGACGCCACCAGGCGAGCGCCGTTCTTCATAGGTCGTCACGGATTCGGCCCAGCATTGCTGCTGAGGTTCCGCGACGGTCTGGTACATCGGAACACTCGAAACAACCGGCGCGCTGTCCATGTAATCGCCAGCAAAAGCGGGCGCGGCCAGCGTGGTCAGCAGTAAAGGGGCAGCCATTGCGATTTTCACGTTCCACCTCCATCGGGTTCGTCGTACGCATGCAAAAACGACCCATCGACGGCGTGGTTTACGATGTGACAATACGTTACCGCTGCTGCATCGCAGCGGACGGCATAGCGGAATCGCACCCATGAAAGAAAACCCGGTCGCCAGGCTGCTATCGATCCGCCTGCCGATATTGCAGGCCCCGATGGGGAGGACGGCACCGCCCGAGCTGGCTGCCGCGGTCACCAACGCGGGTGGTCTGGGCATGCTCGGCACGAGCTGGGATACCCCGGAGGTGATGCGGCAGAAGATTCGCGCGACGCGCGCGCTGACGACGGGATCGTTTGCCGTGAACCTCGCGATGCCGTGGGATCAGCACGAACGCCTCGACATTGCCCTGGAGGAAGGGGTGAAGGCCGTGTCGCTGTTTTGGGGCGATCCATCCGCGTACGTGCGCAAGGCAAAGGATGCCGGAGCGACGGTTATGCACACTGTGGCGACGCCGGAAGAGGCTCGCCGCGTCGCGGATCTCGGTGTCGACATCGTGGTCGCACAGGGCGTGGAGTCCGGCGGGCATGTCTGGTCGACGGTCAGCACGATGGTGCTGGTGCCACTAGTCTGCGACGCCGTGCCGAATCTGCCAGTCGTTGCAGCAGGTGGAATTGCGGATGCACGTGGGGTGCGCGCCGCCCTGGCTTTGGGCGCGCAGGGGGTTTGGCTGGGAACGCGTTTTCTGGCAACGGTCGAATCCGGGGCGCACCCGGAATTCAAGAGGCAGCTATTGGCGGCCCGCGCCACCGACACGATCTACACGACGCTATTCGATCGGGGCTGGCCCGACGCCCCGCACCGCGCATTGCGCAATTCCACCATTGAGAAGTGGGAAAAAGCCGGGCGCCCGGGCCCAGGCCAGCGTCCGGGAGAAGGCGATGTCATTGGCGCGTTCCCGAATGGCGATCCGATTCCGCGCTATGGGGTTCCGGCGCCGATGCAGGGCGCCACCGGAGAAATCGAGGCGTTTGCCCTCTATGCCGGGCAAAGCGTGGGTTTGATCCGGAATTTGCCGGACGCGGCATCGGTCATACGTGAACTCGCCCTGGGTTTGGCCTGAATTTCCGATATTCGGAAGAGGTTTGTCCTGGGCGGCTAAAGGATGGGCCTGTTTAGCCCGTTGATTGACGCGTCCAGAGCAGCTTCCAGAACAAAAACAGCATGCGCAAGTCCGTTTCGGCCGCCCGACCGGCCCATTTCCTTCTGCGGCCAATTTCGCCGCAATTACCGGGGCGGACGACGCATCGCGGCATATGACGAAACGCACGGAAACAAAGATAGTCGATAGCGACAGCTCGATGAGGCGCCGGTTCTTTGACGTTCTGCCCGGAGGCTGGCGCCTGCTCCCGATCATCTGGCCTTTCCTTGTCATCGTGATCGTGCTGGTCATGCTGTCGGCCGAAAGCATGAGCATCCTCGTGGCCGCGCGCTCCTATTCGGAAGGCGAAAGCCTCTGGTCGAAGGGGCAAAAGCGCGCCATGTTCCACTTGCTGCGCTACACCGAGACGCGCAGTTCCAGCGACTACTACAACTACCGCGAAGCGATCGCCATTCCCATGGGCGACCAGAAGGCGCGCCTCGAGCTGGAAAAACCCGACCCGGACTACGCGGTGGCCTGGCAGGGATTCATCGAAGGCCGCAACCATCCCGACGATTTGCCCGGCCTGATCATGCTTTACCGGCGCTTCCGCCATGTGGAATTCATGGAAGCCGTCATCGACCTGTGGACCGAGGGCGATGGCTACATAGCCGAACTCAACATGGTGGCAGAGCAACTCCACTCGCTGATTTCCTCGGGCAGGGACACGCCTGTGGCGTTGCATTCCTATCGCGAGCGCCTGCTGGAAATCGATACGCTGCTGACGCCTCTTACCGACCGCTTCACCCGGACGCTGGGCGATGCGACGCGGAAAACCAAGACGCTGCTGTTGATCGCGAACCTCGCGGCCGCCGGCATCCTCGTCCCCATCGGCATCCTGCTTTCGCGACGCATGGTCCGGCATCGGGAGCGCGCGGAACAGGCGCTCAAGCTCAGCCAGGAGCGATTCGACCTTGCCGTGGCGGGCAGCAACGATGGCCTGTGGGACTGGAACACCGTCACCAACGAAATGTATTTTTCGCCGCGCTTCGAGCAACTGCTGGGATTCGATGAACTCGAACTCGGCAACTCGATGGAAGAATTCATGCAGCGCGTGCACGCCGAAGACAAGGTGGCGACCGAGGAGGCACTGCTCGCCCACCTGAAGCACGGCACGCTATTCGACGTCGAAGTCCGCTACGAGACAAAAACCGGCGACTATCGCTGGTTCCGCGCGCGAGGGCAGTCCGTGCGCGACATGAGCGGCAGGGCCGTGCGCATGGCGGGATCGATCACCGACATGACCGATCGCCGCCAGGCCGCCACGGATCTGTTCGTCGAGAAGGAACGCGCGCTGGTTACACTGGCGTCCATCGCCGACGGCGTCATCACCACCGACACGGATGGCTGGGTCGAATACCTGAATCCGGTAGCCGAACAGCTCACCGGCTGGACCACCGCCACCGCCCGCGGTTTGCCCATGCAGGCCATCCTGCGCATCGTCGACGAGACCAACCGCAAGATCGCGCCGAACCCCATCGAGATGGTGTTGCGCGAGGAGCGCACCATCGAAACGGCATCGACGATGCTGCTGGTGCGCAACGACGGAACGGAAATTCCGATCATGCAGTCGGCCGCGCCGATTCGCGTGCGCACCGGGGAAATATCGGGTGTGGTGCTGGTGTTGCACGATGTAAGTCGCGAGCGCCAGTACGTTGCCAAGCTTTCCTACCAGGCCAGCCACGATTCGCTGACCGGCCTGATCAACCGCGGTGAATTCGAGCGCAGGCTGAGCCTCGCGCTGAAGAGCGCGGCGCAAATCGGCCGGCATCACGCCGTCATGTACCTTGATCTCGATCAGTTCAAGATCGTCAACGACACCTGCGGCCACGCTGCGGGCGACCAGCTGATGCGCCAGGTCAGCGCGGTACTGCAGCGGCGCTTGCGCGAAGGCGATACCCTCGCGCGGCTCGGTGGCGACGAGTTCGGCGTGCTGCTGGAGAACTGCGCGCCGGATAACGCATTACGCATCGCGGAGGAGTTGCGTCAGACGGTCATGGAATGTCATTTCGCCTGGGAGACGCGTTCGTTCAACATCGGTGTGAGCATAGGCCTGGTCAATGTCGCGGACGGATCGTTCACCTTGACGGACGTGCTCAGCGCCGCGGACTCGGCTTGCTACATGGCCAAGGAAAACGGGCGCAATCGCGTGCAGGTCTACCACCCCGAAGACAGCGAACTGTCCATGCGCCAGGGCGAAATGGAATGGATCGGGCGGTTGCAGCGGGCGCTCGACGAAGATCGCTTCGTGCTGTATGCGCAGGACATCGCCGGACTGGATCCCGCGCACAAGCTCGCCGACCATTGCGAAATCCTTATCCGAATGCTCGACGAGTCGGGACAGCTCGTGCCACCGATGGCGTTCATCCCCGCAGCAGAACGCTACAACCTGATGCCCTCGATCGATCGCTGGGTGGTGCGCAACGCTTTTGCGATCATCGGCCGCCAGCAGGCCGAGCAGTACGCCGGGCCCGCCATATTCGCAATCAACTTGTCCGGGGCTTCGATCGGCGACGAACGTTTCCTCGACTATCTGCGAGAGCAGTTTGAGCATTTCAACGTTGCACCGCAAAGCATCTGCTTCGAAATTACCGAGACGGCTGCCATCGCCAAGCTCCACAAGGCCACCGAATTCATCAACCAGCTCAAGGCCCTGGGCTGTCTGTTCTCGCTGGACGATTTCGGCGCCGGCATGTCGTCGTTTGCCTATTTGAAGCATCTGCCCGTCGATTTCCTGAAGATCGACGGCGGCTTCGTCAAGGACATGGCCGACGATCCCATCGATCGGGCGATGGTCGAGGCCATTAACAGCATCGGTCATGTCATGGGCAAGCAAACCATCGCCGAATTCGTCGACGGCGAGCGGGTCATCCGGTTGTTGCGCGAAATTGGTGTTGATTTCGCGCAAGGCTACGGCGTTGCCAAGCCACGCCCGTTCGGCCCGCGCCTACGGGCTGCGGCAGCCGGCTAACCGGCGCTATCCCACCGTACTTGCGCCGGTTTCACCGGCGTTTTCACTTTCGGCGTTTCTCGGGCGCGTGTCCGCGTTCGTCCTACACGCCATCGGGGAGGCCCTTAGCCCCATTTCGGTTTTCTCCGATTCCAACTCCGTACTGTGGTACATAATATGCATCATGACTGACGACCGCGGGGCAGCCAGCTCCAGCGGATGTCGATGATCTGAAAAGAGATGTGCGCGAATTCCACAGGATGGGACGGGGTCAATTCGCGCCGCAACGGTTTATGCAAGGCAATTTCGCAGGGTCCACGAATACATAAATCCAAGGAGAATAAGAAATGGGTTCGATGCATGAAGTAGCCTCACCGCACTGGGTCGATTCGCTAAACGGTTATCTGAAGCCTTATGGCGACGACCTGCTCAACGGGGACTGGTGCGAAGGCGTAGCCAACACTCGATTGACGGTCGCCGAGATGCGCGGCTGGATCCTGCAGACGTACCCGTTCATCCACGCTTTTCCGAAATTCCTGGCCGAAGGCCTGATCAAGGTCGAGGACGACTATTCGCGTTCCTTCCTGATCGACAATATTCGCGTGGAGAAGGCCCATGCGGAACACTGGATCTGGATGGGCATGGGCTTCGGTCTCACGCGCCAGGAAATGCTGGACGCGGCCGACGGCAATAAGCCGGTCCTGCGCGACGTCCAGTCGTTGACCGACTGGCTCTGGTACATCAATACCAAGGGTTCCCTGGCCGAAGCTGTCGCGGCAACGAGCTTTGCCATCGAAGGCATGGCGGGCGACATCGCGCGCAAAGTCGTCAAGGGTTTCGAGGCCTACAAGGGCCTGCCGGGCGTCGACATGGGCCCGAAGACCTACAAGTGGTTCCGCGAACACGCGCACTATGACGACGAACATCCGCAGATCGCGATGGAAATCGTCAAGCGTTATGCGACCACTGAACGCACGCAGACCAAGGTCATGCTGGCGGCCAAGCGCAGCATCCAGTTGTTGCACAACGCTTTAACGACGGGCTACCAAGCCTACTCCGTGGCCGAAAGCCAGGCGGTTTCGCATGACCAGCGTGTCGGGAGCATCAAGCAGAGCGATCGGCGCGGGATGCAGATGATCCTCGCGTTTCCGGATCGTCGCTTCGGTGACCGGCGCGGACGCCAGATGCGCGCGGTAGCCTGAAAAAGCCTCAGAGAGGTGGGTAACTTGCGGGCACCTTCGGGTGCCCGTTAGTTTTTGGAAGCCGCCGACTGGACCGCCGCGTTTCTCAGCGCAAGTTGCGCCATGACCGAGTCGATCAGGTTGGTGAAGTGGGGCAACGCATCCGGCGGGCCATTGAATTCGATCCAGATGTTCGCCCCAACCGGCCTGATTAGCAGGATCTGCACGGACTCGCCACCAATACGGTAGTTGGCCGCGGCGCGATCACTTTCGTCGGAACTAAGCGCGGTTTTGGTGCACAAGTCGCGCGCGCACAGTGCGCGGACCATCTTTTGCGGGGTGAGGCCATCTTCAGGCCGAATATAGAGCGTCAACCTCGCCGCAGGGCCCTTCAGGATCCGGGCGACCGCCATGTCGGTGCCAGGTGTGATTTTTTGCCCGTGCTCGGGCAAGAGCCTGAGACCCTGCCAGTACACGGCGTTCGGATAACGGTAGTTTTCCCAACCGCTGAGTATCTGGTTGAAAAACACCCCCGCGAAAATCAGGCCGAAGCCTATGGCCAGCAGGAAACCCTGAAGAACTGAAAACCGCCGCATGGGGCCGAACCCTAACCGATAAGCGGTTGTTTGTTCAACTTCCGCGATGCCGGCGAATCAGTTCGACGCGGCTCGGTCCCGGCTTATTTCCAGAAATCGTAGCCGAAGGTCACCATTAACGCGGCCGTGCCAAGAATGACGAGCTGCGCGTCAAAAGCGCGATATTGATAGCCGATGGCGGGAATGATGGCAACGCCCAGGCCGTTGTGGTTGAAGGGGACCTTGTGCTCGTACTGGCCGCGATAGCCGTAAAGCGGGCCCGCGGTGAGTTTCAGGTACACCCCGTCATCGCGCTCCTTCCAGAACCAGCGCTTGCCGACGTACGCGTACACGCTGTCCTGGTAGAACGAATTGCGAAAATACACGGCGCCGATGTCCACCGGCCAATCCTCGGGTCCCCATTCCAGACCGGTCAACCAGGGTGCATCGTTGTGTTCGGTGCTATCGCTGAAATGGTAGAGCCAGGGTCCGAAAACCAGGGTGAGTCGTCCGTTTGGCGCGGCGGAATCCTCAGCAAGTACGGGGGATGCGCCGAGGAGGAAAGAGAGGATGCAAACGAGTTTTTTAAGCATTTGCGCGCTGGGCAGGATTTTATGGATGAAAAGTGAATTTAAATTGTAACTGTGTAAGCGGGAGTCGGGGCTGCACGTTATCCGCGGCTTTGAGCGCCGAATTTCGCAAGTAGTTCCATCTGCTGCTTGATCCTGCCTGGCGACCAGCTGCTGAATTTCAGTCTGTCACCAGCCGCAAACGATGCTGGCTTTCGCGCCGCAAGATGAAACGAGCGGCAATCGCATTTCACGGGGCGTCTGCTATGATGCCGCCCTCGCAGTTCCACACTGCGGATTTGTGTTTCACAATATGAATCGCAAAGTACTTCGAAGAAGGTTGTCAGCATCCGCAAGCATTGGACGGTGCAGCGCGACCTGCTTCGCTCCGGCCCGATCGCAGTCGCCAGACACAACGATTACCTAGTCCTCACGCAACGCCAATGCCATGTGGATCGTCCAGCTAGCTCTTCGCCGCCCCTATACCTTCGTCGTTCTGGGGTTGCTGATCCTGATCATGGGTCCGCTTGCCATCATGCGCATGCCGACCGACATTTTTCCGAGCATCAACATTCCGGTGGTGAGCGCAATCTGGCGCTATACCGGTCTGTCGACAGTCGAAATGGAAGGCCGCATCGTCTCGAACTTCGAGCGCGCAATGTCGGCGACGGTAAACGACATCGCCCGTATCGAGTCGCAGACCTATAACGGAATCGGCGTCATCAAGACGTTTTTCCACCCCGGCGCAAACGTTCCAGCCTCGCTGTCCCAGATCGTTGCCATCGCTCAGACGGTGATCGGCGGCTACCCCCAGGGCACCACGGCGCCGCTGATCCTGCAGTACAACGCCTCGACCGTTCCGATCCTGCAGCTGTCCCTGACGAGCAAGACGCTCGCGGAGCACGAGATATTCGACCTGGCCAACAGCTTCATGCGTACGCAACTCGCCACGATTCAGGGCGCGGTCATGCCGTATCCGTACGGCGGCAAGTTCCGGTCCGTCATGGTGGACATCGACCAGCGCGCCCTGCAGGCGAAGGGCCTTTCGCCGCTCGATGTCGTCAACGCGGTCAACGCGCAAAACCTCATCCTGCCCACCGGCACGGCGAAAATCGGCGAGCTCGAATACGACGTCGCCCTGAACGGCAGCCCGAAGACAATCCAGGAACTGAACGACCTGCCGATCAAGACCACGGACAACGGCACCATTTATATTCACGACGTCGCGCAGGTACACGACGGCTTCCAGCCGCAGACGAACATCGTGCGTCACGACGGCCAGCGTGCGGTGCTGGTCAACATCCTGAAATACGGCAGCGCGTCCACGCTCGACATCGTCG
>JBDTTE010000051.1:0-15769 GCA_039930785.1 Betaproteobacteria bacterium | reverse complement strand
AGTTCGAGCACGTGGCGTTCACCGAAATCACGCTGCCGTTCGTCGATTCCGTGGAGAAAGCGCAGGAGACGGCACGCAGCATCGACAAGACCGCGGAGACCGACGGCGTGCGCCCGCTGGTATTCAGCACGCTGGTCGACAAAAGCCTGAGCGGCATCATCCAGGCGGCCAACGGGTTCTATGTCGACTGTTTCCAGGTCTTCATTGCACCGATCGAAGCGGAACTGGGTGTGAAGTCATCGCATACCGTCGGCATTTCGCACAGCGTGCGCAACAACAATTCCTATTTCAATCGCATGGAAGCCGTGAACTTCGCCCTGTCCCACGATGACGGGCAGACGACGAAGGAACTGGAAGGAGCCGACGTCATCCTCGTCGGCGTTTCCCGTTGCGGCAAGACGCCGACCTGCCTGTACATGGCGCTGCAGTTCGGCATCCGCGCCGCAAACTATCCGCTGATCCCGGAAGATTTCGAAGCACGGAAACTCCCCGCCACCCTGTGGCCCTACCGCAAGAAAATGTTCGGCCTCACGATACGCGCCGACCGGTTGCAGCGGATTCGCCACGAACGCCGGCCGGACAGCACGTACTCGAGCCTGGAAAACTGCGAATTCGAAATCCGCGAAGCTGAAATCATGATGCGGGCCGAAGGCATTTCGATTCTGGATACATCGACGAAATCGATCGAAGAACTCGCCACGACCATCCTGCAGAAGGCCAACCTGCAGCGGCACGTCTACTAGGGTCTCCACCCAACGCTTACACCCAACGCAGAGGCGCGGAGAAGAACGGAGAACGCAGAGGAAACCAAATCGAGTCGCGCACCTTCTGTGCATAGCGTTCCACTTGCCGCATCCGATACGCCGGATTTTTCAGTTTTTCTCTGCGTCCTCCGCGTCCTCTGCACCTCTGCGTTGGGTTGAGAGGTCTGAGAGGTCTACGCAAAGCACCCTTACCGGCGCGAAGCTGCGCCGGTGGATTGGGCAAACGCCGTGGCGCTGCAGCGCTTCCAGATGTTGTCGAGTCGAATAGCCCTTGTGCTGCGCGAAACCGTAATCCGGATACAGCGCATGCATCTCGACCATGACCGCATCGCGGGCGGTTTTCGCCAGGATCGAAGCGGCTGAGATTTCGGCGACCAGCGCGTCGCCGTCGACAATGGCCCGCGCCGGGAAACGGATTTCGGGACAGTGCAATCCGTCGATCAGTACTTCGTGCGGTTCGACAGTCAGTTGCTCCACCGCGCGCCGCATGGCAAGCAGGCTGGCCCTGAGGATGTTGATGCGATCGATTTCTTCGACCGTGGCGCTGGCTACCGCCCATGCGACGGCGCGCGCGCGAATCTCGATCGCCAGTTCCATGCGGCGCGCGTGGTTCAGCACTTTCGAATCCGCCAGCCCTTCGATCGGATCGCTCCGGCGCAGGATGACGCAAGCCGCGAATACCGGCCCCGCAAGCGGGCCCCTGCCCGCTTCGTCCACGCCGCAGACGTGGCGCTGGATGCTCACGCGCGCACGCCTTCACCGGTGGATCCCGTAACCGCGGCCGGCCTCGTTAGCATGGCGTTGAGCAGCGGCAGGATGGCCTCAACCGCTCGCGTGGACGTATCCTGTTTGAGCGCGCGATGCATTTCCAGGAAGCGCACTTCGAGTCGCTTGCGCACTTCCTTATCCTGCAGCTGGTTGCACAATGCCTGGGCGAGATTTTCCGGCGTGGCGTCGTCCTGCAGCAACTCGGGAACGATGAATTCACCAGCGAGGATGTTCGGCAGTCCGACATAGGGCAGCAGCCCCTTGCGGACCATGATCCACGCGGATAAACGGGGCATCCGGTAACTGATGACCATCGGTCGCTTCAGCAAGGCCGCTTCCAGGGTGGCCGTTCCCGAAGCGACCAGGACGACATCGGCCGCGATCATGGCCATGTGCGAATGGCCGAACAGGATCGTCATCGGCAGCGCCTCGGCTTGCTGCAGGTAAATCGCCTCCTCGAAAATGTTGCGCGTTTCGCGGCTCAGCAGCGGCACGAGGAATTGCACGTTGGGGATCTGTGCGGCGACCAGCTTGGCCGTGGCGATGAACAGCTGCCCCATTTCGCGGACCTCGCTCTGCCGGCTGCCGGGCAGGATGGCGACGACCGGCTGCTTCGCCGGAATGCGCATCTGCTCCCGCGCCATCTCGCGATTCGGGAACTCAGGAAAACTGTCTGCCAATGGATGGCCGACATAGGTGACCGGAATACCCGCGCGTTCGTAAATGGCGGGTTCGAACGGAAACAGCGCGAGGACTTTGGAGACCGCGCGCTTGATCTTGTGGATGCGCTCCGCGCGCCAGGCCCAGATCGACGGACTGACGTAGTGCACGGTCGTGATGCCAGCCGCGCGCAGTTTGAGCTCGAGATCGAGATTGAAATCCGGCGCATCGATGCCGATGAACAGGTCCGGCGGATCGGCCAGCAGGCGACGCTTGAGTTCGCCTCGCACGCGCAGCAACCGCGGCAGGCTGCGAATGACTTCGACGTAGCCGCGCACGGCGAACCATTCCATCGGATACCAGGATTTGAGACCAACGGCCTGCATGCGCGGCCCACCGATGCCCACGGCCTCCATGCGTGGCAGGCGCTGTTTGAGCGCGGCGATCAAATGCGCGCCGAGCAAGTCGCCTGAAGCCTCGCCCGCTACCAGGGCGATGCGGATTGCGCGGCCCGAGGAATCGCTCATCGCATGCCCTAGCGGATGATGCTGCGCGTGGAGGAATCGAGGAACGCGACGAACATCGCGAGTTCCGGGATGCGCGCGGACTGCTCGCGCAATGCCGCCTTCGCTTCCTCCAGCCCGAGACCGGCCTTGTACAGGGTTTTGTAGGCGCGCCGGATTTCCTCGATGGTTTCCGCGCCGAATCCGCGCCGCTTGAGGCCCTCTGCGTTGATGCCGTGGGGCTCCGCGGAATTTCCGCTCGCCATGACGTATGGAGGCACATCGCGCAGGACGATGGACGCGCCCGCGGTGAAGGCGCTCGCACCCACGCGGCAGTACTGATGAACCATGGTGCCGCCGCCGAGGATGACGTAATCGTGGATGCTGACGTGCCCGGCCAGCGTCACCAGGTTGGCGAGAATCGTATGATTGCCGACCTGGCAATCGTGCGCGAGGTGCACATAGGCCATGACCCAGTTGTCATCGCCCAGCCGCGTAGCACCGGTGTCCTGCACCGTACCGATGTTGAACGTGCAGAATTCGCGGATGGTATTGCCGTCGCCGATTTCCAGGCGCGTCGGCTCGCCGGCGTACTTCTTGTCCTGCGGTTCCTCGCCGAGGACGCAGTGATGGAAGATGCGGTTGTTGCCGCCAATGCGCGTGTGTCCGGCAATGACCGTGTGCGAACCGACGGAAGTCCCGCCGCCGATTTCGACATGCTCGCCAATGACCGCAAAAGGGCCGATCTCCACGTCCGCTGCCAGTTTCGCACCGGCATGGACGATCGCGGTCGGATGGATCATTGCTTTGCGGCTCCCGGATGGGCACGCATGGTACAGAGCAATTCCGCTTCGGACACCAGGACGTCGTCGACATAAGCCTGCGCGGCAAACTTCCAGATGCTGCGTATTGAGCGCGTAATCTTCGCCTTGAGGATCAGGCGGTCACCCGGCACCACCGGCTTCTTGAAGCGCGCCTTGTCTATGCCGACAAAATAATAAATGTTGCCGTGGTCGGCCGCGTGTTTGAAGGTCGCGATCGCCAGAATGGCCGACGCCTGCGCCATGGCTTCGACGATGAGCACGCCCGGCATGACCGGGTGGCTCGGGAAATGACCCGCGAAGAAATGTTCGTTCATGGTGACGTTCTTCAGCGCCACGACCTCCCCGCCCGGCTCCACCGACAGCACCCGATCGATCAGCAGCATCGGATACCGATGCGGTAGCAGCTCCATTATTTGTTCGATGTCCATCGCGCTCACTTCTTTCCTCCCTGGTTTTTTTTGATTTTGCCTTCGAGACCGCGAATTCTTTCCATCAGATCGTGCAAGTGCCGTACCAGAGAAACGTTCCTGATCCATTCGGCATGCGGCTGCAGAGGAAAAAGGCCCGTATAGGTGCCCGATTCGGCTATCGACTTGATGACAGCCGTGCCGCCGGAAATGATCGTGCGGTCCACGATCGTCAGATGACCCGCGATCAGCGAGCCGCCGCCGACCATGCAGTATTTCCCGATCCTGGTGCTGCCGGCAATGCCCGTGCACCCGGCGATGGCGGTATGCGCCCCGATGCGGCAGTTGTGGCCGATCTGTATCTGGTTGTCCAGCTTGACCCCTTCCTCGATCACCGTATCGTCCATCGCGCCGCGATCGATCGTCGTGTTGGCGCCGATCTCGACATCGTCGCCGATCACGACGCGCCCGATCTGGGGGATTTTGATCCAGCGTCCCTGGTCCATCGCCATGCCGAAACCGTCCGCGCCAATCACCACTCCCGAATGCATGACGACGTTCGCGCCAATTTCGCAATGGTGATAAATGGTGGCGCCGGCATGCAGCCGGCTGTTCGTGCCGATGCGCGCGCCCTCGCCGATGTAACAGTTCGCCCCGATAACGGCGCCTTCGCCGACGCTCGCGCCGGCCTCGACGACGGCACACGCGCCGATGGAGGCGGAAGCAGCGACGCTTGCGCCCGTGTCGACGACGGCCGAGGCGTGAATGCCCGCGGCTGGGCGTACTTCGGGATTGAGCAGGGTCGCGATGCGCGCGTAGCTCGCATAGGGGTTCGCGCAGACTATGCGCGGCAATTCGGTGGCATCCGACGCGTCTTCCGGCAGCAGCACGGCGGCCGCATGCGTCGTCGCGAGCAGCTTTCGGTATTTCCGGTTGGTGAGGAAAGTCAGTTCGCCGGCTTGCGCCGTTTCGATCGGCGCAACCTGGCGGATGCGCACCGCGGCGTCACCGAGTACGGTGCCGCCGAACTGCCCGGCGAGTTCCGCCAGACTGAAGGATTTGCGTGCATCGCCTTTCATGCGAGCCTGGCCGCCTTGGCGAAACGTCGAACACGCGAAGCCGCGTCCAAGACCTGGGGCCTCCGGACGCTACTTGTCTGCCAGCGCCTTGATCACCCTGTCGGTGATGTCGATGCGTGGACTGATATAAACCGCTTCCTGCAAAATGAGGTCGAACTTCTCGGATTCCGCAATCTGCTGGATCACCTTGTTGGCGCGTTCGAGCACGGCGGCAAGCTCTTCGTTCTTGCGCAGGTTCAAATCCTCGCGCAATTCCCGCTGCATGCGTTGCAGGTCGCGATTCATGCGCGCCAGGTCCTGCTCCTTGTCGCGGCGCTCGGACTCGCCCATCGTTACACCGTCCTTCTCGAGACTGGTTTGCAGGTCACGCGCCTGCTTGGCGAGTTTCTGCAACTCCAGGTCGCGGGAGGCGAATTCCTTCTCGATCTTCTTCTGGGCCTTGACCGCGGGCGCAGCTTCCTTGAACAGCCTTTCCAGCTTGACGAATCCGATCTTGAGTTCGGCAGCGCATACGAGGCTAGCACTCGCCATCAGCGCCGCGGCGACCAGCACAAGCGAGACTTTCTTCAACTTTGGTTCTCCCTATCGTCCGATCCGATAATTTCTAGAACGTAGTGCCCAGCGTGAACTGGACGACTTGCGTGTGATCCTCGGGCTTCGCGTTCAGCGCCTTCGCGAAGCTGATTTTCATGGGGCCGACCGGCGAATACCAGTTGAATGCCAGGCCGGTGGAATAGCGCGTTTCCGCGAAATCGTATTTGTCGCCCACCGTCCCCGCGTCCACGAACCAGCTCAAACGCACCGACTTGTCTTTTTGCAGGCCGGGGAATGGAAACAGTATTTCAGCGCTACCGAGCAACAGATGGCTGCCACCCAGCGCGTCACCGTTCGTGTCCTTCGGTCCTACCGATGCCGTTTCGTAGCCGCGCAGTGAATTCACCCCGCCCAGATAAAACACCTTGAAGAAAGGCAGCGGCCGGTTCTGATAGCCGCCCGCATATCCGATCTGGGCATTCGTGTAAAACACCAGCTCGCGGGTCAGCGGATAATACCACTGATGCTGGTAGGTGGTCCTGTAGTAAAGCAGGTCTCCGCCCGGCAATCCAACCTCCGCCGAGACACGCTGCAGCGTGCCGCTGGTCGTATAGATCACGCTGTCGCGCTTGTCCCGCGCCCAACCTATGCTGCCGACGTAGCTGTCCGCCGTGGAACCGAATTGATTGACGAAATCGACGTAGCGCTGCGGCGTGTCGGAAAGCAATCCGATCGAAGTACGCTCGTACGCCAGCCCGTAGTTGATGGTGTCGAATTCCGTTATCGGCACGCCGAAACGTACGCCAGCACCGATCGTATCGGTGTTATAGCTGCCGATCGCCGAGAGGTTCGATGCATCGACCTTGCGCTTGTACACATCGAAGCCACGACTTACACCGTCATCCGTGTAGTACGGATTCGTGTACGACGCGGAGTAAACCTGGTTGATCGAGCCCGTGCTGACCTGGAACGACAACGCGTTGCCGGTACCGAAGATGTTGCTCTGGGACACGCCGGCCGACAGGATGACTTTTTCCGCCGTTGAATAACCTATCCCTGCCGTCAAGCTGCCGGTCGCGCGCTCGGTGAGCTTCACCTCAACATCGACCTGATCGGTGACGCCCTGAACGGCGGGGGTGTCGACCTGCACGTCCGAGAAATAGCCGAGCTTGTCCACGCGCTGCTTCGAGCGATTGAGCTTTTCCGTGTTGTACCACGCGCTCTCGAACTGCCGCATTTCACGGCGCACGACTTCGTCTCGCGTGTTGGTATTGCCGTATACGCCGATACGACGCACGTAGACGCGCCGCCCGGGATCGACATACAGGGTGAACGTGACCTCGTCCTTCTCGCGATCGATTTCAGGCACGGGGTTGATGCTGGCGAAGGCGTAGCCTTCGGTGCCCAGCCGGTCCTGGATCAACTTCGTCGATTCGGTCAGGCGCTCGCGCGAAAAGACGTCGCCCGGCTTGAGCTTGATGAGCTTGCGCAGTTCGGCTTCCGGCACGATCAAATCGCCCGCAAGCTTGACTTCCTTGACCTTGAACTTTTTGCCCTCGGTCACGTTCACGGTGATGAAAATGTCCTTCTTGTCGGGCGTGATCGTGACCTGCGTCGAATCGATGGTGAATTCGAGATAACCCTGGTTGAGGTAAAACGAGCGCAGGTTTTCGAGGTCGGCCTGCAGCTTGGGCTTGGAGTACTGGTCGTTCTTGCTATACCAGGTCAGCCATCCCGGCGTGCGCAACACGAACTCGTCGAGCAGGTCGCCATCCTTGAAAACCTTGTTGCCGACCACGTTGATACCCTGGATCTTGGCAACGTCGCCTTCGGCGATGTCGAAATTGATCGCGACCCGGTTGCGCTCGAGCGGGGTGATCGTGGTGGTGATCTGCACGCCGTACTTGCCGCGGCTGATGTACTGGTTTTTCAGTTCGCGTTCGGCGCGTTCGAGCAGGGCGCGGTCGAATATGCGCGATTCCGCGAGGCCGACCTGCTTGAGGCCTTCCTTCAACTGCTTGGCGTCAAATTCCTTGGAGCCGGTGACTTCCACCTGCGCGATAGCCGGGCGCTCCTCGATCAGGACGACCAGGACATTGCCGTCGGCCTCGAGCCTGACGTCCTTGAAGAAGCCCGTCGCGTACAGCGCCTTGACGGCCGCGGTAACGCGATCCTCGTTGACCGTATCGCCGATCTTGATCGGCAAATACGAGAACACCGTTCCAGCTTCGGTGCGCTGGATGCCTTCTACACGGATATCCTTGACCTGAAAAGGTTCGAATGCTTGGGAGGTGGGGCTGAAGAGGCTCGATATGACCAGGAACAGAAGTCGTTTCTTCATCCGCTTGTCAGCTGCCGAACAGCCGGTTTATGTCGTTATAGAGCGCGAACGCCATCAAGCTGAATAGCAGAACCATGCCGACTTGCTGGCCTACCTCCATCACCCGATCGGATACCGGGCTGCCTTTGACGATTTCGGCGACATAATACATGAGGTGCCCTCCATCCAATAAGGGAACAGGCATCAAGTTGAGCACGCCGAGGCTGATGCTGATCAGGGCAAGGAAGCTTACATAGGCGAGCCAGCCCAGCTGGGCAGACTGCCCGGCGTAATCGGCAATGGTGAGGGGGCCGCTGAGATTTTTCAGCGATACCTGACCAGTAATCATCTTCCCCAGCATTTTCAGCGTGAAGATCGAGACCTCCCAGGTGCGTTCGACGCCCTTGGCGATCGACTCGATCGGACCGTAACGCACTTCGATTAGCAGGCGCTTCATCGCAGCCTCGTCAATCCTGGGTCCGGCGCCAATGCGCCCTATCGTCTTGCCGCCTTCCTGTTTCGCTTCCGGCGTGATGGTCAGGGTGATCGCGGCGCCCGCGCGCAGCACCCCGAACTGCATGGCCCGGGCCGGCGCCGCAGAGACGCTGGCGACCAGTTCCTCCCACGCGCCCACATGATGGCTGTCGATCTCGACGATTTCGTCGCCTTCCTGCAAGCCGTCGCGCAGCGCCGCGCCGCCGGGAATCAGGCGACCTATGATCGGCTTGAGTGCCGGCTGATATCGCGTCAATCCGATCGCCTGCATCAGGTCCGCGTCGATCTTGTCCGCGCCGATCGATGAGAGGTCCAGCCGCAGAATGCGCAAGTCCCCGCGCTCCGACTGCGTCTGCAATTCAACGGTCCCCCTGCGCATTGTTTGCTCCAGCAGGACCCACCTGAGATCCTGCCAGGTCGGCACCTCCGTGCCGTCGATGCGCAGGATCAAATCGCCTGCGACGATCCGGGCGTGCGCGGCCGGCGTATCGGCCACGGGGGCGCCGACCACCGGGCGCAGGCCCGGCAGGCCATGCATGAACAGCACCCAGTACAGCACGATGGCGAGCAGAAAATTGGCCACCGGCCCGGCCAGCACGATCGCGAAACGCTTGGCGACCTTCTGACGATTGAAGGCGCGATGGATTTCCTGCGGCGCAACCGGTCCCTCGCGTTCGTCGAGCATCTTGACGTAGCCGCCGAGGGGAAACGCCGACAACGCCCATTCGGTCTGGTCAGGGCCGAATTTGCGGCGCCAGAAAGTCGGGCCGAATCCAACGGAAAAGCGCAGCACCTTGACGCCGCACAAGCGAGCCACGAAATAGTGGCCGAGCTCGTGAAATACGATCAGCACGCCAAGGGCAACGATGAATGCGAGGACGGTCGATATTATGGACATGGTGGTCAGGATATCCCAACGGCGCCCAGCAGTTCTTCGGCGGCGCTGCGCGCTTGCGCATCCGCAGCCAGCACATCATCGAGGGTACGCGCGCGGCCGGGCGGGACGCGCGTTAGCACTTCTTCGACTACGCCCGCAATGCGGGTGAAAGGCAGGCGGCCCGACAGAAAACTCGCCACGGCGACTTCATTCGCGGCGTTGAGCACGGCGGGCGCGTTTCCTCCAGCCTCGAGTGCCTGGTAGGCCAGTCGCAGGCACGGGAAACGCTGCAGGTCGGGTCGTTCGAATTGCAATGAACCCATCGTGAACAGGTCGAGCGCCTGCACGCCGCTTTCAATCCGCTCCGGATAGGCCAGGGCATGCGCGATCGGCGTGCGCATGTCCGGGTTGCCAAGCTGCGCGAGCACCGAGCCGTCAATGTACTCCACCAGCGAATGCACGATGCTTTGCGGATGGATGGCGACTTCGATTTCAGCCGGGGCGGCGTTGAACAGGAAGCTCGCCTCGATGACTTCGAGGCCCTTGTTCATCAGCGTGGCCGAATCGACCGAAATCTTGCGGCCCATCCGCCACTTTGGATGCGCGCAAGCCTGATCCGGGGAAACCTGAGCGAGTTGGTCGCGGGCGGTACGCAGGAATGGTCCGCCTGACGCGGTCAGCCACAACTTCCTCACGCCCGCACGTGACAGGCTGCCGTCGAAGTTCCGCGGCAATGCCTGGAAGATGGCGTTATGTTCACTGTCGATCGGCAATAGCGCGGCCCCGCTGCCTTGCACCGCATCGATCAGCAGTGCGCCGGCCATTACCAGCGCTTCCTTGTTGGCCAGCAGCAACTGTTTGCCCGCGTGCGCAGCGGCCAGGGTCGAGCGCAAACCCGCCGAACCGACAATGGCCGCCATGACGGTGTCGACTTCAGCCGTCCCTGCAATCTGCTCAAGTGCCATCGGCCCGGCCAGCACTTCGCATTGCAGTCCGGCATTGCGTATCCGGGATTGCAAACGCGTCGCCGCGCCCGTGTCCGCCATCGCGGCATAGCGCGGCCGATAGCGCAGGCACTGCTCCAGCAGGCGCTCGACCTGGCGGTCCGCGCTCAGTGCAACCACCTCAAAGCGATCGGGATGGCGATCCACCACGGCCAGCGTGTTGGCACCGATGCTGCCGGTCGACCCCAGGATGGCCAGGCGTTTCATGAGGATGTGAGCATCCAGAGATAATAGAGCGCGGCAAAGGGCAGCGCAGCGGTCATGCTGTCGATGCGATCCAGCATGCCACCGTGACCCGGCAGCAGATTTCCACTGTCTTTCGCCCCGGCACTGCGTTTGATCCAGGATTCGAACAGGTCGCCGACAATGCCGAGCACGGTCAACGCGCACACAAATATCAGCATGACGATCCGGTCATAGACATTGGCTTGCGGCAGCACCAGAAAGCTCACACCGAATCCATAAACGATCACCGCGATGAATGCGCCGACGACGCCTTCCCAGGTTTTTCCAGGGCTGATCAGCGGCGCGAGCTTGTGTCGCCCAAATCGCCTGCCAGCAAAATACGCGGCTGTATCGGCAATCCAGATGATCAGCACAATCGCCAACAGCATCCACGGCGACCGCTGCAGGAATGCAAATCCGACCCACGCCGGCACCAGAATCAGCCACCCCACTACGCCCAGCACGAATCTATTCGTCACGCGCCAGCCGCGATACAGCCATAGCGGCGCGGCGATCGCCCAGAACAGCAGCGCGGGGATCAGAACGACGGTCGCAACAGCTTCGGCCAGAGCCAGGGTGCCGGTGTACGAGAAGCCGATCACGAACGCCAGGCTGTTGGCCAGCAGCAGCGCGGAAAACGCATACCCGGCCGCCTTCGAATATTTGGAGAGCCGCGACCATTCCAGGCTCCCAAGTACAAGCGGCAGGCACAACAGCAACTGCCAGGCGACGCCAGGCAAAAGGAACATCGCGCCCAGCAGGACCGGCACCAGAACGACGGCGGTCAGGACGCGCTGCTTGAGGGCGGACCGGGGCTTGCCCGGCGCGCCGAGGCTATCGGGAATCCCCGCCTGGCTCATGGAGCGGGTCGGACGGCGCGGGCTCGCGGGCGAGTTGTTCGCTGGTGCGGCCAAAACGGCGTTCGCGGTTACGGTAGGAATCGATGGCGCGTCTCAACGATGCAGCGTCGAAATCGGGCCACAGCTCCTGGGTGAAATAGAACTCGGCGTAGGCCAGCTGCCACAGAAGGAAATTGCTGATGCGCTGCTCGCCGCCGGTGCGAATGAACAGGTCGGGCTCGGGTGCGTAGCTCATGGAAAGATAGGGCGCGAGGTGCGCTTCGCGATAGCCGCCCGCCGGCTGCTCGCCAAGCTCCGCCGTCATGCGATTGACAGCCTGCAGGATATCCCAGCGCCCGCCGTAATTGGCCGCGATCGTCAGGGTCAGCCGATCATTCGCCGCGGTCAATGCCTCGGCCTCGGCGATCATCCTGTTCAGTCGCGGTTCAAGGCTGGTGAGATCGCCAACCACCTTCAGGCGAATCCCGTTTTCATGCAGCTTGGCGACTTCCTGTTCCAGTGCGATGACGAACAACTCCATCAGGAAAGAAACTTCGTCCTTGGGACGCCGCCAGTTTTCGCTGCTGAAAGCGAACAGCGTTACATACCGTACACCCTGCGACACGCAGGCCCGCGTAACAGCCCGGACTGCTTCGAGGCCGCGCTTGTGGCCCGCCACTCGTGGCAGGAAGCGGCTTTTGGCCCAGCGCCCGTTACCATCCATGATGATGGCGACGTGGCGCGGCACGGCGCCAACGGCAGGGATGGAAATGGTTGAGCTGTTGAACACGATACGGTCAGACGGCCATGAGATCGACTTCCTTGGCGGCGAGTGCCTTGTCGATTTCGGCTATGTGGCGATCGGTCAACTTCTGGATCTCCTCCATCGCACGCCGATCATCGTCTTCCGAGATCGCCTTGCTCTTGAGCAGTTCCTTCAGGCCCGTATTGGCGTCGCGCCGGATATTGCGCACGGCGACGCGCGCGTTTTCCGCCTCCGCCTTGACGACCTTGGTCAGGTCGCGACGGCGTTCTTCGGTCAGTGCAGGCATCGGCACGCGGATGAGATCGCCCATTGCCGAGGGATTGAGCCCGAGCCCGGCATCGCGAATCGCCTTTTCGATGGCCGGGACCAGTTTCTTTTCCCACGGCGTAACGCTGATCGTCCGGGCATCGAGCAGGGACACGTTGGCGACCTGGCTGAGCGGCGTCGCGTTGCCGTAATAGTCGACATGCACGTGATCGAGGATGCCGGTGTGGGCGCGACCGGTGCGCACCTTGCCCAGGTCGAGCTTCAATGCCTCCAGGGTCTTCTGCATTTTCTGGTCGGCCGATTTCTTTACATCTGCAACGGTCATGTCGTTTCCCTTCTGCTCTCGCGGCTCAGGCGTAAACCAGCGTGCCTTCGTCCTCGCCGCGCACCACCCTCTTCAAGGCACCGACCTTGAAGATGCTGAACACGCAGATCGGAAGTTTCTGGTCGCGGCACAAGGTCAGCGCGGTGGCATCCATCACCTTGAGTTTTTTCACGATGGCCTCGTCGAAGCTGATGCGCTGGTAGCGCATCGCGTCCGGATGCGTTTTCGGATCGTCGGTGTAAACGCCGTCGACCTTCGTCGCCTTCAGTACGATATCGACGTTCATCTCCATGCCGCGCAATGCCGCCGCGGTATCGGTCGTAAAAAAAGGATTGCCGGTACCCGCTGCAAAAATGACAACGCGCCCCTCTTCGAGGTAGCGCATCGCCCTGCCGCGAATGTAAGGCTCGGCCACCTGTTCGATG
Source organism: Betaproteobacteria bacterium (assembly GCA_039930785.1). Lineage (GTDB taxonomy): Bacteria > Pseudomonadota > Gammaproteobacteria > Burkholderiales > JACQAP01 > JACQAP01. Next base: position 2,687 of record JBDTTE010000051.1, on the reverse strand, counting down.
TTCAACGCCGAAAGCACGCGGCTCTTGAGCCCTTGCCGGCGCATCGCGTCCTGCAGCGCCAGTGCATTCATGACGGTGGCCAGCATCCCCATGTAGTCCGCCGTCGCGCGATCCATGCCGGCTGCCGCCGGCGCTACACCGCGAAAGATGTTGCCACCACCGATGACGATGCCCACTTCGACACCGAGATTCAGGACTTCCTTGACCTCGCCCGTGATGCGATCGATGGTTTCGCGGTTGATGCCGTAAGCATCGTCCCCCATCAGGGCTTCGCCCGACAGCTTCAGGAGGACGCGCTTATACGCTGGCTTCATCGGCGATTCTGTTTGGTTCAACGTGCCTGGGCTGCGGTAGCCGCAACTTCGGCGGCGAAATCACTCGACTTCTTCTCGATGCCGGCCCCGACCACAAACAGCGTGAAGGCATTCACCTTCGCGCCCTTCGAAGCGAGCAGTTTTTCGATCGTGAGCTTGTCGTCCTTGACGAAGGGCTGGCCCAGCAGCGTGACCTCGGCCAGGTATTTCTGCACGCTGCCCTCGACGATCTTTTCGATCAGATTCTCCGGCTTGCCGGATTCGATGGCGCGCGCCTTTGCAATATCCCGCTCGCGCGTAATCAATTCCGCAGGCACCTGGTCCTTCGATACGGAAACCGGCTTCGACGCCGCGATGTGCATGGACAGGTCCTTGCCCAGCGCTTCGTCGCCGCCTTCGAGGTCCACCATCACGCCGATCTTGGCGCCATGCAGGTAGTACGACAGCTTGCCCTTCGCATTGTGTACGGCCACGCGACGCACGCTCATGTTCTCGCCGATTTTCATGACGAGCTCCTGGCGGGTGATTTCGACCGTCTTGCCCGACGCCAGCGCGGCATTCGCCAATGCGGCGACATCGGTGATGCCCTTGGTCGCCGCAAGTTCCGCTACCGCTTTCGCGAAAGCCGCAAAGCTCGCGTCCTTGGCGACAAAGTCGGTTTCGCAGTTGACTTCGACCAGCGCGCCGAGCTTTGCATCGCCGGAGACATAGACGCCGATCGCGCCTTCCGCAGCCACGCGCCCCGCCATCTTGCCGGCCTTTGCGCCGCTCTTGATGCGCAGCAGGTCCTCGGCCTTTTTCAGGTCGCCGGCCGCTTCCTCCAGCGCCTTCTTGCATTCCATCATGCCGAGCCCGGTGCGCTCGCGCAGTTCCTTCACCATGCCCGCGGTAATGTCCGCCATGCTTACCTGCTCCTTCGATTGCCGCCGCCCTCTAGATTGCGCGCTCCGGCAAGAGTTCCTGTTGAAATATCCGGTTGCAAAAAAAGGGGCCCTCGCCCCTTTTTTAGCCTTCGATCGTTCCGCTCAGGCCGTGGCCTGTTCTTCCGAGCTGTCGACCTCCACGAATTCGTCGCTGACGATCTCCTTGATCGTCTGGTTGCGTCCTTCGAGGATTGCGTCGGCGATGCCGCGCGCATACAGGCGCACCGCGCGACTTGCGTCGTCATTGCCGGGAATGACGTAATCCACACCGTCCGGCGAATGGTTCGTGTCGACCACGCCGACAACCGGAATTCCCAGCTTGTTGGCTTCGGTGATCGCGCCTTTCTGGTAACCGACGTCGATGACGAACAGCGCATCGGGCAGGCTGTTCATTTCCTTGATGCCGCCCAGGCTGCGCTCCAGCTTGATCTGTTCGCGCGCGAACGTCAGTTGTTCTTTCTTCGAGAGCTTTTCCATCGAACCGTCCTGGACCATGATCTCGAGGTCGCGCAGGCGCTTGATGGACAGCTTGACCGTCTTGAAATTGGTCAGCATGCCGCCGAGCCAGCGATGGTCGACGAACGGGGTGGACGCGCGCATGGCTTCCTCGCGCACGATCTCGCGTGCCTGGCGCTTGGTGCCGACGAACAGGATGCTGCCCTTGTTCGAGGACAACTGGCGAACGAACTTGGTCGCCTCCTGGTACATGGCCAGGGTCTTCTCGAGGTTGATGATATGGATCTTGTTGCGATGGCCGAAGATGAAAGGCGCCATCTTCGGGTTCCAATAACGGGTCTGATGTCCGAAATGGACGCCCGCTTCCAGCATTTGGCGCATGGTGACTGACATGTCTTTCTCCTGTAGGGGTTGAGCCTCCGCCTGCCGGACCCGCCGAATTTAAAAAAGGCGCGGGCACCCACGTACCTGGCTGGCGTGCGAATTAACAACGTTTGATTAACTGCAGCCGAAGTTTGACCGCAGTTAACGAGAAATTATAGCAGCGACGCCCCTTTGGACTCAACCAATTTGGCGGGCGGTCAAAGACTTAGCCTGTAGATTTGGCGTTGCGCTGGCGGCGGGCCTCGTACAGGCAGATCCCGGCCGCGACCGAGACATTCAGGCTTTCGACCTGACCGTGCATCGGGATGAAAACCAGTTCGTCGCAGGTTTCCCGCGTCAGCCGCCGCATCCCCTCCCCCTCGGCCCCGAATACCAGCACCAGCGGCCCGGAAAATTTCGCGTCGAACAGGCTGGTCGTGGCGGCTTCGTCCGTGCCCACGATCCAAATCCCCTTATCTTTCAATTCCCTCAGGGTGCGCGCCAGGTTCGTAACCGGTATGAAGGGCACGCTTTCGGCCGCGCCCGATGCCACTTTGCGGGCCGTGGCGGTCAGGCCCGTGGCGCGATCCTTCGGGGCAAATATCGCCTGCACCCCCATGGCGTCGGCCAC
>JBDTTE010000050.1:0-15957 GCA_039930785.1 Betaproteobacteria bacterium | reverse complement strand
CGCGAGGGACGAACCGGAGCGCTGCAGAGTTTATACAGTAGCGCAAGCCGCCGCGATCCTCCGGGCCGTCCGGAAATACGTGGCCCAGATGGCTGTCGCCATTGACTGAGCGCACCTCGGTGCCGCCCTCGATATTGTCCTGACGCTCGTTCACGTGGGCGGGGTCGATCGTTCGCGTAAAGCTCGGCCAGCCGGTCTCGGAGTCGTACTTGTCGGACGATGCGAACAAAGGTTCACCGGACACGACGTCTACGTAGATTCCGGGCTCATTGTTGTGGAGATATTCCCCCGTCCCCGGGTATTCAGTCGCGCCACGCTGCGTTACCCGAAACTGCTCCTTCGAAAGCCTGGAGATAGCGTCGGGATCCTTTCGGTAGTTTTGCATTTCCTTCTCCTGAGTCGTCGGGATCGATGAGGTCAGCCCAGCGGGCGGAAGAAATCGCGGACATCCGTCACGATAACCCGCGGTGAGCCAAACCTGAATATGGTCTGTGACTCCATTTATGCTCACTGGTGGGGATTTTCAATATGGAGCACCGCCTCTTTTTCTGCCGCTTCGGAAGGCCTGCCCCGTTCGCGCGCAACGATATACGCGGCGTACCAATCGGACCAGTGGTGTTTCGGAGCAGTCGATTCGTACTCGCCATGGTGGGCCTCGGCCTCCCGCAACAGCGCCGTCAAGGTCGCGACGTCCAGGCTAAGTCCTCGTCCGGGCAGGCGCGTCTTGATTTCCTGGAGCAACCATTCGTTGCCATCCGGATCGTTGAATGAAGCCCAGGAACAATAGGAACGACCTTCGGGATCGGGGCCGGGCACACGCGGGCCCCTGATGTCGGCGTAGTGAAACGGCTCGCTCACGTCGACGCCTTTTTCGATGAGTCCGGCGCGTGCCGTTCGAACGTCATCGACGATCAGAATCAGCCCCCGAAGCGAGCCCGGCACCGCCGCTGTAATGCCCCTGCCGAAGTGGATTGAGCTCGGCGACCCGGGAGGCGTCAGCTGCACGATACGAAACCCCTCCCCCGCAAAATCGGCGTCGACACGCCAACCCAGTCGCACGTAGAACTGCTTGGTGCGCTCGACATCGGATACCGGGATTACGACCACCTCGAACTTCATATCCATCGTTCTGGTGGTCGGCATACGCGTGGTGCATTCATCGCTCATCTGTGTGCTGCTCATTTCTATTCACCGTTTCCCGAAGTATATAAAACCGTAATCTCAGGTCTTCCACGCGAGCTTTCATCTGGCAAGAAACCCGCAGACGCTGCCTGCGGGCCTTTCGTGACTTCATTGGTAGATCATTGAACGTCACATACGAGGGTGAATCTATTACTACTTTCCATCGGGCGAGCGGGCCTCTCGGCGCGATCCGCCGGATTTCACGACTTCGTCTACGGCTCGGCCGGGCGTCTTGTCGCCACCGCCAGATTTCACGGTCTCGTCTTCGAGCGCGCGGCATGGCCTGTCACGTGGATACGGGGGTAATCACGGATGACTGTCGCAGCATGGGATAAGGAGGACGAAATCGCGCTCTCGCCATAGGGACGAAAGCGACACGGCGTAAAGGCTGGAAAACGGTGAGTTCCGATGAAGGCCGGGTTCGGGCGCGCGCCCGCCTAACCGCGAGCTGTCATTCCCGCGGAGGCGGGAATCCAGAACAGACAGTCAACCTGTCTCGAGCGCGTTGATGGGAGCATGCAAGTTCTGGATTCCCGCCTGCGCGGGAATGACAGATCTGGAACAAGGCGCGCAGACGAGTCTCTAGTGAAATTCCGCCCCCCTCTCCCCGGTGCGCGGACACGGTATTGGTAGAGCATGCGTTTGCGGTAGCGCACCTCAGCATCGCTTCCCGCCCCAAAAGAAAATTCCATTCGCCGTGTCAGCGATGCCCCTCCCACGAGGGGAGAGGGAGCTTCAAAGGTAATCTAAAAAAACGAGTCGTCTTCGCGAGTAATCGCTCGCCCCTAAAGCTCCCTCTCCCCTCGTGGGAGAGGGCCGGGGAGAGGGGGATGCACCGGTAGGGTAAATCTGAAAACCGCTCCGCGCGGCTGATTTGCGTCGACCCACAATTTTCCTTCGTGGGCGTCGATGATGGATCGGCATATCGAAAGTCCGATGCCCACGCCGCCCTCCTTCGTTGTGTGGAAGGAGCCGAAAATTTTCTCGTAATCTTCCGGCGCAACACCCGGTCCCGAGTCGCCTATCGCGACGACTACGCCTTGCGAAGGGCCCGGCCCGGTGCTGATCACCAATTCCCGACCTTCATCTTCGCTGCTGACCATGGCCTCGATCGCGTTGAGAACCAGGTTCAGCATGACCTGTTGCAATTGCACCCGATCGCCATGAACCAGCGGCAATCCTTCCGCGAGCAGCAGTTGGACCGATACGCGATGCTTCGACAGTTCGCCGCGCAGGAGCGCCATGACTTCTTCGAGCGCGTCGTTCAAACCAACGCCTTCCATGCGGGGCGGGACTTTCTGGACCTGATCCCGAATGCGTCCGATGATATTGCCCGCTCGATAGGAGTCGTTCACGATGCAGTCGAGCGACTCCTTGACCTCTTTGAGGTCCGGCGTGTCGCGGACCAGAAAGCGCAGGGCTGCATGCGCGTTATTGCGTACCGCGCCTATCGGCTGGTTGACTTCGTGCGCGATGGAGGCGGCGAGCTGGCCCATTGTTGCCAGGCGGTTTGCGTGCGCCAGTTCCGTCTGCACTTCGCGCAATGCATCCGCAGCATGTTTGCGCTCGGTCAGGTCGACCACGAACGCTACCGCCTGATCCCCGCCTTCTTCAAAAGTTGCAACGCCGATCAATACCGGCACGCGGCTGCCGTCCTTGCGAAAGAATTCCTTTTCGAAAGGTTGCAGTCTGCCGGTCGTCTTCAACTCCGGCACCAGTTGCTGCTGGTCGCGCTCCAGCCATTCCGGCGGCGTCAGGTCCGTCCAGCGGATGCTGCGCGAGACGAGATCTTCACGGTCGTATCCGATCATGCGAAGAAACGCATCGTTGGCCTCATGTATCCGGCCTTCGATATCGCTAATGAAGATGCCGATGATGTTTGCGTCCACCAGGCGCCGAATCCTGCTTTCGCGCTCGGCGAGTTCCCGGTACAGGCGCGCGTTCTCCAGAGAAATCGCGGCCTGTGACGACAACAACTTCAACAGTGAAATGCGGGCGGGCGTGAACACGTACGAGGCGAGGTTGTTCTCGAGATAGAGCACGCCGACCAGCTGCGCCTGTTTTACCAGCGGCATGCACAGTACGGAGCGGGGGCGCTTCAGGCGGATGTACTCATCCGTCGAGAACGGGTTTGGGGCCGAGGCATCATTCAGGATTACGCTTTCCTGCGTCCGGATGACGGTGTGCAGGAGGGATTCGGGCAGCTGCATCGAACGCACCGTTTCCTGTCGCTGCGTAACCTCGACCGTGTGGCGTTCGATCCGGGCTTCCGCTGCAATCTGCAGCGCGTCGCCCCGAGGCAGAATGAGCAGGCCGCGCTCGGCGCCGGCGTGCTGGAGCGCGAGCGTCATCAGGGCTTCAATCAGGCGATCCAGGACGATTTCCCCGGAAACGGCCTGCGAGGCCGCGACCACCGCGCCGACGTCCAGCTGATCGACCGGGGTACCGACGTTGGTGGCCAGCAAAAACGGGGCCGACGCCTTGGGCAGCCGCGGATAGTGCTGGTCGAGCTGGCGCACCTTGCCCAGTGCGCCCCAGCGAAAATAGCAATGTCGCGCATTCCACAGATAAGTGTGGGCGACACTCTCGACGCCACGCGCCGCATAGAAGCGCGCGGCCACCTCATGGGACACCCCTTCGTTCTGCACAAAGCCGTTATCGCGAGCCGATTGAATGGATTCCTCAAACAGGCGCATCGCATCGGCGCCCCGTCCTTCGAGCCGCGCGATCTCGGCCAACACCAGTGCGTACTTGTCATGGAAAGTCGCTGGATAATTTTCGGCCCATTCGCGCAGTTGTTCCCGGTGCGTCGACAGGAGATCAGCCCATCTGTTCCGCTCGTCGTCGGAACCGCCTTCGTAGACCGCCGCCACGGTCAGCGCCGTGTAGTAGAAGTAGTCGAGCAACTGGAAGTGCGCGGAGGAAGCCCTGAGTAGCGCCTTCGCCATGTCGGCGGCCGCGAGCGCATCCACGTAGTCCCCTGCCAGGAAGCGCGCTTTGAGTTTGAGCACCCAATAGCGAAAGACCATCGGGTTCGTCTGCTTGTCCGTCATCTGCGCTTCGAACGTCACCTCGTCGAACTGCGCGTCGCTGAACGTCGACAACGATGCGGTCCGGCCCTGCATGGCGGCGATGAAGCGTTGCTGGCTTACGATGAGGTCGTAGACATAGTGGAACCCGGCCTTGCGGGCCAATTCCAGACCCGTCTCCGATTCGCGCCACACCGCGTCGAGCGGATCGTTGCGCAGGAGAAGGGTCGAGACGGTCTGGGACATGCTGAAGCAGATGTAGGTCAGGTCCCCCGCCTCGCTTGCTGCACGAAAGGCGGCGCGCGTGAAGTCGAATGCGGTAGCAATCGATTGGGTCCAGGGGGCGACCATGCCCATCGTGTTATGCACTCTCGCCTGGTACGCGAGGAAGTCGTGTTTCTCGACGAGGTCGCACGCGAGGCGTGCGAAGCGATAGCCTTCCTTATATCGGTGGAACTCGGCACCGAGAATGATCCCGAAGTTGGCAAGGCCTTGTGTCGAGGCGCTGCTGATCCCGTGACGGATGCTGACATCCACCATGCGGCACGTGAGCAGGCAATATAAGTGGAGGTCGGCAAAGAAGGCGGAGTCGCGGAGCGCCGAAAGCAGGCCCATGACGGCCTGCAGTTCCGGATCGGTCATCAGCGGCAGGTCGATCAGCTCCTCGATCGCGCGCCCATCGAGACTGCGCCACACCGCGTCATATTCGACCTCGACCTGCTCCCAGGTCGGGCGGGCCGGCAGGTCGACGCCGAACAGCCGCAGGCAGGTGACCGCGCTGTCGACGGCTTGTGGATTCTCCGACTTCACGACGTGGAGCCGGATCTTCACGTGGTAGACGGCCGCCTGGTCGACTTTCGACGCCGCCCTTAACAGCAGCACCCCTATCAGGTGCTCGGCCTGGTCGAAGTTGCCCGCCAGAAACTCGCACTCCGCGCGTTCCAGCCAGGTGTTGAACGTGAGCTCGTACTGCTCGCTCCAGCCGCTTTCGCCGAGCAACGCCATGCCCGTCCCGAGATACACGCACGCCGATGCGCAGGCCGCCGACGCCTTGGCCTTGCGCCCTGCACGCAGCTCGATCATCGCCACCTGCGCTTTTTCGTCGCTGTCGACCAGCAGCGATGCGCCACGATTCAGCTGGTTTGCGACATCGAACAACTGTTCGCCAAGCTCATCCACTGTGAGGCTCGCCAGCAGCATCCGGCCGATGCGCAGATGCATTTCGCCGCGCTGCTCCTCCGGGATCAGTGAATAAGCCGCTTGCTGGATGCGGTCGTGCAGGAATTTGTATGCGCTATCCTGGCGGAGGACCACGCCAGTGTGGACAGCCTCCCAGAACGCCGCACGCAGCGCCTCGTTTGTCTCCCCGCGAACCATGGCAAGCGTGGCACTCTCGGCGATGTTGCCCAGGCAGGCGAGCATTTTCAGGGCTTCCTGGGTGGTGGTGGACAAGCGCTTGAGCTTGCCCGCCATGAGTTCCACCACGTTGTCGGTGTAGCTCTTGGCGCGGATGCGATTGATGTCCCATTGCCAGCCTGGCACGACCGGGTCGAACGCGAGCAAGCCCTCCTCCGCCAGCGCGGTGAAGAACTGGATCGTGAAGAACGGATTGCCCAGGGTCTTCTCCTGCACCAGTTCGGCGAGCGCCCTCGCGCGTTGCGGCTCGCTGTGCAGCGCATCCGCGATGATCTGGGCGACATCATCGAGGCGCAGCGGCGCCAGCACGATCTCGTGCACCCTCGCGCCCGCCGCCCGAATGGTCTCGAGTGTGCGCGTGAGTGCGTGAGCGGGGCCAACCTCGTTGTCGCGGTAGACGCCGACCAGGAGCAGGTGTCGAACATCGGGATGGGTGAGCAGATGCTCGAACAGCTCGAGCGTCGCGCTGTCGAGCCATTGCAGATCGTCGAGAAACAGCGCGAGCGGATGCTCCTTGGCTGCGAACACGCTCAGGAAGCGCCGGAACACCATCTGGAAACGGTTCTTCGCTTCCTGCGGGGGCAAGTCTGCAACCGGCGCCTGCGCGCCGATGACGAGTTCGAGCTCCGGCACAAGGCTCACCATGAGCTGGCCGTTTGCACCGAGTGCCTCGCGCAGGGCTTCGCGCCAACGCCCCAGTTCCGCTTCGCTCTGGCCGAGCAGCGGGCGCACCAGGCTCTGGAAAGCCTGCGCCAGGGTCGCGTACGGGATATCGCGCTTGTACTGGTCGAACTTGCCCGAAGCGAACAGGCCCCGCGGCGGGACGAGGACTTTGTGCAACTCGTTCACCACCGCGGTCTTGCCGATTCCGGAATAGCCGGATACGAGCACAAGCTCCGTCGTACCGTTTGCCACGACACGGTCGAACGCCGCGATCAGGGTTTCAATCTCGCGCTCGCGGCCGTACAACTTTTCCGGAATCAGCAACCGATCCGACACATCGCGAGCGCCAAGCGGAAACATTTCTACGTTGCCGCTGATATCCCACTCGGTCAGGCAGCGCTGGAGATCGCTGGCAACGCCCGCAGCCGTCTGATAGCGCTCCTCCGCGGCCTTTGCCAGGAGCTTCAATACGATCGCCGAGAGCGCCGCCGGAATTTCCTTCACGTGCGCTTCGGGCGGCACCGGCTTGCGCGCGATATGGCAATGCATCCACTCCATCGGATCCGAAGCCGAGAAGGGCAACACGCCGGTGAGCATTTCGTAAAACGTGACCCCCAGCGCATAGAGGTCGCTCCGCGAATCCATCGAGCGGTTCATGCGGCCCGTCTGCTCGGGCGCCATATAGGCGAGCGTTCCCGCGATGAATTCGGGCGGTTCCGGCGACTGGCGTTCGCGCAGAAGGCGGGTGGCTATGCCGAAGCCGGTGAGGCCGACCTGCCCGGTCTCGGAATTTACGATGATGTTGGCCGGCCTGATGTCCTTATGGATCAGGCCACGCTTGTGGACCCGCCCAAGTGCGACAGATAGCGTCGTTGCGATGCGCAGGAATCTTTCGATTTCCATGGGCCGCCCGATGAGGCGATCGAGGGGCTCGCCTCCGGCGTATTCAACCACCAGCATGGCCAGCCCGCGCTCGCGCACGAACTCGACCGGCCGCAACGCCCAGGCGCCGTCGAGGTAATCCTTGAGTTCGTATTCGTGGGCCAGCCGGTTGATGCTCTCGACGCCCGGATGCTCGATGCCGGACAGCGCGGGCAGGAAGGCGTAGCGGTCGCCGCCGGCAGCATCGCGCGACAGCCTGCAGAAGACGCGTTCAGCGTCTTCCCACAGCACCTCCAGGGAATCGGTTTCCCAACCCTTGCCGAGCAAGGCGGATGTATGCATTTGGCGGCGTTCCCTTGCCGAATCGACTGCACCGGGCATTGTCTGGAATCCCCTCTACACACGAAAGCCCGGACCGTGAATCGCGTTTACGTTTCCTGGCCGATACTACTCCCTGACAGCCAGCCCCACTCCCCGACCTCCTGCGCGATTCATCCGGACTTTCCAGGCGTGTTGCTGCGCGTAACAGCGGAATGAACGCAGCCGATCAACGCGGTCTCCTCCAATGGCTTGGGAAGATAGCACTGCACACCCATGCCCAGCATGCGCTTGCGCACGCTTTCATCCGGATAAGCGGTGACGAGGATCGTCGGGATCGTACGCCCCGTTTCGACGAGGCGACTATAAAGCTCCGTGCCTGTCATCTCCGGCATGTTGACGTCGGCAACCAGGCAAGCCGTTCTTACGAGCTCGGGCGAGGCGAGAAACGCGCCGGCGGACGGAAACATTGCAACGGTATAGCCCAGCGACCTGAGCAATCGCCGCATTGAGTCGCGAAAGGACTGGTCGTCATCGACCACCGAAATCAGTGAGTGCTCGTACAAAAAAACCTCCTGTGCGTCACTCGCGGCCATGACGGCGCGCGCGGGAGCGCGCTTGATCATCGCTCATGGCACCCAGAATAGCGCTGTCACATTCCTGTCACCCTAAACCATGGTTTAGAGGCATATCGTGCCCCGGAACCGGGTGCTAGACTCGTAACCAAACGTGCAGGAGATAATGCAGTAACAGGGAGGCGCATTTCAGTGGACCTTCTATCTGTGGAGCTTTTATCGCGAGTGAAAGCAGTGCCGGAATCCAACGCCTGCGTGGTGGTCATCGACGACGATCCGAAATTTCTCGAGTCGCTCGGGCGCTTGTTGCGGTCCGCGGGCCTGCATTCCCTGCTGTTCGGGTCGATTGCCGACTTTCTGAAAGCCAAACTGCCCGATAGCCCGACGTGCCTCGTGCTTGACGTGCGAATGCCGGGACAGAGCGGGCTGGAGTTTCAGCGCGACCTCGTCGCGTCGGGTGTGCGACTCCCCATCATCTTCATCACCGGACATGGCGACATTCCTATGACCGTACAAGCGATGAAGGGCGGCGCCATCGAATTCCTCACAAAACCGTTCCGGGACCAGGACCTTCTCGATGCCATCAATGTCGGGCTCGCCCGCGACGCCGCGCGACGCGACAACGATGTAGACCTGAATGCGCTAAAGGCGCGATTCGAAGTCCTGACACCGCGCGAACACGCCATTCTGATCCAGGTCGCGCGCGGTCGGCTGAACAAGCAGATTGCCGGCGACATGGGCATTACGGAAACCACCGTGAAGGTGCATCGGAGCAACATGATGCGCAAGGTCAAAGCCGGTTCACTCGCGGAACTCTGCCGCATGGTGGACAAGCTGAAACTGCTGTCGGAGAAATCCGAGACGTCCTAGCGGTAGGGGCAAAGAGATCGCGTTTCCGTTTCTGCCCTGCCCCTTCCCGTCTATTGATGCCGGGACTTGCCCCGCACGAGGGCAAGTAAACGCCGTCTGAGCCAATCGGCCCTGGAGAAGACGACGAAGTGACTCAGCTCGGCTTATCCTCACCAGCGCGGCCATCGATTGCTGTTCATTTCTTGTACGTTACCGACACCATTTCCTTGGTGTACTGGGCACCGAACGAGTTGGAGTATTCGGATTTGACGAGGTAGGTTTTCCCGTCGACGCCCACTATGTACCACTCGGAGCCTTCTTCCTTTCCGGTGTAGGCGATCTTTCTGGCATTGATCCCCTGGAGTCGACCGGAAAACGTAACCTTGAAAGCATCGAACTCGCCGACGGCGGTCGTCACCTTCTCAATCTTCTCCACCGCTCGATCCTGCGTCACTTGCGTGCGAAACGATTCTCCCGTGGCCACTGTGAAGGTAGTCCACTTCTTGCCGACCTCGAGCGGAACGTCGACGTATTTCAACCCGGGATCGAAGACACTCTGCTCGGGTTTGGAGCCGTAAATTCCTTTTCGTAATACGCCGTCCTTGCCCGTTACGTGCTCGTAACTTTTCGCTCCCATTTTCATCACGCCGACGTAATCCGTACCCGTAATGGAAGTCAGCTCTTCTTCCAGCTCCCAGCTCTTGCTTCTGTCCGTTATCTTGTACGTGGCTTTATTGCCGACTTCCCAATTTTTTGCAGGATCCAGCTTTTCGGCGAATACGAACGCCGGGGTAGACACACAAGCGGTCAGGACCATGCACCATAGCAAGTTGCGTTTCATCTTCTTCCTCCCTGGTGAGAAGCGCTTCCGTGCGCAGGCGGGCAGGATCTCTGTGTCATGCGCCGCAAGCACAAGGCAATTCATTGAAACTCGATTGTTTCACATCGCAATCGAAGTGTGGCGGCCGCTGAATTCCACACACTTGCGTTCCCGGCTGCTCGGGCATGTTCTGCACTGAGGAGAACGATAGGGTCGGGTTTTGGCTCTGCCCGCCTCGTTCCCACGGGCACGCGGCTAGAAGGTAGCCGGGTTCGGTATCTCATAAATCCCTTGCGCCAAAGCGCGCCAGCAAAGGCGCTCTCGATGGCCCTTCCAAGGCCGCGCGTTGGGTGAACGCGTCGGCAATTACGCAACTCGGCGTCGCGATCATGCCCGCACCGTAAGACCGATGCGGTCAGTGACCGTTACTTACAGTTGAAAATCCCTTCTGACACCGTTTCCTCACACATCAGTTACAAGTTCGTCACGGATTCGCAACAAAAGCCCGTTAGGGTGGACGGCTACTCTTCTGTGAGGTGATTGAATATGCGTTTGACTAAACTCGCTTCTTTCGCGTCGATGTTTGCCGCTGCCGTGACCGTTCCGGCGCTATTCTGCGCGTCCGCCGGGGCCGCCGAGATTGTTGGGGCTGGCGCGACCTTTCCCGCCCCGCTCTACGCCAAATGGGCCGAAGCCTATAACAAGACGACCGGCACCAAGGTGAATTACCAGTCGGTTGGTTCGGGCGCGGGCATCAAGCAGATTCAGGCCAAGACCGTGGATTTTGGCGCAACCGACATGCCGCTGAAACCGGAGGATCTCGCCAAGGAAGGCCTGATCCAGTTCCCGACCGTCATCGGCGGCGTGGTTCCCGTGGTCAATGTTCCCGGCATCAAGCCGGGCGATCTCAGAATGACCGGCCAGCTCCTCGCCGACATCTACCTCGGCAAGATCAAGAAGTGGAACGACCCCGCCATCGCAAACCTGAACCCCGGTGTCAAATTGCCCGATCAAGCCATCGCGACGGTCAATCGCGCAGACGGTTCCGGAACGACGTTTATTTTCACCAACTATCTCTCGAAGGTGAGCCCGGAGTGGAAATCGCAAGTCGGCGAGGGCACCGCGGTGAAATGGGTGGGTGGCCTCGGCGGCAAGGGCAACGAAGGTGTCTCGGCCTTCCTGCAACGCATCCCCGGCGCGATAGGCTACGTGGAATACGCCTACGCCAAGCAGAACAAACTCTCCCACGTGCTCATGAAGAATGCCGACGGGCAATTTGTGGCGCCTAGCGCAGAAGCGTTCAAGGCCGCCGCGGCCGGTGCGGATTGGGGCAACGGCTTCTACGAAATTCTGACGAATGGCGCGGGCAAGGAAACATGGCCCATCAGCGGCGCGACGTTCATCCTGCTGCACAAGGTGCAGGACAAGCCCGAGAACGGCGCGCAGGTGATCAAGTTCTTCGACTGGGCCCTCAAGAACGGCAGCGCCATGGCGGATCAGCTCGATTACGTGCCGCTTCCGTCGCCCGTTGTCGCGTTGATCGACAAGCAATTCGCAACAGTCAAGGACGCCTCAGGCAAAGCCGTCGCCATGACTACAGGCAAAGTCGTCGCCACGAATAACTGAAACGCGTTCGCTGGCAGGAAGTTCGTGACAACGCAGAATCCACGAGGCACTCCGCAAGGAGTGCCTTCGATTTACCGCCTCCCGCGTCCAGGATTTCACCATGGCATCGGAACCTAGTTCGTTGACCGCCCCGGCGGTGGGCACGCCGCGCGCCGTCCAGGGCACTCCGGGACTGTCCGCGCATCGACGCATCGAACACTCGGCGACACCCGACCTGGTGTTCGCCTGGCTGACCCGAAGCGTGGCCGCCTTCACGTTCGTTCTGCTCGCTGCAATCATTGTTTCCCTGATGGTGTCGTCGTGGCCGACGATCAGCAAGTTCGGCCTGAGCTTTTTATGGAGCACGAACTGGGATCCCCCGGCGCAGCAGTTCGGCGCCCTGGTTTCGATCTGGGGCACGATCGCGACTTCGATCATCGCCCTTCTCATCGCAGTGCCCCTCTCGTTCGGCATCGCGATGTTTCTGACCGAACTCTCGCCGAAGTGGCTGAAGCGTCCGCTCGGCACCATGATCGAATTGCTTGCCGCCGTGCCGAGCATTGTCTACGGCATGTGGGGATTGCTCGTCTTCGCACCTGTCTTCGGACAATATGTGCAACCGCTCCTGGGCAACACGCTGGGCAAGATTCCGCTGATTGGCGAACTGTTCTCCGGCCCCCCGCTCGGCATCGGCCTGCTTGCCGCCGGAATCATCCTGGCGTTTATGATCATTCCCTTCATCGCGGCCGTGATGCGCGACGTCTTCGACACCACGCCGGCGATGCTCAAGGAATCCGCCTACGGCGTCGGCGCCACGACGTGGGAGGTTGTGTGGAATGTCGTGCTGCCTTACACCAAGGGCGGCGTGGTCGGCGGCGTCATGCTGGGCCTGGGGCGCGCACTCGGCGAGACCATGGCCGTGACGTTTGTCATCGGCAACACGAACGCCTTCCAGAATATTTCCCTGATGAATCCCGGCAACAGCATCACGTCGCTGATCGCGAACGAATTCGCGGAAGCCGGTCCGGGGCTGCACACTTCCGCGCTGCTGGAACTCGGCCTGATTCTTTTCGTGATCACTTTCATCGTGCTCGCCGGTGCAAAGCTCCTGCTGGCCCGCATGAGCAGGGCCGAGGGCAGGAAATGAGCGCGGCGACCCCTACGTACAACGTCGGCCTGCGCAAACGCCGGTCGCTAGTCAACAAGCTGGCTATTGCGCTTTCGCTGCTCGCCATGGCCATCGGCATTGCCGCGCTGGTCTGGATCCTGTTCGACGTCATTCGACTCGGCGTCAGCGCACTTTCGCTTTCGCTTTTCACCGCGGACACGCCCGCCCCGGGTTCGGTCGGTGGATTGCGCAACGCGATCGTGGGCAGCCTGCTGCTGGTCGGCCTGGCTACGCTGGTCGGCACGCCCATCGGCATCCTCGCGGGCATCTATCTCGCGGAATACGGCACGCGCTCCTGGCTTGCGAACGGGACGCGCTTCGTGAACGACATCCTGCTGTCCGCCCCGTCCATCGTGCTCGGCTTGTTCGTCTACGCGGTCTTCGTGTCGCGCACCGGAGGGTTTTCCGGCTGGGCCGGCGTGATCGTGCTGTCGTTGCTGATGATTCCCGTCATCGTGCGCACCACGGAGAACATGCTCCTCCTGGTGCCCAACACTTTGCGGGAAGCGGCCTATGCGCTCGGCTGCAACAAGTGGAAGGTGATCGTGTTCATCACGTTGCGCTCGGCACGATCCGGGGTCATCACCGGCATCCTGCTGGCCGTGGCGCGCATCACGGGCGAGACTGCGCCGCTGCTCTTTACCTCCCTCTCCAACCAGTTTTACAGCACCGACCTTAGCGCGCCGATAGCGAACCTTCCGGTAACGATCTACAAGTTCGCCATGAGTCCCTATGCGGATTGGGTTTCACTTGCATGGGCCGGCGTCTTCCTCATCACGATGGGCGTGCTTCTGCTCAACATAATGGCTCGCGTTTTCTTCAGGGAAAATCAGCAACGGTAATCTTATGGAAACGACAACGACAATGGCGCCGGAACGGGTCGCCCAAACGAAGCATGCGACGGAAGATCCGGAACTGCGCATCCGGAATTTCAATTTTTATTACGGCAAGTTCCATGCGATCAAGAATGTCGACATGGATATCCACCGGCGCCGCGTGACCGCGTTCATCGGCCCCTCCGGTTGCGGCAAGTCCACCCTGCTGCGCGCGATCAACAGGATGTACGACCTGTATCCGGACCAGCGCGCGGATGGCGAACTGCTGCTTGACGGGAAGAACATCCTGGATCGTGACGTCAATCTCACGGACCTCCGCGCGAGGGTCGGCATGGTATTCCAGAAGCCCACGCCCTTCCCGATGTCCATCTACGACAATGTCGCGTTCGGCGTGAACCTTCACGAAAAGCTTTCAAGATCGGACATGGACGAGCGCGTCGAATGGGCAATCAACAAGGCGGCGCTGTGGGGCGAAGTTAAGGACAAGTTGCGGCAAAGCGGGATGAGCCTCTCCGGCGGCCAACAGCAGCGCTTGTGCATCGCCAGGGGCATTGCCGTCAAACCGCAGATCATCCTGCTGGACGAGCCGACTTCCGCGCTGGACCCGCTCTCCACGGCGCGCATCGAGGAACTGGTCAGCGACCTCAAGCAGGAATTCACGATTGCGATCGTGACCCATAACATGCAGCAGGCGGCACGCGTGTCGGACTACACCGCTTTCATGTACCTCGGCGAGCTGGTCGAATTCGGCAGCACCGACAGCCTTTTCCTGAAGCCGACCAAGAAGGAAACCGAGGACTACATCACGGGCCGATTCGGGTGAACAGGCCCGGCGAGCCAGTGCGTGCGAGCGCGTGGCCGCTTCACCTGCAACATCTGCCGAAATTTCCGCCCGGTTCACGGATCGGGCCGAATCCGTTGCTTCATACCTGAATTCCCTCGAGGACCCCGACGATGCCCCCCGAAACAGCCCATACCATTACCGAGGTCGAACTGGAGAACCTTCGGCACCAGCTGCTCCTGATGGGCGAGCTGGTGCAAATGCAGGTTCGAAATGCGGTGCAGGCATTCATGACCGGCGATGTGACGCTGGCGGAAGGTGTCTTCCAACGGGAGCGCGACGTGAACGCAATGGAGGTGCGCCTCGACAACGATTGCGCGGAACTGATTGTCCTGCGTCAACCGACCGCAGTGGATCTGCGCCGCGTACTGATGGCGATCAAGGTGATCAGCAGCCTCGAACAGGTTGGTGACCATGCGAAGAAGATTGCCAAGCACACCGTGGCGCTCAGCGAGATGAACGTTGTGAGCGCCCGGAAAACGATGGATATCGAGACCCTGGCCGAAGAATCTCTCGAAGAACTGCGCAAAGGATTGGCAGCGTACGCCGACCTCGACGCCGGGGCAGCGCAAGCGGTGATCGATCGCGAGCAGGCCCTGGAGGACAGATATCAAGGCATCGCGCGCCAGGTGATGAGTTTTGCAATGGAAGACCCGCGACTGATGTCGTGGGCACTGCTGGTTTCCTCCGCCGCCAAAGCGGCCGAGCGGGTCGGTCACCAGGCCGCCAACATCGCCCAGAGTGCAATCTACGCAGCGGAAGCGCGGGATGTACGTCACCGGTCACTCGCACAATCCGCCGCCTGAGATCGGCCGACGCGATTGTTTGTGATGTCCGCGTTCCGTGGTCCATCGGCACGCCATGAGCAAGTCCGGGAAACTTAGTCCAACGGCAATCCGGTTCGGCGGATCCGCGCCGGATCCCGATCTTCAGCGCGCCGTGCAGAAAGCGCGGGCCCAGTTCGCAGGTCGTTCGGATGCCGAGATGGCCGCGCTGTGGGCGCAATTCGAGGTCCTGCTCCACACGTGGCGCGCCCAAGGCAAAGGTTTTGCGCCTGTACTGCATCAAGATTCCCGGATGCGCGTCAAGCTCCAGAAGCATGGCGGTCGCGGTGATGCGAGGCCGGACTACGTCGAAACGTTTGTTCAGCTCGCCAACCAGCGTTTCATGCTCTTGCCGCGTTTTATCCGATCCCTCAACAGGAATGTCCGGCGTGGCCTGATCAAGGCGCTGGCCCTTCTCGTTCTAAGGGAAGCGGCCGACGGAAATCCGGCGGGCGCACTCAGGGCATCGGTTTTGCTGGAGAAAGAGTTCGCTGAATTCTCAATCGTCACCGAGGGAGGATTCGGGGAAATTGGAAGCAGTCTCGTGAAATCGGACCCCGCCATGCAAGGCGCGAAAAAGCGGAACGAAAAACGAGCTACCGAAATGCCTGCACGGGAACGGGTCAGAACTGCTTGAACGCTCCAGGGAGAACGATCAGTTCAGCTTCAAGCTGGAGACATCGGTATTTTCATCCCACAGAGCCTTCGCACCGAAACGCGCAAGCAACGGCGCACTCGAAGGCCCAGCCAATGCCGCGACTTTGGTAAGCGCATCGGCAATCACGCAACTCGACGCCGCGACCATGACGGCTCCATTGCCCTTCCATGCCTGGTTATCGCGCGGATCGAAAATGCTGCCGAGCGGTTGGGCGAGGCGATCGGGATGCTCGACATGCGGTGCGGAAGTTGCGATCGCGCCGCACCGCAGTTCCGCCACTTTCACCAGGCC
>JBDTTE010000049.1:0-16023 GCA_039930785.1 Betaproteobacteria bacterium | reverse complement strand
CACCGAGTCGGCGAGCGGTACGATCCTGAAAGCGCAACTTGGTGTGCGCGGCAAACCGATGTATTCGCACGCCTGAGCGGAGATTCGCGACAGAGGCAGTTTCAAGGAGAAGCAGTTGGCAACGCTTTACGATTTCACGGCTAACGGGCTGGACGGCAAGCCGGTGAGGCTGGACACAATGCGCGGCAAAGTGGTGCTCGTCGTCAATACCGCCAGCAAATGCGGCTTCACGCCGCAGTACGAGGGATTGCAGGACCTGCACCGCCAGTTCAACTGGCGCGGTCTTGAAGTGCTGGCGTTTCCCTGCAACCAGTTCGGCAGCCAGGAGCCAGGCTCGTCGTCAGAGATTGCGCATTTCTGCCAACGGAATTACAGCGTATCGTTCCGCCTGTTCGAGAAGGTCGACGTCAATGGCGGAGAGGCGCATCCGCTCTATCGTTGGCTGACTGGCGCGCGGCGTGGCGTTTTGGGTACGCGGTGGATCAAGTGGAATTTCACCAAGTTCCTGATCGATCGCAGCGGCAACCCTGTCAGGCGCTATGCCACGTGGACCGAGCCGGTGAAGATTGCGCCCGGCATCGAGAAGCTGCTGACCTGACGGCGCTGCGTCGCTTGTGTGCGCTCGGTGATCAACGATGGTCCATTGCATCCTGACCAGGTGGACCAACCCACGATGATGAGCGAGCGCTCGGAAAGCGAAACGGTCGTGGCCGCCACCCGCACCTGGCTCGTAAAAGCCGTGATCGGTTTGAATTTGTGCCCCTTCGCCAAAGAGGTGCACGTGCACGAGCGCATTCGCTACTTCGTCAGCGAGGCGCAGACGGAAAAGCAGTTGCTGGCCGATCTCATGCGCGAACTGGAAGCGCTGCAGGCCGCCGATCCCGCGCAGTGCGAGACCACGCTACTGATTCATCCGCATGCCTTGAAGGGGTTCCTCGAGTACAACGCCTTCCTGGAACGCGCGGACGACGCCGTGGCCGAACTCGGGCTGGAAGGCGTGATGCAAATCGCGAGCTTTCACCCGGATTACCAGTTCCAGGATGCGGCATCCGACGCGATCGAGAACTACACGAATCGTTCGCCGTATCCCATGCTGCACCTGTTGCGTGAATCCAGCGTCGAGAACGCCGTGACGACGCATCCGGATACAACGGCCATTTATCGCAGGAACATCGCGACTTTGCGCAAGCTCGGCCTCGACGGCTGGCGGCGGCTGTTCGTAGTCGAATAGCCGCAGGTGCCGATTTCCGATTCAAGCAATCAATCCAGGTCTTATCACTAAGACACGAAGATCACAAAGAAACACGAAGAAAACCTGAGGAAACGGGGGAAAGGTTTGGAAGTTTTTCTTGTTCGGGCATATCAGTCACGTCGACCGCAACACGACCCAGTTTGCCCTTCTAGTTCGCTATTGCACTTCTTCGTGTTTCTTCGTGCTCTTCGTGTCTTTGTGATGAGATTTGTGTTCTAGAGTGCCCCTGGCCCCGGCCTCTAGCCCTTCGCTACTTTTTTGCGCAACTCCTTCGACGGCTTTGGGTACTGCACGAACTTCGAAGCCTTGCGCTCGAAGCTGTCCCGTTTTGCGAGCAGCCGGACCTGGCGGTTTGAAACAAGCGAATAGTGACGCGAGTGCAGCAGGCGATCGTGAATCTCCTCGCAGTTCTTTTCGCTGGTCACCCACAGGGCGGGGTCGACCGTGCGCATGTCGAAGGCGCGCGAATAACTGCGCAGGGTCTTCTGGTATTTTTTGTTGTAGTACTCGTGGAAATACGAAATCGTCAGCTCGCGCAGCGACCGGTATATCGGATCCCGGTAGCGCAACGGCGTGCCGTTGGTCTTGGAAATCGCGCCCCAGTATCGGCCGCGACGAAATACCGCGATCACATGCGGATAGTCGCTGATGTCGCAGTCGAGGTGAACCAGCAATGGCGGGTCGCCGTGCAGCCACAACGCGCATGCCGCCACGAATGCACCCTCGATGCAGTGCGCACGGCGCTGGCGCAGGACTTCCCGCACTGACAGGATGGTTTCGCCCTCGAGCTCATGATTGACGGTGATGCGAAGCAGGAAGGCCTGGATCTTCTCGGGCGTGTCCAGCGCTTCCAGGGTGCGCAACTCGGTCGCTGTCAATCCCGCGTTAAGCGCGCTGGCCGCGGCACGCCTTGAAGCCTTTCGAAGCGCGGGCGCACCCCGAGCGAATTTCCCGGCAGTCAGTCCCTGCGGCCCTGAAATTTTTTTGGCGGCGCCCATGTGCAAGACGTCAGATGTGAATCCGGACATCATGATAAGTGATGTCCGGCGCAGCGGCAGCCCATTCGGCGACGCCCCGGCTGAACCGGCACTTACAGCCGCGGCCGAATTTGCCGGTTGCTAGTTGGACACCCGCGACTCCCCTGTTTCCAGGGAGCGGCGCAGCGCAGAGAAGCGCCGGCGATACTGGGCCGGCGTCAGGTGCACGTTGCGGCGAAACAGGCGACTGAAGAATCCGGCATCCTCGTAACCGACTTGGCGTGCAATGGTTTCGATGGATTCATTGCTGGCCTCCAGCTGGCGCTTGGCCTCTTCGAGCCGCAGCGCATGCACGTATTCGAGCGGCGCCATGCCGGTTGTCTGCTGGAAACGGCGCTTGAACGAGCGTTCCGGCATGCCGCTCAGCCGCACCATGGTGATAACCGGTGAGGCTTCCTGATAGTTCGTCGCGATCCATGACTGGCAGTGTGCAATGCGCGTGTCATCCACCTGACGCGAGCGCGCCAGGCGAGCGAACGGCTGCTGGCCGATGTCGTGCCAGTCGACGAGATTGCGTCGCGCCACCTGCATCGCAGTTTGTACGCCGGCGACGCGGGCGATCAGGAACAGGACCAGATCCACCCACGACGTGCCACCGCCCGCCATGACCAGGCGCTGGTCTTCACCCGCGACGATTAGGGCGCGACCGGTGCGCAGTTTTACCGCGGGATAGCGCTGGCGCATGATCCGTACGTATTCCCAGTGCGTCGTCGCTTCCTGGCCGTCGAGCAAACCGGCTTCCGCGAGCAGCATCGTCGCGGATCCCGTGCCCGCAATGGTCGCACCGGCAGAATGACAACGCCGCATCCACGCGAGCTCGGCTTCATAGCGGCCCGCAATTGACTGCTCCGGTGGCAGCAGCAGGTCGGCCACACAGACGATATCCGGAACCGGACTGTCCGCGAGCGCCACCTGTGGCACGATGCGAACATTGTTTGCCACAGTGAAGGGCGAAGTCTCACCGGCGACAATGACCGGCGTGATCAGCCCGGGGGCGGCGTTGCCCTCGAGCGTCAGCCGCCAATCGCGACCGGCGGATACGAAGGTGTCATACATCCCGAATACCACTGAGGCCATCGATTCGCGTACGGCGAGGATGGCGACTGTGGCGGGACGGCGTTCCGAACGTTCGTTTTCATCGGTATCCATGGCTTAGTTGACATCATTGTTGTAAATGGGTTCAGCAAATAGCATGAGTGTTGTGATTCGACGACAGTGATAACCGCGAAGCACCGAAATGGAACACGAGACGAAACGATTGCCCGAGCTGCCGGATGTCATAGCCCCCGACGGGTCGGACGTGCGCGTACTCCTGCGTACGCCACGCGGCAGCATGGCGCACTTCGAACTGTCCGGCGGTCGCGCTTCGGACCCGATATGCCATAGCACTGTAGAGGAAATCTGGTTCATCCTTTCAGGCCGAGGTGAAATGTGGCGCCGTTGCGGAAATACTGAAAACGTCGTGCCCCTGGATGCTGGAATCTGCGTGACGATTCCGGTCGGCACGCATTTCCAGTTTCGTGCGCTGCCCGGCGAGCCACTGAAAGCTGTCGGCATCACCATGCCGCCGTGGCCAGGGCCGAAAGAGGCCATTGCCGTTCCAGGGAAGTGGCCTCCGCTACTACCAGTGGACGCGCCCCCCATGGATTCGCCGCAAGAGAGAAACTAGACATCGGTGAGACGGGTTACCGTCAACCGTGCCTCTTGAAATACTGCACCGCGCGCTCATGTGTTTCCGCAGCTGCGCGTAAGCCAAAAGTCCCCAGGTTGCGCCGTCTTCCGGTTTTTGGGTCTTTCTTCGTTGAGTAAAGCCGGTATCCACCGGCCGCGAGTTTGCGAATCATGCAAACCTCCATGCATCGCGACGGTA
Organism: Betaproteobacteria bacterium; assembly: GCA_039930785.1. Taxonomy (GTDB): domain Bacteria; phylum Pseudomonadota; class Gammaproteobacteria; order Burkholderiales; family JACQAP01; genus JACQAP01. The sequence continues at coordinate 11,864 of JBDTTE010000049.1, read as the reverse complement.
CAGCCCTCATTGCAAGTTTCATACCGCCGCCAAATGGTGCATTCAGCCATGGGACGCCTGCTACAACAAGCGGATGCAGGGTTGCGCCCCATGCGCATCGGTATTTTGTACATTGCGTTTTGCAAGGATCGCCAAAAATCCTCAGCCGGCTTCGTGGCGCTGAGGGGATCCAAGGCTGGCGGCACTAGCGGGAATGTGGGCACGGCAGTTGCGATGGCACCGAAATCCACCCGCCGGAAAGCACGCAGATGAACAGCAACGTCGCAGATGTTTTCGTCAACCTGGGCAATGCCACGTCGCTGGTTGGCATCGTGTCAGGTCGAGTTCGGGAACGTCGGGCCGCATGCGAGTCGGTGGCAGCGTGCCTTTATTCCTGCGTTTCGGGCGTGTTGCATGGCGAACCTTTTGAGGCAGCTCGCGTGGAGCTGTCATGACGACCCGCGCGCTGCGCTCCGGCACACGCCCGCGCATCGCCCCGCGTTACCTCGTGCTCGCGGCGATCGTGGTTGCCCTGGTCGTGTTCTTCTGGATCTTCGACTGGAACTGGTTCAAGCATCCGATCGAGCGCCGGATTCAGGCCGCCACCGGGCGCGAGTTCGCCATCAATGGCGACTTGAAGGTGCATCTCGGCCTTGTGCCCGTATTGCGCGCCGAAGGCCTGCGGCTCGGTAATGCCGGCTGGGCCACCGATCCCGATATGGCCCGCATCGGTAAGCTGGAAATCGGCATCCGCCTCTTGTCCCTGCTGCACGGGCGCATTGATTTGCCGGTTGTAAAGCTCGACAAACCTTACCTTTCGCTGGAAAGAAATGCAGACGGCGAGGGCAACTGGTCATTCGAAAAGCAAGACAGTGAAAACGATGCGTCGTCGGGGAAACCCTGGCGCATCGAACAACTGGTGGTGGCCGACGGGGAGTTGCGCGTGCACGAACCGAAGTTGCGTACCGACCTCCGACTCGAGATCAACACCGCCACGGCGGAGGATGCACCGGCGACGCCGCAAGGCGCACTGGCGCCGCTGCTGCTGAAAGGAGAGGGGCGCTACCGCGATGGCGCATTCCAGTTGTCGGGGCGCGTGGACTCTCCGCTGGAACTGCGCGACAGCGAGAAGCCCTACCACATCGACATGCGCGCCACTGCGGGCACCACGCACGCGCACGTCAAGGGCGACTTGATCGCGCCGATGCAGATGGAAGACATCAACCTGTTCTTTGCGTTGTCCGGCCAGAACCTGGCGGATTTGCACAAGCTGCTGGGCATCGTGCTGCCGGATTCGCCGCCGTATTCGCTCGCGGGCGAGCTCGGCCACAGCGGAGCCCTCTGGAGCTACAGGAAATTCAGCGGCACGGTGGGCGAAAGCGACCTGCGCGGCGACATCAGCCTCGATACGGGACGCAAACGCTGGCTGTTGCAAGGCGACCTGGCCTCGAAGGAACTCAAGCTGGACGACCTGTCGGGATTCCTCGGTGCCGGACCGGGGGCCAGAAAGGACGCGACTGCGTCGCCGCAGCAACGCCAGGAAGCGGGGCGCCGGGAGACGGATCCACGCGTACTGCCCAATCACGAGTACGACCTCGCGAAGTTGCGCTCCATGGATGCGGATGTCAGTCTGAAGGCGCAGCACATTTCCGCGGACACGCTTCCGGTCGAAGGCATGAACGTGCATCTGCGTCTTGAGGATGGATTGCTGCGGCTCGATCCGCTCGATATGAAAGTCGCCGACGGTAGCGTTACGGGCACCATCCAGCTGGATGCCCGGCAGAATCCCATCGACAGCGCGCTTGACCTGAAGGCAAAGGCGCTCGACCTGCCGAAGCTGATACCGGGCATGAAGGCGCAGAATGTCGGCCGTGTCGGCGGTTACGTGAAGTTGAAAGGCCGCGGCAATTCCGTAGGCGACATGCTCGGTACGGCAAGCGGCGAAGCAGGCGTGGCCATGGGGCGCGGGCGCCTCAGCAACCTGATGCTCGAACTCGCCGGCCTGGATATCGCGGAGTCGCTCGAGTTCCTTGTGGAGAAAGACAAGACGGTGCCGATACGCTGCGCCTATGGCGATGTCGAGGCGAAGGAGGGGCTGTTCACCATTCGTGCGATGGCGCTCGACACGACGGACACTGTCGTATTTGGCGAGGGCTCAACGAACCTGCGCGATGAAACGCTGGCGCTGAAGCTGAAAGTCAAGCCCAAGGATATGAGTCCGCTTGCCTTGCGATCCCCGCTGCGCATCACCGGGACGCTCAAACATCCGAAGGTCCGCCCGGAACTCGGCCGCCTCGCGTTGCGCGCGCTCGCCGCCGTGGCGTTGGGTGCGATTGCGCCGCCTGCCGCGTTGATCCCGTTGATTGAAACCGGCCCCGGCAAGGACACCGATTGCGGCGCGTCTGCTGGCCACGTACCCGAGGTCGACCAATCCGGCCGTGTTGTGAAAAAGAATTCGTCCACGCCGGATAACGCCGCCTCCAGGCCGGCTCAGAGGGAGTCCGCGAGCGACGCGCCGGCGAAGTCCGTTTCGAAAAAGGGGACCAGCCCTCGCGCGTCAGAGTAACGCCCACGCGAGTTGCAAATATCAGCGGTCGTCCAACTCGATCAATAGCGGCTGGTGATCCGAAGCCTGGGTTTTTGCGTCGATTGCGACGCGGCGTACGCGAGGTGCCAGGTCTTCGCTGACGAAAACGAAATCGCAGCAATACGGCTCCTTCGCCCAACTGCTTTCATGCACACCAGCCGTCGGTTGACGGGGCGCATCCGGGTTCGCCAGGGCCCACGCGTCCAGCATCGCCGGTGTCGTCGCCCTGTCGAATGGCTTTGTCATGCGGAGACAGGCGGGATCGTCCGGTTTGCAGTTGAAGTCTCCGGTGAGAATCGCAGAGGCGGGTCGCGCGCGCGGCGTGAAGGGCTGGCCGGAATCCTCGGCCTTGCGTGGAGCAGCCGCGTGATCGCAGGCTTCATCATGAACCGCGCGAAGTGCGTCGACCTGCGCCATGCGTTGCATCGCCGAGTAGTACTCCAGGTGCGTTGTCGTTACGCGCAAGGGCAGCCAGGGACCCGATTTGTTTTTCTGTGGTGCAATGAGAACGGCTTCGACTGCAATGCGCTGCATGCTCTTGACTGCGGCATCGGCGGGCCAGGGCAGCAGATGCCTGTAAACCTGCAGGACAGGCAGGCGCGACAAAATCAGATTCCCGAACAGGCTGCGACCGCCGCGACCATCGTCGACATCCGTGGCGACGCCATAGTGCGCGCTGAAGCCGGGAAGCGCGCGCGATAACGCCGCCACCTGGTCCTCGCCATGACTCCCCGGCAGCCCGGGAAAGTTGACCGCGACCTCTTGCAGGCACAGCACATCGAAGTCGTCGATTTCACGCGCGACGCGCGCAATGCGCGCCGGGTCGACCGCGAGATCGATTCCGCGCGCCCACTGGATGTTCCAGGTGATGAGTTTCATTCGATATCGATCTCACTAAAAAAACACCAATTCACCGCAAAGGCGCAAAGGACGCGAAGGGTGCGCAAAGGAGAGCGAAAGGCAAAGTGATGACGGATTCTGTTCTCAATTGAAAAGTTGTGGGCCCTTGTCGACCAGATATCGCTGGCATTGGCTGCCCATCGGGAAATTACCATTCGAGTCTATTGGTTTTTCTTTGCGTAACCTTCGCGTCCTTTGCGCCTTTGCGGTGAAAAGTTTTGTTTAAAAAAGCGATGGCACGAAAAGCAACAGCCCCGCTTGCGCGGGGCTGTTGCCGGACCGTTACTGCTTGACGCGGGTGTCGTAAACGTCAGATCGGGAGCGGCTCTTCGTCGTAGCCGGGCTGCTTGCTTGCTTCCGTTGACCTGCGTTTTTGTTCTGCCACTTTCCTGTCTTGTTCTGCTTTTCTGTTTTCTTCTTCTTCGGCCAGCTTCGCCCAATACAGCGCTTCGAATTCAAAGCACATGACGCACCTCCTGCTCGGAGTCGGGAACATGAAGACCACCGCAGGATTTTTTGGTCGTGCGGCGAAGTGAATCCTAGCGCTGCGCGCGGAGACGATCAATGACTTTTGTTCAGGCTTGTTGCGGCGCCGCGGCAAGTGCTGCCGAAGCCTGCTGCATTGCGTTCACGATGACCTCGGGGGGTTGCGCCCCGGAGAGCGCGACCTGCTGGTTGAAAATGAAGAAGGGCACGCCCTCCACGCCGATGGCGCGTGCGCGGCGATCCTGCTCCTCGATTAGCTCGCGATCGGCGTCGCCGGCGAGGTATTCGACTATTTCGGCGCGATCCAGGCCGGCGCTTTGTGCGATGTCTGCCAGCGTTTCGCGATTGCTCAGGTCTGCGCCTTCCAGGAAATAGCGGCGAAACAGCATTTCCGACATGGCGTCCTGGCTGCCGCGCTCGCCGGCCAGGTTCAGCAGGCGATGCGCATCGATCGTATTCGGTTGCACTGCAATGCTATCGAACGCGAATTCGATGCCGGCGCGTTTGCCTGCCGCGGTCACGCGCGCGTAAATTTCCTTTGCCCGCTCCGGGCCGCCGAATTTCATTTCGAGATATTGCTTGCGCGGAACCCCGCCCGGCGGCAGCTGCGGATTGAGCTGGAAAGGATGCCAGCGCACCACCGGCGTTTCACCCGAATGCTCGGTGCGCCACGTTTCCAGCGCCCGTTCCAGGTTGCGCTTGCCGATGAAGCACCAGGGACAAACCACGTCGGAAATTACGTCGATTTGAAATGCCATGACAATCCTCAAGAGTCAGCCCCCTCTCCCCGGCCCTCTCCCTCCAGGGGAGAGGGAGCTTTTTAGCGATTTAATCATTCGCTTTAATTCTCAAGACCCCCTCTCCCCTTGTGGGAGAGGGCCGGGGAGAGGGGGGGTAGGGTTCAGTTGCACACCATGCGTTTCACCGCCAGTGTTTCGTTGCCATAGGATACGCGACGATCGAAAACCGCGTTGCAACCGTTCACGCCGGGAGGCAATACCGTGGTCAGGCTCGCCGTGGTGCGCTCATAGGCGCAGGCCAGGTGAAAGTTGCGCTTGCTGGTCGGCAGTCGCCAGGAAACCTGGAGTTCGCCTTTCACTGTCCTGACCGTGTACGGTTTGATGGGGTGATTCTGGGAGGGTGGACCATCGTAGATGGTGACGCCGGTCAGGCGCAGCGGCGGGTCGCTGTAGAGGACGGTCCAGTCGCCGGCGATGCTGGCTTGCTGATGTACATCGAGGGCATCCGGGCACAGCACTTCGGCCTGGGCGGGCAGGGCAAGCATCATGAGCAGCATTGTCACGATCGAGCGCATGGGGTAGATGCCTCCTTGGTTTGTGTTTCCTTTCGTTATGAAGCGGGACCTCTCGATGGTGCGAAGCCAATCCTCAGAGCGAATTCAGGAAAGCGAGCAACGCATCGCGATCCGGCGCAGGCATCGTGCGGAATGCTTCGCGCGCACTTTGTGCGTCGCCGCCGTGCCACATCACCGCCTCGGTCATGTTGCGCGCGCGACCATCGTGCAGCAGTGCGGCGTTGCCATTGACCTGTTTGCTGAGGCCAATGCCCCACAAAGGCGGCGTGCGCCAGTCGCGCGGGCCGGCACCGAAGTCGGGTCGTCCGTCCGCCAGGCCATCACCCATGTCGTGCACCAGCAGGTCGGTATACGCGTGGATGACCTGGTGGCCGAGGCCAGGAAGCTCGGGATATTCGCCGGTCTGCATTTCTGGAACGTGGCACACGGCGCAACGCGCCTGCTCGAAAATCCGTTCTCCCTGCATCACGATCGCTTCGTTCGCGCGGCGTCGCGCCGGGACCGCCAGCGCGCGGGTGTAGAACACCAGTTCAGCGAAGGGTCGGTCCTGCACCTCCGGGATCATGGCTGACGGGCTTTTCTGGCAGGCGACCTGGATCTCCATGCAATTGTTGCGCATGAATACGCGCGTCGTGACGCCCATGTCGTTCAGGAAGGCGGCGGCGTCCTGCTGCTTCAGTGTGGACTGCGATGCTTTCCAGCCGAAGCGCCCGATGCTCACGATCTGCTTCTCGGTATCCCATACATAGTTTGGCCGGCCGTTGAAGCCCAGCGCCTGCTGCCTGCGCGCGGTTTCCAGGATCTGCGCTTCGGGAATGGCATCGAGCAGGCCGCTACCGAAGACGGGCGGTGCGATGCGTAGCGAGGTCAGGATCTCGGTTCCCAGCGGACCATAGTTGAGGTTGGCGATAACCAGCCGAGGCATGCGCAGCAGCACTGGCGTGCCGTCTGCCAGCGGTTCTTCACGATCAATCCATTCCACCCTGGCGTCGCCTTCCGCCTTCACCCGGCCCAGCTCGCCCTGGTTCTGCAACTGTTCGCCATAATTCGGATGCGGTCGCGGGCCACCGTGTTCGCCTTCACCGGGCAGTGACAGGCGCACGACCATGGAGGCGATCGATTCAAGCGGAGAATCCGGTGCATGACCGCGCCCATTGTTGACGTGGCAATCGATGCAGATTTCCGCATTCGATACCGGCCCGCGTCCCCATTTTCCGCCGGACGACGGGATGACGACCCAGCGCTGGTGAAATTCCTGCCGGCCGTTGGCGAACAGTTGCACCTGCTGCGCATCGAGCAGCGGGCCGGGCAGTGTGTAGGCGAGTTCGGATTCGTCTGCGGCCGTGAAATCGCCGCCGGAGCGCGACGCCAGCGGCAATTCTGTCGCAAGGGCCATCCCTGCGGCGAGGATGGCGGTACCGGAAAGAAAGTAACGCGAACGCAAGATGCCTCCCTGGATCGTACGTAGCGTCGTTCTACCCCGAGCCTCTGCGGATATCAATCCCCCGCATGCCAAATCTCACCGCAAAGGCGCAAAGGACGCAAAGGGCACGCAAAGGAAGGCGAAACAACCTGAGATTGCAGATGCCAGTTTCAGCATGTTGGCCTTCGAAGTACGGTCGATCTGACATCGCTGGCGTCTTGCGTCACCGGCATGGGACAACTGTGCCTCGATTTCTACTTGGTCTCCTTTGCGTATCCTTTGCGTCCTTTGCGCCTTTGCGGTGAAAAAGGTTCCGGCCGGATAAAGTGGCCTAGCGCGTGATCATCAGCCCGATGCGGAAATGCGAGGGAACGCGGCGATTGTAGTCGAGCAGGCTTTCGCCCCAGCCATTGAAGTACTGCAGGTGCAAATAGCCGCCGAGGTTGCCGAGCATCGGCGTGCGCAGTGGTATCGACAGGTCGAATTCCGCGCTGTAGGGCGCGTCGCCGGTACCCTTTCGCAAGGTGGTCGCGAGCTGGACGCCCTCGGTTTCACCGATCTTGACCAGCAAATCGCTATAGCCGCGGTAGTACGCAATGTCCTTCGTTTCTTTTTGAATGTAGCTATATATCTTCGGGGACACGGACACGAAATAGGCGTCGGCGAACGGCAGCGTGAAAGTGGGTCGCACATAGGCGGTATTGATGCTGCGCGAAGCGACGCCATCCTTGCCGTTCGATTCATGCTCCACGCCAGCCTGGAATCCCAGGCGGGACCATTTTCGAAACGGCCACTGCGAAACGTCTTCGTCCAGGAAGAACACGCTGGGCCGGTAGCTCGTATCGTAGAAAGGTGCCGAGGATGAACCGATTTCCCAGATCGACGTCTGCGAATACGCTAGATAGAGTTTTTCCAGGAAGGAGGTCTGCGTGTCCTCGTTGAACAGGCGGAACTTCACGCTGACCTGGAACTTTGCATTCAGCGAACTGTTTGGCGACAGGGAAAAGTAGTTGGGTTCATACGGCGAGAATGAGCTGGCGAACCGCGCCCGGTCCCTATCGCTGGTGCCGATTGCAACGGATGCGGCGTCCGTCTTGTTGTCTGCCGGTTTTGCGTCAGCAGCGGCAGGTGCGGTATCCGCGGGCGCGACAAGCGCGGCATTCGCGGGGAGACTCTCCGACCGCTCCGCCGTCACGCCCAGGGTTGGACCCGAGAAATCGACAGGTTCGAGAACGAGATTGCCGACGAGGTCGCGCGGCAACGTTCCGGAATAGCGCACCCGCGCAAAAGCCCTGGGCGCGATTTTGATTTGCATCGGCTGCGACTGTGCCGGCTTGAGAATCACATCCGGCGCCGCTGCAACCCCGCGCGTGCGCAATGTGAGGCGAGTTGGCAGCGCCACGGCGAGTTCCTGTGCGGAATCGTTCGGCACAAACAGGGTGACCGCGATCGTCCCGCCGCTGACAAGGGTGCCCTGCTCGGGCACGAGGAGATACTCGGCGCGGGCCGAAAAAACGGCCAGGAGGAGCAGCAGGCCGGCGCATGCGCGCATCGGGGCGTGTTCGTTCTTGACCATGCCCCCGCAGTTTACCTGTTCCCGTGGCGTGCTTCGCCACCAACGCGAAAACGTCACGCGAGCGTGGCGAGGCCGTAGGCGGCGAAGCAGATCAGCACGGCACCGGAAACGCGGTTGATCCACAGCATGACCGGAGGGCTAAATAGCGATGCAGACCTGGACACGATCGTTGTCAAAATCAGCCACCACAGCATCGATCCTGCAAACACCCCACCGGCGAACAGGACGGACTGCGATTTCGTCGCCATCGTCGTGACCGAAGCAAAAATGCCCGCGAAAAACAGGATCGTGGGTGGATTGGTCAGGGTCAGGCCATATGCTGCGAGAAAAGCCTGGCCGCCAGGCAGGCTGCGCCGTGGCGCGCCGGGATCCGGCGCCGCGAGCGCGACCCGCAGGCCGTATACGATGAGAATCAGCGATCCCACCAGCTTGATCCAGAGCGTTCCGGCGACCAGCAGCGAAGTGACCGCGGTGAGGCCGAAGGCGGCGATCGCCGCGTAGGTCAGGTCGCCGGTCGCCACGCCGGCGCCGAATACCAACCCCGCCAGCTGGCCGCGATCGAGCGTGCGATGGATGCACAGCAGGCCCATCGGACCGACGGGCGCGGCGACTGCCATGCCGATGCCGAGCGATTTGCAGAAGAACAAAAAGTCCATGATGAATTTGCGGGCGACGACCATGAACGCCGGCGTTGTCCCACAACCTCGATCGCCCGTCAGTTCTTGATTTGCGCGTCAGACGGCGGCTGGAACAGCGATTTATCGACCTTCCGGCCCGGTTCGTAACGCAGGAAGCGTACGCTGTATTCGTAGTCAGGGGACTTCACCACGATCAGCAATGGCATGTCACTCGTTCGCGTATATAAAGTGACTTCGCGGTCGTCGACATTCAAGCGCAGCGGTTTGCAAAGTACGCCTTCGATTTCCTGTTGCGGCAGCGCAGTCGCATTATTGGCCAGGAAAAATTCCAGCTCGTGGCCGAATTCGAGCTCGCGCAGCGTCTCCGATTGCTCGGAGGCGAGCAGCGGAAAATGCATCTTGTAAGTGGGACCGGGATCGACGGTGTGCTGTCCCTTGTTCGTATTGCGGTCGATGATCCAGATATCGGGTTCGGACACGATGATCAGGCCATGAATTTTCGTGGTGGGATTCGGCGCGTCCTCGAAGCGCAGCAGGGTGTCACCCACGCGCCAGACTTTTTTCGACTGCGCGTCGAAACTGTCGGCCGCAATTTTTTTACCCGCCAGGTGATATTCGACGTACAGCATGGTTTGGTCTGCCGCTTGCGCGGCAAATGGCGCAAGCAGGAGCAGCAACGCAAGGAATTTTCGCATGTGGTGCCTTAGGGAGTGTCGGAAGCAGTCTACAACGGATCGGCGGACCTTTCGTTTACGGCTTGTCCCGGCGTGGCATGACCAGCGGCTGCTGGGACCCGACCTGTTCCTCCGGGAGGTCGCCCGGCAGCAACGGGCGTTCCGGCAATACATAGACGACGCGGCGCGTCTCACCGTCGCGAAATACCGACAGGGTCAGTGTGTCGCCCACTTTCAGGGCGCGCATCGTCGGTGCGATCTTGTCCGCATCCGTCGCGGGTACGCCATTGATCACGGTGACGATATCGCCGCCGAGCAGCAGTGAAATGGTACCGAGCGTGAATTCGATTTCACCACCGCGCACGCCTGCAGTCTCGGCCGGACTGCCGGGCTCCACGACTTCGACCAGCAAACCATCGGTCAGCGACAGCTTGAGTACCTTGCGCACCTCCGCCCCGATCACGGTGCCGTGGAAGCCCACCCAGGGTCGGATCATGCGACCGTCGCGAATCAGTGCCGGCACGATGGATTTGATCAGCGAGATCGGAATCGCGAATCCGATATTCTGCGCGTCCTGCACCATGGCGGTGTTCATGCCGACGACTTCACCGCACATGTTGAGCAGCGGCCCTCCGGAATTTCCGGGATTGATCGGCGTGTCCGTCTGGATCAGCGGTTCGCCCAATGAGAGGGGCGTCTCCGGCAGGATGCGATTGACGCCGCTGATGATGCCGCGCGTCACGGTCTGGTCCAGGCCCAGGGGATTGCCGATGGCGATGACGTTTTCGCCTACACGCAGGTGATCGGAATCGCCGAGCGGGACGGTGGCGATTTTCCCTTTCTCCGGTTTGGGTATCTGCAGCACCGCGATGTCGTACACCGGATCCGCGCCGAGCAGGCGCGCCGGTACGACGGTGCCATCGTCGAGCGTGACGAACAGGGTCTGGCGTCCAAACGCAACGTGGGAATTGGTGATGACCAGTCCCTTGGCATCGTAAATAAAACCCGAGCCGATCGTGTGGGAGACGCGACCCTGCACCTTGTAGGGATTGATGCTTTGCGCGGAGATCATGACGACCGCAGGCGACACACGTTCGAACAACGTCGGTATGTCCGTCGAGCACCCGCGCTGCGCCGCGTGCGCGCATCCGCCCAGCGCGATCATCGCGATCGCCGCCAGCATTGCGCAAAGGCGGGCGTGCAGGGAGTTTCCGAAAGCGCGCTTCAAAGGTCGATGGGCCAGTTGAGGCCGGCGGTGAAACCGCCGTCGACGCGGACCGTCTGCCCGCTGACGAATGCCGAAGCGGGCGAGGCAAGGAAAATCGCGGCGCCGACCAGTTCCTTCACATCCCCCAGTTTGCCCATGGGCGTATTGGTCTTGGCCCAGTTGACCATCTTTTCCTGTTCCCACATTTTCTTCGCCAGCGCGGTCGGAAAAAATCCCGGCGCGATGGAATTCACCCGCACGCCGCGGCTGCCCCATTCGTTGGCGAGCGCACGCGTCATCATCAGCACGCCCGCCTTGCTCATCGCGTACGGCGTGACGCCCTTCAGCGGAGCGTAGGTATTCAGCGAGTCGACGTTGATGATCGCGCCGCTCCCGCGTTCGATCATGTGCCGCCCGACGGCCTGGGCGATCACGAATGCGCCGCGCAGGTTGATGTTCACGATCCAGTCGTATTCGTCGATCTTGTAGTCTTCGGCTTTCATGCGCTTGTTCACGCCGGCAACGCTGACCAGGGTGTCGATATGCCCGTGCTTCGCGACGACACTTTCGACAAGCTTCGCGACGTCCTCGGGTTTCGCCACGTCGCAGACCTCGAAAGTCACAGGGTGCCGGCCTGTGGAAATTTCGCCGGCGGTCTGCTTCAGCGTCGCCGCTTCACGCCCCGCAATGATGACTTTTGCATCGCGCTCGGCAAACCCTTCTGCCAGTGCGCGACCGATGCCACGACTCGCGCCCGCCACCAGCACCACTTGGTCCTCAACCGAAAACAGCTTGTCTTGCATTTTTTTCTTCTCCAGGGATTGCGGATTACATCTCGACGCAAAGACGCGAAGGACGCTAAGGGCGCGAAGGAAACAACAAGAAGTGCGGAATTGTGAACGCCATGCACATGTTACCGAATCATCCCGGGCGAGTTCTTGCGCATTTTTTCGCTCTTCCTTTGCGCTCTTCGCGTCCTTCGCGCCTTTGCGTCGAGATGTGGCTCTAGCTTGAGATAGCCGCGACGCAGATGCCGTCCGCATCCAGCGCCGCGCGGACGCGCTTCGCGAATGCCACCG